>JAIFMU010000063.1 GCA_020048285.1 bacterium | reverse complement strand
CACCACGGTGGAAGTGCTCAACACCGATGCGGAAGGTCGTCTCATTCTTGCCGATGCAATATCCTACGTAAAAAAGAACTACGAACCTTCGCGGATTATCAATATGGCTACGCTTACCGGAGCTGTGGTTATCGCTTTAGGCGATACAATCGCCGGACTCTTTTCAAACAACGAAGAGCTCAAAAACGAACTCTTTGCAGTTGGCGAAACAACCAGCGAACGACTCTGGGAATTCCCGATTCGCAAAGAACACCATGAACAGCTGAAAAGTTCAATCGCCGATCTTCAGAATATTGGGAAAAAGGATCGCTGTGCCAGTTCGATCACCGCTGCGGCATTTTTACATAAGTTTGCCGGCGACACACCGTGGTGTCACGTGGATATCGCCGGAGTTGCGTGGAACAAAGGCGAACCGGCGGGGATCAATCGCAAGTACGCCACCGGATTCGGCGTGCGCTTGTTTACGCAGTTTGTACTCGGTCGAGCATAACGGTATGCGGGTGATCAATTCCTCGAATTGATCACCTTTTTTTAAATCACTCACCGCAACAGCTGAAATGCCATAACCCCGGTCATAATCGCTAGCACAATTTTCACTATTTTTTCACCCCGTTTAATCGCCAGTCTCGCCGCATAATGAGCTCCCACATAATTCCCCAAAGCCACAACTAACGCAGTACTCCAATCAACTAAGCCAGCAACAACAAAAATGACCAATGCTGGAATTGTAAAGAGCAGTGTGATCGCCATTTTTCGAGCATTTACTTCGAGTAGAGGCAGATTCTGTAGATGCTTGAACGCCGCCATGAGTATCATTCCCACCCCGAGTTGTATAAACCCGCCGTAAAAGCCGATCAACGCGGTAACCGGATAGATCAATTTTGAGTTTTGTACCGCTCCCCCTTTTCGCTGAGGCAAAAAGAGCGAAATGGCCACACCGATCATAGTGATTGCAATCAATCGTTCAAACAGTTTTGAATCGATAGAACTGGCGTAAATCGCTCCCACAATTGATCCCGGAATTGCGCAAATCCCCAAAATCAATGCATCGCCACGGTGAATCTTTTTCTCTTGAACAAAAACACGAGTAGAACTGACCGACGCCGCTAAAATCCCCGGTCGGTTTGAAGCATTCGCCACGGAAGCATCCATCCCGCCGGCGATCATTACCGACAACGTCACGATCGATCCACCTCCGGCCATAACATTGATCACACTGGATAAAATTCCGCTGAAAAAAAGTATCACATGAAAAAGTATAGGATCCATAGAGACCTCAAGTTAAGAGCGATCAATAGTGCGGGGGTGGTGCTTCGTCGCTGGCGTGAATGACATTTTCTCCGCGATCCATAGACGAAAGCTTGCGGTGAACTTCTTTCATTTTCACCGAAAGATAATCGACCTGCTCCTGCTGTTTGTAAATGATATGGTTTAGTTCTTCGATCATTTTTTCCTGAAACGCAATGCGCGTTTCGAGAGAAATAATCGCTTCTTCAACGGAATCACCCTGCTTTGAGGTAACTTCATGGGTTCTACGGAGAAAAAAAACACGCTAACAGCTGTTATGATCATGGTTTTTTCCATGTTTATGAGCCGTGGAATCGGATTTATACGCACGGCGGTACTGGCAGGACAAGCGGGAACCGGTTCCGATGCCGATGCCTACGCATTTTCATTCATGCTCCCGGATCTGCTCAATCAACTTCTTGCCGGAGGTGTACTGTCTGTTACATTTATTCCGCTTTTTCAATCACTAGAAAATGATAAACAGGCACAGAACCGCTTTTTCTCAAATCTGTTCTGGATTGGAACGATTATCTTTGCAATCGGAATCGCTATCACATGGGCAGCAACTCCTCAACTTCTCTCTATGGCTGCGGGAAAAAACATCTCCGATGGCCCCGTTTTCGATCTCACCGTTCACCTCACGCGAATAATACTTCCCGCCCAGCTCTTTTTCTTTTGGGGAGCACTTCTCAATGGAGTTCAGTTTGCAAACAAACGGTTCTTCATTCCTTCATTGACACCGGTGATTTACAACTTGGGAATTATTTTCGGCGGGATTGCACTTTCGCCAATTATCGGCGTTGAAGGATTTGCGTGGGGAGTCGTTATCGGCGCATTTATCGGGAATGTGGTGGTTCAAATTCCTTCAGTTCGAAAAACAGGCACTTCGTTGCAACCGGTGTTCGATCATCACGACCCTCTGTTGAAAGAGTGGCTTGTAAAGACTTTTCCACTCATTTTTACACTGGGACTCGCCTTTTCCAACGAACTGATGGGGCGAATCTTTGGCTCCCGCTCCCCCGAAGGAACCGGAGCTCTAGCTGCACTCAACTACGCCTATCGCCTTTTTATGATTTTTGTGGGGATTTTTGGACAGGCTGTAGCGGGAGGAATCTATCCGTTTATTACCAAAATGGCGAATGAAAAAAATTTCAAGGCCATGGAAGAGACCATTTTTTCAACTCTCGAAAAAACAGCCGTGTTCACCCTTCTCGCCACAACACTTCTCTTTGCCGTACGCTTTGATCTCACCTCAATTCTCTACCAGCGGGGATCGTTCACTGCCGAATCAACACTGATTACCGCCAATGCACTAGCAGCCTATCTTCCGGGGCTTTTCTTTTTCTCAGCCATCATGATTCTGAACCGACCATTCTTTGCACTACGGCAAACATATACCACCTTGATTATCTCAATAATCACCTTGGCCATAACAATTCCGGTCTATAGTACAATAGGATTAAAACTTGGCGTTATAGGCATAGGACTCACGGGATCACTCGCTTCAGCCATTACCTTCTCCCTGCTTCTCATTCGCTGGAAACAGGTCTACAAGGAAAGTGCTATCTTACTCTTTGTGAAACGCATCGCCCATATCTCCGCAGTATCCATCGCCGCAGGAGGCTTCGCTCTATGGATCGGTACACTCCCACTTCCTCAAGACGATTCGATGCTCGGACGATCAATTCGCGTGCTCTCTATGACAATACCGCCCCTGATCATCGCCATGTTCTGGTTCGATCGCACAGGCATTTTGCGCCTGCGATCGATTTTTAGAAAGCGATAACAGGTTTTAAATCACCGTTCCAACAGTAGGTGACTCATAATCATACGCCACAAAAAAAGCAGTTCCTACTCAGATAAGTAGAAACCGCTTAGATTTTATAGTAGATTAAATTACGTTATTTTACAACGGAAATCTTCTGTATCGAACGCCCTGTATTAATCGTTACGAGATACATCCCCGTAGAAAGATCGTCCATAGAAATATTTGTAGAATTACCAGCGACAATAGATAGTCTTGAAATCGATTTAACAACCTGTCCGCGAGGATTAAACATTTTCAGCTCTACCGTACCAGATTGCGACCATTCAACTTTCATCCCATTTTCAATCCGACTCGCGGAACTAAAAACAGAAATATCTTTCGCACCCGATTTTGCAGATACAGTTGAAAATAAAGCAATTGCCAATAATGTTAACACTGAATTCTTCATAGTTAGCCCGCTTTCGCATTCGGTTATGTGAATAGTATATACCATAATAGAGAAATATGCAAAAAAAAGTTGAAATATCGTAATTATTAAGGTAACTGACCGACAATTGGCAAAAAGAGTTCAAATGTAGTCCCTTCGCCAGGCGTACTCTTTACAGAAATAACACCTTTATGAAACTCCATCATCTTCTTAACAATTGCAAGCCCCAGTCCAGTGCCATTCTCTTTGGTAGTATGGAAAGGAGCAAAAATTGTTTCCAATTCACTTTCTGGAATCCCCGCACCGGTATCTGTTATGTTGATCTGAATATACTCACCTGTCGATTCAGGATTTATACACGTTACTGTCAGCGAACCTTCTTCGCCCATTGCCTGGACAGCATTAATCACGAGATTCAGAAGTACTTGCCTGATTTTTTCAGGTTCGATGGCGACAAAAACAGGTGTTTCATCCCATACTTTTACAACATCAATGCTTTTACCCGAAACGAATACAACTTCAACTTCCATACTGTCGATAAATTCATGAAGGAGTTCTTTGATATTTACAGTACGAAATGAAACGGCATTTCCTTGTCTTCCAAAGATTAACATACTTGACACAATTTTATTGAGACGAGATAATGCATCGATAATTTTTCCGAGAGTTTTCTTTCTCTGATCATCAACGGGAAAAGTTCTATCAAGTAAACGAGCCCACGTTCCCATGGCGCCCAAGGGATTTTTGATTTCATGAGCGAGCGTCGCTGCCATTTCACCCAGTGCTGCCAGTGTTTTGTTTTGCTGATTCTCTTTTTCAAGTTCTTTCACACGGGAAATATCGCTGAAAATTTCCACTGCGCCAAGAAGTTCACCGGTGTGATCCTTGAGCAACGAACTCTGATACACCACTGGGACTGGATCGCCAAGCGAGTGCCACAGAACTTTTTCATCCCGTTCATGCCCTTTTCCCGAACGCAGAACTTCATGAATCGTTCCTTCTGAAAACCCTTTTTCACCAAAACAAACATCCACAGAATTTCCGATCACATCATGACGTGAATATCCTGTAATTTCTTCAGCTGAACGATTGAACTGTGTCACATTTCCCTGAGTATCAACAGAAATGACGCCATTGTGCATCGTTTCCATGATACTTTCCAACTGAATACGAAGTCGTTCCTGCTCGGCAAGAGACTCTTCGAGGCGATTGTTTTTTTCGTCCAGTTCAATGTTTAGTTCTGAAATTTTTTCTGACATGTGATTGTAAGCCCGTTCGAGCAATTCAGCGCGTTCACGGAATGACTCAAAGGCATTTTGAAGAAACTGGAGTTTTTCCTGTTCGCTGCTCAAGAGGGATCCTTGCGGTAAAATGAGATCTGTTTTTCCAACTGTTTTTCAGCAGTCAAAAAGCGCTTAATAACATTTTCCATCATATCAAGCGACTTGTTCAACTGGTCGACGAGTCCTTCAGGGGCCGAATGTTTTTGCTCTTGCCAAAGTTGAATTTCACCCGCCACCGATTGCTTTTGCTGAACAATCGTATTGAGCAACTGCTCTTTTTCAGACATAACAGTTAAAAGAGTAGAAAAATCACCTCTGCTCATTGCAAGTGCACCGGTGGCACGCCGCGTTATTTCCCACAACCTCTCATAGCACTTGCATTGATCTGCTAACGAGCTACATAGTTTTGCTACTGCTTGTTCCATATTCAATTACTTACCTGAACCATATTGCATTTGCCACGCAGCATCCTTCTTTTTCCATTCGGCTTGAGTTGCCCAATAGTCTTCGGGATATTTGGTGATCACCACATCGTATGAACTGATCGCATTTTTATACTGCTTCAACGTTTTATAGATATTCCCAACTTGAAAAAGACCCCACGGCGTATCCTGATAGCTTGGATACAGCCGTGTAACTCGCTGATATTTCTCCCGAGCTTCAGCCCATTTTTTCTGTTTATAATAGTAATCCGCAATGCGATAATATGAATCGGGAACGCGAACGAACACTTTGTTTTTTTCGCCATCAACGATAACAGCTTCGTACTGTTTAACAGCCATCGTCCAGTTTTTCAAGGCTACAAATACCTCTCCACGCTTGAATTGCGCAATCACCCGATCTTCGGTATTAGCACTATTTCTAGCCGCCAAATCGTACGATTCATCGGCACTGCGAAGTTGATCCTCATCACGGTAAATGTCGCCTAGTTTTTCGTAAGCTTTGCCCACGAGTCCACCAGATCGATTCTCTTGGATATAGCGTTGAAATAATTGACGCGAGACGGGGTATTTTTTCAATTCGAAATAAGCTACAGCTTGAAGAAACATAGCATTAGCACCATTGTTACCTTGAGGAAATCTTTCGCGGTATTGGTTGAATTTGTCTATTGCCGCATTCCAATCGTGCAGTTTCATATAACAAACACCAAGATCAAAAAGTGCTAAACCGGCCACTTTTCCTCTTGGATATTTTTCAAGAACTGACCGAAACTCGGCAATTGCGTTGTCATAACGTTTCGCTTTAAACTCTTTCACCGCCTTGAGCATAGCTTGCCCTTCAACAGTTGCGGTATCGGCAATTACCATAGACAAAAGCGGTGCAATCCTGATTTGTAGTTCTGAAATTTCAAGCCGTTGTGGAAACTTTCTCATTTCAGCGGCAATCTCTTCGCGATGAACAACTTCGAGATCCACCGTATCAGCAGCGATCTTTTGAACCAATTTCTGATACTGAGCAATCATGCTTTCTGCTTCGCGACGGCCAGGTTCATAATTCGTTTTGCTCCGATATTTTTCATAATGGTGAATCGATGAAGCGTAATCGCGCTCTTCGCCATAAATTTTCGCCAAATAAAAATGAGCATTATATCCTTGTTCAGGGTCGTTAACAGCTCTTTCGAAGTTGTATTTCGCAGCTTTGTTATCTCCAACTTTCCGACGAATCATACCAGCATAATAAAAAGCGGCGGGATACCCTGGATGTAAATCTAACGCTCTGCGAAAATGTTCGACCGCAGGTGAAAAATCAGACTTACCCGCTTGAACAATGGCGCGATAACTGCGAATGCCCTTATCGAGTGCATCTCGGGCTGCTGCAGGGGCTGGCCCCACTTTGACATTTTCTACCGGAGAAGGTTTCACTTTTGCTTTTGCAGCAGGTGCCTTCGATTTTGCAGGAGTAGCAGACTTGGCCGGAGCGCCACTTTTTTTTCGACCGGAAACGCGGTTCAACTCCTTTTCAATGGCTCCTTTTTCTTCTCCGGATGCAGTTCTCTGAGCTTGCTGAAGAAGTTGAATCGCCTTGTCATACTGACCGTTTTCTTCGTGGATTTTTGCCAATTTTCGAAGTGCTGATCTCCATCCGGGATTGTATTTCAACGCCTTCTGGTAATAAACCTCGGCACTTCCCCGATCGCCTTCACTTTGAGCTATTTCTCCGAGAAGAAAGTACGAGTTATAGTGATCAGGATAAACGGAAACGACTTTTTTAAACTCATCCTTTGCCAGTTCATTTTCGCCCTGTTCGCGGTATTTTTTACCTAAACGATAATGAACGTACTCTTCCGCAGAAGCGTACCCAATTATACAGATAACAACCAAAATTGTCAGTCGAAACAGTCTATTCATCTCCAAGATATTTCTCCGGTATGAGATAGTTTTGATAATAATCAACCATAGCATCTTCGAGCGATCTCGCAGGAACGTCACAACCAGATGATTTCAACTTAGTTAAATCAGCACAGGTGTAATATTGATATTTTCCTTGAAGAAGTTCGGGCATCGGGACATAGTCAATTTTTTCCACCTTGTTAACCGCTGCAAACATGGCCCGAGCTACATCATTCCAACTTCGTGCTTGCCCAGTTCCGATATTGTAGATACCACCCAAAGATCGATTATTGCGAAACCACAACATCATGGCTACAACGTCTTTAACATAAACAAAATCGCGAAGCTGCTCGCCATCGCCGTAATCATCGCGATGAGACTTAAACAGTGAAATTTTGCCATCGACATAGACGTCGTTAAACGATTTATTCATGACAGAACGCATGGAACCTTTGTGATTTTCGTTAGGGCCATACACGTTAAAAAATTTCAAGCCAACGATCGATTTCAGCCACCCTTCACGCTTGGCTTTCAAATCAAAAAGATGTTTCGAATAGCCGTACATGTTGAGAGGACGAAGCTGCTCAAGTAAGCTCTCGTCATCGATATACCCTCGTTCACCATCACCGTAGGTCGCTGCCGAAGAGGCATAAATGAATCGACAAGAAGGGTTTTTCTCTACCCACTGAGCAATCCGAAGTGTGTAGCGATAATTGTTTTCCATGAGATAATTGACATCGTTTTCAGTGGTTGCAGAGCAGGCGCCTAGGTGAAAAATAGTGTCAATGTCACCGAGGTCGTTCAATTCAAGTTTCGCAATAAACGATTCGCGATCGAGATAATCAACATACCGAAGAGCAACGAGATTTTTCCATTTTTCAGAAGTAGTCAAATGATCGACTATCAGTATGTTATCTTCGCCCAATTCATTTAGACATTGAACAAGAGCACTTCCGATCATTCCCGCGCCACCAGTTATCACTATCATACGATCTCCTTCACTACTGGGAGTGGACATTCTACTCATATTTCATTTTCAGATAAAGTTAAAATAATCTATGCAGAACATATTTTACCTTAAAACAACAGCTTTGCAAGGTAGGAGAAACTATCATGGTACAATGTCTGCGATGCGGTACGGCTCAAAACAATTCAGCAACATCCTGTTCGATCTGTGGAACCACCATGAACAGGTCGTCAATTCCGGCACCCAACACAAACTCATTGGCAAAGTGGGAAGACCGAACGGGATCGATTTTTATATCGTTATGGAACACCACGTTTTCCATAATCAAGCATCCTTCAGCATTCTTTACACAGGTTTCCAACCGCAGTAAACTCGGAAGCGCCGTCCTATTTTACGTGATAATTTCTTTGATCATTCTTCCTGTCACAATGATTTACGATGGATTCAGCAGCATCACAACTGAGACAGGCAACTCAATCAGTGCTATTTTACTAGAACATGGCCTCTTTTTTGTACTGGGCATCGGGGGTATTTTTCTCGGAGCGGCATTTCTCCACCTTCTCTTTGCTATAACCGGCGTTAAAAAGGCACCATTCAAAACGACTGCAACAGCTAATTGTTACTGCAATGCTCCTCTGATTTTTATGCTGATTCCTATTCCCTTTGTACCAATTTTCGTATCGGCTATCTGGGCATTTGTTCTTCAAATTATTTCTATGGCAACAGTACACAAATGCCCCGTGGGAAAAATGGCGATGATCCAAATCGTTCCAGTAGCAATCCTAACCGTTTTAATGGTACTATTGGTTATAATAATCGCCATGGTGGTGGTTGCTGCAGGAATATCACTTACTGATACCCTTGGAATTCAAGAGATTCTCGATTTGATCCGATAAGAGTAGAAATGGAGGTTCCTATGAGCAATTCAATAAATATGCTACTTGATGTTCCACTGAACATGTCAGTGCAATTGGGCCAGACGAAAATGAGTGTGAGACAACTTCTTCGCCTTAAAAAGGGTAAGCTTGTTTTGCTCAATCGTCTTTCCGGTGAAGCAGTCGACGTATTCATCGGAGACAGAATGCTTGCAAAAGGCGAAATAACCGTTGAAAGCGATCGTATTGCAGTGCGAATAAGTACACTCTACGGATCAAAAGAGAGATACAAAAACCTATAATAAAGGAATTAGAATGAAAAGAGTTACCTTTGCTTTCGTTATCGCTCTGTCATTGAGTGCCTGTGCTAAAAAAGAGCAAACACCTGAAAAAGTTGGTGAACCCGTTCAGCAGACAGCAACTAAAGAACAGTTGACACATATTGCCAACAGCGCGCAATTCGAGACGTTCTTCACGAAAAAGGATCGTTTAATAGTAGCAGATCTCTATGCAGATTGGTGTGGCCCCTGCAAAATGATTGCACCCTACTTTTCTGAACTGTCTGGGGAATTTGGTTCAAATGCAGACTTCCTTAAAATAGACGTGGACAAAAACCCAGAATTAGCAGAACGCTTCAAGGCGCAATCAATACCACTGGTACTTTTCATTAAAAATGGACAGGTAGTAGAAAATGTCGTCGGCGCGCGAGAAAAAGAAGAGTATCGGTCGCTCATCGAAAAAAACTTGTAAGAACAGCAACCAAGCAGATTCATCATTCGCACATTTCATCACTAATTCAACAGTTATATCATTCCTGTCCAAAACACCGAGAATTAAATTTGTAACCCTCTTCCT
>JAIFMU010000151.1 GCA_020048285.1 bacterium | reverse complement strand
CTGTTACTTATAACTGGAACGATTTTCGCATTCATGGCACTAAACAACACCCGAGTGATTGCCAAGAATGATCTTCTCACCAACGAACAGTTGCTCACTCTGCGCTCCGAAGCAAAAGAGAATCGCGAAGTTCTCTCAAAATATCAGAAATTGAGTTTCATCATGTCGGAAAATTACGTCTCCGCGCGAAGAAATCAGACACTGTATGTAAGCGGCGCAATGCTTTCGTTAATTCTCGGATCGTTGATCTTGAAACTTCGCAAGAATCTCGCGAAAAAGTAACGGGGTATCGATTGCAAGTGCGACTGTAAAATTCAAAGATGTTTTGGTGGTTAACTTTTATTGATAGTGTATTACGATACCACATTATTGATTAAATCATATCCCAAAGGCTCTCTTCCTCTTAACGGCTATAGCTGACAGCATGATTTCTTTCCACCACGTGTGCTTCGTTGCACGCTCAATCGGAACCAACCCGCTGAAACTTCGAATGTGCTTTGTCGCAATACTGATTTCTGCTAGTTTTCTTTACTTCAGACCGCCATCATTCGCTCAGGCTTAGGAACTTGTTCACTTTCGGTTACCATCAGGATCATTTTAGTTGAGTTATAAGGAAAATAGCCTTTCCTTTTATGAATATTTTAAGTTATGAAGAGGAACGAGAAAAAGTATTATTCACACTATCACAAGTGACGTATTTTATGGTCGTATAGTATGAACGATTCACAATAAGGAGAAACAATGAAAACGAGCACATTGGCAATAATGGCCGTGTCGTCGCTCTGTTGGTTTAGCGGTTGTGCGAAGAAATCAACACCGCCAATTGAGGATTTAACCACCGGTGTAGATTTTCAACTTCTTGGATATCATCAATATTACGCGAAAGATAGTACCGGCGTGTTTCAGATAACTTCCACTGGAAGTACTGTGGCATTTGGCCTCACGGGAAATTTCCTTGAGGAGCAGATCGTCACGAGCCAAGACTCGGTACTTCCCGATGTTTCTAAGGGGTTTTACAACCGATTTACCTTCGTGGCTCCTGATACGCTTAAGCACCAATATCGATCAACTGTTGCGGGACAACCAATGGAGTCACATCTTTCATGCCCCGTGAGTTTTACGGCGGGAAGTTCACAGGATTTGCAATCGGGAAAAGAGGTCACGTTGACCCACACGCCTGTAGGACTTTCCGAACTGAAAACTATGTATGTCATGCAGTTGGAACGGGAGTATACGCCTATGGTGACTGATATGATGTGGAAAGAGATTATCCGCAAATCAAAGGATCTTTTTGACTCTTCTGAGGTGCGTCAGCGTTACAGACTCACCGTATCGAATCGCATCGATACGGTTGAGTTGGATAACTCGTCAATTCGCATAAAGGGTGATTCTGCGGTGGTGTGGTTCCCAAATCGTCTCTACTTTAGCTTGAAATTCACCGGTCGGGTAGATATTCTCAAGTAGAATATTTCATAATACACGGATTTGTAACAATCAGTAGGAGTAGTGAAAACTGCTCCTACTTTATTTTTTCCCTTGTAAAATCAACAAACGATCGCGTATTTCTGCCGCCTTTTCGAAGCGCGGATCCGCCGCCGCTTCCGCCATTTTCCGTTTGAGGTGATCGATCATCAGTTCGCGATCCGCATCGGATTCGGGAGAGAAGTCCACGCCGTAAGTCGCCCGCGATTCCGCTGCCATGGCAGGAGTAGAACTGGAATCCTTGTAGACGGAGAAGCTGGAACCGATCTTTCGAGTGGTGGATTTCGGGGTGATTCCGTGCAGTTCATTATGGGCGATCTGCTTGATTCGCCGACGATCCATCTCCGCCATGGCCGCTTTTATGGAGCGGGTTTCTGTTTCGGCGTAGAAGATAACGCGACCGTTTACATTTCGCGCGGCGCGACCACCGATCTGAATGAGCGAGCGCGTGGAGCGGAGGAATCCTTCGCGATCGGCGTCGAGAATCGCCACGAGGGAGACTTCGGGCAGATCGAGTCCTTCGCGGAGAAGATTGATCCCGATGAGAATGTCGAACTCCCCTTTGCG
This sequence comes from bacterium, assembly GCA_020048285.1. Lineage (GTDB taxonomy): Bacteria > Fibrobacterota > Chitinivibrionia > Chitinivibrionales > Chitinivibrionaceae > JAIFMU01. The sequence goes on along the minus strand of JAIFMU010000151.1, from coordinate 6,253 downwards.
GAAGTCGGCGAGAATTACCGGTCGCTGAAGTGTGTCTATCTCCGAGTGGAGATAGCGAACGCGGAAATTGAGCTTTTCAAGGTGATCGGTAAGATCTTCGGCTGATTTTTTCGTGAGAGTTGTCACTAGTGCTCGCTCGTTGCGCGAAACCACGGTGCGCAGTTCGCCAATGAGATCGTCCACTTGTGTGGTGGCAGGACGGATGATCACGGGAGGATCGATCAGCCCCGTGGGGCGAATCACCTGTTCGACGAAACAGCCCTCGGTTTTGCCCAGTTCGTAGTCCGCGGGGGTTGCGGAGAGATAGATTGTCTGATCGAGCAATTCCTCGAACTCTTCGAAGCGGAGCGGACGGTTATCCAGTGCCGAAGGGATGCGGAATCCGTGGTTGACTAAGGTCGTTTTTCGCGCGCGGTCGCCGTTGTACATGCCACCGATCTGGGGAACGGTAATGTGCGATTCGTCGATGATCGTGAGGAATTTTTCCGGGAAGAAGTCGAGGAGGCTGAAGGGGCGTTCACCCGGTTCACGGCCGTCGAGAATGGCGGAGTAGTTTTCGATTCCGTTGATATAGCCCACTTCAAGAAGCATCTCCATGTCGTGGCGGGTTCGTTCGCGGATCCGCTGTGCTTCAATCAGTTTTCCTTCGGATTCGAAAATGGTCACTTGCGACTCCATTTCCGCTTCAATCTGAGCGATGGCATCTTTGAGCGGAACTGATGGCGCCACATAGTGTTTCGCCGGAAAAAGCACCGTTTCGGTGAGCGGGTAGAAGATCTTGCCTGTCACGGGCGAGAAAACGGCGATCCGGTCGATCTCATCGCCGAAAAATTCGAGGCGCAAAGCTGACTCTTCATAGGCGGGGAATATATCCACGGTATCACCGCGAACGCGAAACGATCCCCGTTCGAAGGCGATATCGTTGCGAATGTACTGCATTTTCACCAGTCGGCGCAGAAGCTCTTCCTGCGGGAGAATCATGCCGGTGGAGATGCTAAAACTGTGAGCTTTGTAGTTTTCCGGGGAACCGATGTTGTAGATACAGGAGACCGAGGCCACGATGATCACATCTTTGCGCGAGAGCAGTGCGGAAGTTGCTTTGAGGCGCAGTCGGTCAATTTCGTCGTTGATCTGAGCGGTTTTTTCGATGTAGGTGTCTGTGGCAGGCATATAGGCTTCGGGTTGGTAATAGTCGTAAAAGGAGACGAAATACTCCACAGAGTTTTCCGGGAAGAACTCCTTGAACTCTTCGAAGAGCTGTGCAGCCAGTGTTTTGTTGTGAGAGATGATCAGGGTTGGCATGTTTGCATTTTTAATGACATTGGCCATGGTGAATGTTTTCCCCGAACCGGTGACACCGAGAAGCACCTGATGCTCTTCACCCGCCGAGAGTCCTGCGGTGAGTTCAGCGATAGCGGTTGGCTGGTCGCCTCCGGGGGAGAAATCGGATTTAAGTTTGAATTCCATCTATGAGACCTTATTTTAACAATTGTTTACAGGTTCACCGGTTCGTCATTTTGTCATTTTTCGTTTTGTGTAAGGTCAAGAGAAGTAATGTGCCTAATATAGCTTTTAGACCTTAATTTATACTATTTTTACATAGTTTCAATGAATGAGGTAAAAAATGAGATATTTGGTAATTCTGCTGGCAGTTCTGTTGAGCGCCGGTTGTCAAAAAAAGAGTACAAAATCGGCGGAGAACAAACTCACTGCCGTGGCTTCGAACTTTGCAATCTATGATTTCGCCCGAGTTATTGGTGGCGATCGCGCAGAAGTGACCCTTCTGCTTCCGCCGGGAGTTGAATCGCACTCCTACGAACCAACGCCTCAGGATATGATCAAAGTGAAAAGTGCCGATCTGCTTCTCTGCATCGGTCTGGTGGTCGAACCGTGGGTGGAATCACTGGTGAAAGGGGCGGAACTTCCCGCTGACCGCGTGGTGGAAACCGGTCGAGCTGTTCAATTTCTCACTCAAGAACAGGATGAACACGAAGGCGAATCGCATGAACCAGTGGAAAAAGTGGATGAGCACGCCAGTTGTTCTCACTCGAAACCTGCTGAAAAAGTAGATGAACACGCCAGTTGTTCTCACTCGAAACCTGCTGAAAAAGTTGATGAGCACGCCAGTTGTGCACATTCAAAACCAGTGCAATCGAGTTGCGCTCATACAGAAAAAGAGAAAGCTACGTGTGAACACTCAGAACCTCAGTCGGCTCACGCTAATTGTGAACACAGCGGACCAGCAGTGCCGGCAAAAACGATCGGCCCCGTGGAAGGTGGAGATCCGCATATCTGGATCGACCCGATCCGCGCCATGCTCATGGTGGAAGAGATCGCCACCAAATTTATCGAGATCGACTCGGCGGGGGCAAAAGAGTATCGCCAGCGAGCCGATTCTCTCAAGCAGGAGATCAACAACTTGCACAGCCGTTTGGATTCAACCTTGCATGCGGTTCCGAACAAAACGATTATGTATGCGGGGCACTTTGCGTTTGGCTACTTTGTGGATCGGTACGATCTGGAACACATCTCGCCGTACAGCAGCTTTTCTCCCAACAGCGAACCGACCCCCGCAAAAATCGCCGAACTGATCTCAACGATCAAAACGAAAAAAATCAAGGCGATCTACTACGAAGAGTTGGTGGAACCGCGGGTGGCGAAAATTATCACCGAAGAGACCGGCGCTGAAATGCTCCTTCTCCACGGGATTCACAATGTAGGGACAACGGAACTGGCGGGAACTTTCTCCTATCTCTCCGGCATGGAAGCGAATCGGGTCGCTCTGGCAAAAGGGTTGGCTCAGTGAACGCAATAACAGTGGAAAATCTTTCTGTGGCGTATGAAAACGCCGAACCGGTGATCCGCGACTGCTCATTTACCGTGGCGCAGGGTGAATTCTGTGCCGTCGCCGGACCAAATGGCGCGGGGAAAAGCACGCTGATTAAGGCGGTCATGGGGATTCTTCCATTTCAAAGTGGCTCTGTCACCGTGGCTTCGGAACTGCAAGCCCACATCGGCTACATGCCGCAAAAATCCTATGTTTCCATGCCCTCATTTCCCGCAACAGTTCGGGAAGTTGTGGGAACGGGAATCCTCCTGAAAAAACGGTTCCCTCGGAGATTGACCAAACAGGATCGCCACAAAATCTGCGAAGCACTTTCACTGCTTCAGATCGAAGAGCTCGCTTCGGCACGGGTGGGGGAGCTCTCGGGAGGTCAGCAACAGCGTGTACTTCTTGCCCGGGCCTTTGCCTCCGATCCGAAAGTGCTGATTCTCGATGAACCAACCGGCGCACTGGATCCGCGCACCCGCGGCTGTTTCTACGCCACCCTGAAAGAGTTGAACCTCACTCGTGGAACAACCATTCTCATGGTGACTCACGATACTCACTCGCTTGATTCCTACGCCACTTCACTGCTCTTTATCGACCGAACAGTGCTCTATTCCGGTGCGCTCGCCGGTTTTCAAGCGGAACAACCACTGCACTCAAGTCACTACTTTCGCCATACTTCGGCGGTTCTACCTTCAGTTGAGGAGTGCGCATGTCAGCACTGATCGATGCACTTCAGATGGGATTTATGCAGCGAGCGCTTATCGCCGGTTCGCTTATCGCCATGACCTGTGCGCTCTTGGGAGGATTTCTGATTCTTCGTCGTTACTCCATGATCGGCGATGGACTGGCACATGTCAGTTTCGCCACGGTGGCGCTGGGGATTTTCTTTGGCGTAGCACCGCTGCACTTTTCCGTTCCCTTGGTCATGTTGGCGTCACTTCTGATACTTAAACTCTCCAAGTCCGGAGGTATGGAAGGCGATGCGGCGATCGGTCTGCTCTCTTCATTTTCAGTGGCGGCAGGTGTGCTGATAGCTTCGATCTCCAAGGGATTTAATGTGGATCTCTTCAGCTATCTTTTTGGATCGATTTTGGCGATTGAACAGAGCGAAGTTGTTCTGTCAGTGGTTCTTTCCGTGGGCGTTATTGTGGCGGTGATCTTTCTCTACAACGAACTCTTTTCGCTCACCTTTGACGAAGATTTCGCTCGATCCAACGGCCTGAAAACAGAACGGTACAACCAGTTGCTCGTCCTTCTCACGGCGATCACCGTGGTTCTCGGCGTGCGAGTGGTGGGAACCATGCTGATCTCCAGTCTCATTGTGATTCCTGCGGTTACGGCTCTGCAACTCCGTGTAGGATTTCGTTCTACGCTCATCGCATCGGTTCTCTTTGCACTCTGCTCGGTGATTACTGGAATCGTCGTAGCCTTTCTCGCCAATCTTCCTGCAGGCGCAACAATCGTGGTGGTGAACTTCGCCTTCTTTGTGGTGGTATTCTTGATTAAGGTGATTCGGAAATAGAGTTCACCGGCAAGGAATTGGACAGAGATGGCGCCTACCAAGAAAAAGTTAACGGCGTAACCGTTGATCATAAAGGAATGGATTTGAACTACTTCGGTGCGAGATACTATAATCCGGTGATCGGGTATTGGATTAGTCTGGATAAGGCTGAACAGTTCTGGAGCGGCTACTCGTATACGGCCAACGGATTTAATCCTGTGAATGCGGTGGATCCAGATGGGAATACCGTCGGTTCTTACTTAGTTTCAAAAACTATCGTTAGCTACTATAGAACTAATCAAGTGTACAAAGATGTAAAAATGATGAAAGATCCATATCCTGTAGGTGGAAAAGACAATGAGAATGATGCATTTAAACATGTTTATGCAAGTGCTGAAATTACACGCAGAGTGGGGCGATTAGATGCATTAGTCTGGGGTACAGCGCGTGAACTTTATGGAGCAGTTAAAACAAAATTGTTTCCTAATGACTCCCCAACCCCAGGATCAGGAAAGATGGATTTAACTAATAACTCATTAGGACGTGAAATAGGGAGCAACTCAAAAAGTTCTCATGAATCGCTAAAGCTTTCAAAGGAAACAGTGGATGGTGGAAAAGCAAATGTCATGAATCCAACGAATAAAAAGGACTAATAGATATGAAGAAGCGCTTGATAATCTATTTCACCCTATCAGTAATTTTTATTAGTATAATCACGGCAGGAGTGTTAGCATCTTCAGCCTTTGCAGCTAAAGTAAAGCACATTGTATGCTACTTAAGGAATTCAGAAGATTATTATATTGCAAACTTTAATCATAATTTTGGATCATATGAACTGCTTATAGCAACAGTTCAACTACTTGCAGAACAACAATTTATTACAGACTCGACTAAGGACATGAATTCATCGGATTTCTACACACGTACTATCTCGTTTGTAAATGATGACCAAGATTTGTCTAAGCAATTCAAGAGTTTGATAAAGCAATTGAACATTTATAGGATTGATAATACTGCAGATAGTTGCATAAGAATACAATACGCCTCAAAAGGATTCACTGATTGGGGCTCTGATAAGCAACTTTACTATTACATGAAAGGAGAACCAAGTCCTATAGTAACATCTATAGATTCTGCAACAACTTACATTGCGACTAAAGAGCGTGGTGAGATATTCCGTAACATCACAGGTCGGTGGTATTTAGCATATCGCTGGGATAATACACGATACTAACATTCTATTGCTAGTAGAGTTCGTTTATTCTAATGCCCATGTGGATTGCCGAAGGTCAAACCAACATATTTGATTAGATTTTTCACTCTTCAAACAACCGCCAAGTCCGCTCGGTTTTCCGGAAGGAAAATCGAGTAGACGAAGTGCGGAATCCTGCTCGCCAATCATCACGTTTCACTTCAAAACCAGCAACTCCAGAGCAACAACTTCTGATCCCTAAATCAGAGCAGGAAACCCAATCCCTACGCTCAATGTTTTATCACACCTATGCACCATAGGTGAGGTTTGTTTTCACACAAATTTACCTAATCATCTATACTCCGATAAGTTACGTGTGTGAAAGTTTCAAAATCATGTGTGTAAAATGTTCCTCTGTCTTGCTGTAGCATACTGTTTCAAAGCATGTTGTATTGTGTGAACACGTTTTGCCGTATGCTTTTCGTTTTCAAACACCTTCCGACCGGAACTGCGGTCTGGATCAAAACCAAATCTGCCAGCGACAGGTTTGGTTTTTACCAGTTTACATAATGGTCAGTTATCGCTGACACGCTGGCACGGAGTGGGAACCGGTGTGTACGATAACTGATCAGTATGTAAACCTAAAATCCGCAGTTAGGTGACAAATTCCAGCCTAAATTGCCCGCGAAATGCCACCGCAACATTCGCGATCGAAGAACTGAAATCC
>JAIFMU010000039.1 GCA_020048285.1 bacterium | reverse complement strand
ACGAGTCAATGGTTATTGTCTTTTCCGTATTATTATAGATGAAACCGCGTGTAAGATGAGGGGCAGTCTGCAGAAGAACGATTTCTGTCAATAGTGACTCCGGTTTCATCACGACACCACCACCGAACAAACTTGCTGTCAGCGCGAACAGGGCGGTCAAAACAGTTGAATATTCCTTCATTATATCTCCTCTTTTACTTGTCGTGCAGTGAAATTCATCTGTTGTGAAATCTCTCCCCCCAAAATACAACCCGAACCGATCCAAAAGTAAAGGAGATGCGGTTAAACATATCCTTGGAATCATCTGCTACGGTCGGTCATTTTCTGACAGGATGGGGAAACATGGTGAGCCGGAGAGTCACGAGAGACCCTGACGAGCCGGAGACTCGTTAGGAGATAAAAAGATCGCATAGTTCATTCAATTCGCAAAAAATTGTAGCCTGATTTTGCCCACCCTGTTTTTCCATGCTTGGTTTTTATCAATACCCACCAGTCACTTTTATATTGGTATTGCAAAACTCCAAATGTTATTGATGTGTCACAATTACTGCAAAGATCACCCCATTTATCGTAAATGTCAACAGCGTGTGTAGATAATTCTTTTCCTTTGTACCAAATGTTGTAATACCCTTCGCTATCAAAATCCAAAAGATAAAACGTTTCTCCGGCTTTAATTGTATCAGTATCGCCAATTGGGTAATCGTTTTTCACAAGTACTGGAACTGGCTTTGTATGGATTTCACCTTTAATGGCTTCTATAGTGTCGCCTTCAAGAACTGTATCTACAGATACTTTGCTTTTAATCGATTTATATATAATTACAGGCTTAGACGCCACCCAACTTGAATAGCTACAATACTCTCCTGGACATGCATCTTTCCTTATATGAAGTAATGGAGGTGATGACTCAATCGGTGTGGTAGAAGAAGTGCTTGAAACAGATAGTATTACTGAAAAAAGAAATTTGTGAATAATACTCTTCAGATTCATTTTATCCTCCAACTAACAAGCAGATAGTGCGACCACACTACTCACCATAAAGTACATCTTTTTGATCTAAATCGGTCGATTCAGAACATCTCTTCCCGAAAAAACTACCTTTTATATCGGAAATCTCCTCGCCAAAAAATTGTACGGCCCATTTCAATTCAAAATGCCCGCGACAAAAAATTGTACAGCCCATTTCAATTCAAAATGCCCGCGAAAAAAAATTGTACGACCCATTTCAATTCAAAATGACCGCGACAAAAAATTGTACGGCCCATTTCAATTCAAAATGACCGCGACAAAAAATTGTACGGCCCATTTCGATTCAAAATGACCGCGACAAAAAATTGTACGGTTCACAAAAGAAAAAGGCGTCCTGATATACGTTCAGAACGCCTGTATGATCATCATGACAGTGGAATATTTGTCAGCTATGCAAACAGATCAATTTGCTTTTGCCAATGCCGTTGCTTTGGCTGTTTCCTGAGCATGCAAATCAGCCCCGAGTTCCACCAGAAGTTTGTTGATGCCTTGTAATGACGCATCAGTAAGTCCCGTTTTCCCCCTTTTATGAAGCCATTTTAGATTTTTTGTAAAGAGAGCGAGATTCATATTCAGTTCGCGACGCACATCTCTCATCAAGGGGATCGCAGCCGTTTCAGGCTTTTCGGTGATTCGTTTATTCCAGAACAGTTCGAACTCGTTGTTGAACTGTTCTACCAGTAGCAGATCCTTTGCAAGGCCGAGATACTCGATTTTGGGCATCATATCCGGTGATTTGAGAACTGCCAGAAGGCGACGGGTAACGTCGGTCTGTTCCGCCAGTTTCATCGAAATAATTCCTTTTCCGCCGTGATCTTCACACACCTTTTTCACTGTTTTTCCCGCAAAGGCCACCTCTTCGTTGAACTCTTCCGCCGCCGTATAGACCTTGTTCAGGAGAATTTTTGTCGCCTGATCCCGTTTATCGTCGCTCTGCTTTGAATTCCCGGTAAATTCGGAACCCACCGGCCGATTGAGCGCCTGTTCGTGAGGATTGAGGTGCGATTTTGCATCGTCCAAGAGATCTTTCAACATGATATGGATTGTCTTTTGAGGATTCACCAGCGTATCAATACGGGTGACAAGGGTGCGGATCTGTTCGTGGGACGCATCGGGAAACGCCACGTTCGGCATAGTCTCTTTCATGGAGACTCCTTTGTAAAAAACGGTTGTAAAAAGATGAGATACATCGGCAGGGCGAGTGTTCGGTGCTGATGATCTCGTGTCATGAGAAATATAACAATAGAATCGCTATCGTGCGGTAATTTTCTTGAAACTATTGTGTTACGGGAATGGTCGGGGGTTTTTGGGGGTGGCCAACCAACCTACAATTCATTTCCAATTCACATTCAGTTCACAGAGGATTCACAGAGCGGGGGTATCTTTTGGATATGAACGAACAGCAACCCAAACAGAAGAGGATCTTTATGGAACCACAGCAGAAATCCGCGTACCGTCCCGCTCGTTCAGGAGTAACGGGCAAACTGATCACCATTTCCGTCATCACCTTTGTGCTCATTATGATTTCGTGGATGATTCAGGCCATTGTGAACGAACGGCAGATGCTCAAGAACTCGGCAATTAGCGCAATCACCGACAGTTGGGGAGGTGACCAGACCATTTCCGGCCCGGCGCTGGCGGTTCCGGTGATCGAACAGCGCGAAGAAGAGAAAGGAAAAATCACCTATCACCGGCGAGTGGTGACGATCCTTCCGACGAAACTGGATATCAGTGCCGAAGCAGAACCGGAAATCCGCAGTCGAGGAATCTATCGAGCGATTCTCTACAAAAACAAGACAACCGGAACCGCTCACTATGTGCCGGACTTTTCCAAGTTGAAAATTGCTATCAGCGAGATACGGTGGAACGAGGCGTGGTTTACGCTGGGGGTTTCCGATGTAAAGGGAATTGCGGGATCGGCAAAACTCTCCTGCAACGGGATCGCCCTGTCCGCCGAACCGGGAGTGCGGGAGTTCGCCGTGGTGGATGGCATGAAATCCTTTGATCCCGAAGGAATGGTGACTTCGACAAGCAGTTCCACCGGTGGATTTACGTTCCCGTTACCTACTAATTGGCTCAACCGCGACGACGGTGCGTTTGATGTGACCTTTGAGATGACACTCAATGGTTCCGGATCGATCAAATGGCTTCCCTTGGGCGATGAAACATCGGTGAAAATGAGTTCGTCCTGGCCTTCACCGGGATTCGTGGGATCGTCACTTCCCAAGGAGCATGAAATTCGCGATTCCGGATTCACCGCTCGCTGGAGTGTGCTCAATTTCAACCGATCCTATCCGCAGATCTGGCTCGATGACGACTACGCCGTGTCGGTGACCGATTCGCGGTTCGGGGTGAATCTCGTGTCGCCTGTCGATGGCTATCAGCTCGTTACGCGGTCGGTGAAATACGCACTTCTCTTTGTGGTACTCACGTTTACCGGCTTTTTTCTCATCGAAGTTCTCGGCCGTTGTCGCCTTCACCCGATCCAGTACACCTTGGTGGGATCGGCGCTCACCGTGTTCTATATCCTCCTGCTTTCTCTCTCTGAACAGATCGGATTCGGGATTGCCTACGGGATTGCTTCCACGGCGATTGTTCTGATGATCACGCTCTATTCGGCGGGGATTTTAAAACGAAAAACTCCGGCGGTGATCATGGGAACGGTGCTTTCTATGCTCTACGGATTCTTGTATATCCTTCTGCAACTCGAACACTATTCGCTGCTGCTTGGGTCGGTGGTTCTGGTGGTCGTTCTTGCGGGAATCATGTTCGGTACGAGAAATGTAGACTGGTTTTCCGTGGGGAAAAATGAGATTGAGGGGTAATCGGGAATACACGATACATCGCAAATATGGCGACCGCGGGTCGCCACTACTGTAGAAACTATTTGATCCGACCATGTTTCCACGGATTAAAATCCAAGGCTAATAATGAATGTGATCCTACCGGATCTGATTTGTATTCATCCGGAGGATGTTATTCCATAGTAGCCCGTCGATTCATCGACGGGAAAAATATAGTAGCCCGTCGATTCATCGACGGGAAAAATATAGTAGCCCGTCGATTCATCGACGGGAAAAATTAACGTGACAACATTTCCGCGGGTCGCCACTACATCAGAAAGAAAAAATATGAAAAACACAATGGTTCCCCTCATTTCAATCGCACTGTTTGCCATGTTGGTGATCGGTGCCGACACGGGAACACTTCCGCCAATCTTGGAATACCTCGGCAATCTTCCTCTTGGAGATAAAATTGGACATGTTCTGGTGATGGGATTGGTGACACTGGCCGTTCTGTCGGCGATCCTGCGCAGAAGTCAGGATCATCGGATTTTCACTGCGCTTGGCGCGGTGGTTCTGCTGATCGGCCTGTTCACCGTGGAAGAGTTTTCGCAGAAATTCAATCCTCTGCGAACCTTCTGCTTCGCCGATCTCGCCTGCAGTTACGGCGGGGTGCTCTGGGGAACGGTGATCGCCTTTGCGCGTCTGCGCCAAAAACAAAACGTAAACGAGGTGATATCATGGCGGTAAAAACAGCGAATCGCCCGTATCGAATCGGCATGGGGTTCGCATCGATGGCACTTTTTGCGGTGGAGTGCGCCATTGAACAGTTCTGCCCGTCGTCGAGTTTTATTCGCGGGTACGGCGGTGATTTTCTCGTGGTGATTCTCATCTACACCGTTGTTCAGGCGATTCGACCTGTTCCGGCAATTCCGGCGGGATGTGTGATTGTTCTGTTCGCCACTGCCGTGGAGATCGTTCAGCTCTTTGATCCGGCGCAACGCTTGGGATTTGAACCGGGATCTCTGGTCCACATACTGGTGGGATCAACCTTTTCAGCCCTTGATATCGGGATGTACGTGGCGGGGACAGTGGTGGCAGTCGCTCTTGATTTGGCACAACAAAAAATTTTTCGAACAAAAACGTTATAACTCAGCGAGGTTTTCTATGGATTATTCAGCTATACATCAGGAACACCTGTACATCGTCGTCTATTCACCCGAAGACGGTTGGCGGTGGATCGAATCATTTTTAGGATCGCCAGTAATCGACATTCCCGAAGGGCAACTCTTTGCCAGCGGTGAACTGATCTCTCTTCCTTGCGGATCACTGGCGTTCGGGATGATCTGCGTGGGGAATCGAGATCGGTGGATCGATGCCATTTCGCTCTATGGAGCAATCGTGGGGACAATTTGGGGGATGTCGGATTCCGGGGGAGTGATTCTCTTTTCCGATGGGAAAAGTTGCGCCCTCGAAGCAAAATGTTCTGCCTACCAACCATGAGGATCTGTAGCAAGAAGAATAATGTGCACGGGATGTTCAGATTGAACGTCCCGTTTTGCTGTGCCGAACCTATTTTATCGCATCAATTTTTCAAGGAGTCTTTATGATTGAATGGTGGCAGAATCTCCCGGCGCAAATGTCTCCGATTTTGTTTTCAATCGGTTCGTTTTCAGTTCATTGGTATAGTATTATGTACATTATTGCCATTGGGATGGTCTATGGGATGATGCAGTATCGCCGGAACAAAAAGGAAGTGTCCTTTACCAAAGATCACTTTGACGACTTTGCCTTTTGGGCGGTTCTCGGCGTGATTTTCGGCGGACGACTGGGATATGTTCTTTTCTACGACCTCTCCTATTTTATGGAAAATCCGATTCGCATTATTTCGCCGTTCAATGAAGCGGGTGATTTCACGGGACTTTCAGGCATGTCCTATCATGGGGGAATGATCGGGGTGATTCTCGCGGGACTGCTGTTCACGCTGAAAAACAAATTGAACTTTCTCGAACTGATCGATGCGATCGCGCCGGCCGTGCCCATTGCCTACACGTTTGGTCGGTTGGGCAACTTTATCAACGGCGAACTCTACGGTCGCGTAACCACTCATCCACTGGGAATGTATTTCGCTTCCGCCGGTGAAAAAGCTCTTCGACATCCGTCTCAACTCTACGAAGGATTTTTCGAAGGGATTGTACTGTTTGCGATTATGTGGCCACTGAGAAATAAGTTCGCCGGAAAATGGGGAACCTTGACAGGGATCTATATCTTCGGATACGGCTTTTTCCGATTCTTTATCGAATATGTGCGCGAACCGGATGCTCATTTGGGATTTGTATTCATGCAGTTTTCCATGGGCCAAGTGCTCTGCTTTGCCATGATGCTCGCCGGATTGATTTTTATCGCCGTGGGGAATATTCGTTTTGGGAAAAAGAGAGATATTACTTCAACGCAGTGAAATAGTTTTGTTCTGCGGTAAAATCTATGTGGGGGAACTGTTTCGACAGTTCCTCTATTTTTTTAAGAGCCGTTTCGGCAAATCGGGCAGTATCTGCGTTTTCATCGATACGATGATTCATCGATTTGTAAATGGGCTGGTAATGCTGAATAAACTGGCGCGATCGCGGTGACAGAACTGCCTGTGAAAATCGTTGGCGGATAATTTCACGAGCGGTGTTCGAAGGTTCCACCAGTGATTCGTCGTAGAATCGGTAGTCGCGCAGTTCGTCGATCATAATTTCGTATGCAGGGAAATAGATCAGTTTCGGGAATCGCGCAGAGAGTTCGCTCATGGCATAGATCAGGGATGCTTTACTACGGCTGTTTTCAATGAGACTGTCGCGAATGTGGCGCACCGGCGAAACCGTGAACAGTACTGTTAGTTGCGGGTAGTGATTGTGTACCGTTTCGATAAGCGTTGCCAGTGAATCGACAACCTGCGATGGCGACAGAAGTTCCCGTTGAAAGCGATTGTTGGGGATGCGATGGCAGTTCCCTACGATTTTGTTGGTGTCGAGAAAACGCCAGCACTGTGCAGTTCCAAGCGTGACAATCAGGAGCGACGCGTTGTTCAGAGTCAAACGAACCAGTTCATCCGTCTGGTTGAGAAGATCGATTACCGTGTCGCGGTCAGTTCCGGAAAATCGGGTGGCATGTGAAAGGGGAATCGCGCGACCATGTTCGACAAGAAGATCATCGGCGGTGTAGGGCTGATTTGTTATGGCGCGAATCAGAACCTCGCTGATTGACACCGGATTGTAGAGAGTTCCAAAGGGATTGTAGAGCGTGGGGAATCGATTGCTGTTGAGATACTCGGCGATTGTTTCGGCGAAACAGGAGCCGATAGAAATGACAGAAGCCCCCGGTTCAAGCTGAACGGAGGCTTCGGGAATGGATACTTCTGTGAACAGTTTCATTATGCTGAAAGAAGCTCTTTTACAATTTTGTTCACCAATTGACCATCGGCTTTGCCTTTGGTTTTAGGCATGAGTGCTCCCATAACTTTCCCCATATCTTTTGCCGAAGCTGCTCCGGTTGAAGCTATTGTTTCGGTGACAATTGCGCGGATCTCTTCTTCGGAAAGTTGTACGGGTTGATATTTTTTGTACACTTCGATCTCAGCGAGTTCGACTGTTTCGAGATCTTCACGACCAGCTTCGGCGTACTGACTTGCCGATTCCTGACGCGTTTTGATCCCTTTGGTGATGATTGAAATGACAATCTCATCGGAAGCTTCGACGCGATTGTCGATTTCGTACTGTTTGATCTCTGCGGAAAGCGAGCGGAGTGTGGTAACTAACTCTTTTTCTTTGGCTTTCATAGCCTCTTTGATATCACTGTTGATCTGTTCTGCAATAGCCATTTTTTTCTCCTCGGTTGGATTTTCAAAATAGTTTCTGCAGATTGTTGTGTGATCAGTGGGATTTACTTGCTGTGCGAAGCCTTGAACGCGTGTTCTTCAAAGGCGCGAAGCGTTCCAAAGACTGTCATCTGAGATTCAATATTATTGTCGTCGATATATTTTTCAACTTCAGGTGAAGGTGAAAGGATTACCAGTGTTTTACCCACGATTTTCAACTCTTTGTTGATTTGCGTCAGCGGCGCAAACCCTTCCTGATCGATCTGAAACACTTCATCCATTTTTATGGCGAGAGTAAGTCCCAACTGCTGACGAACTTCGCTGATTGCTGATTTTATTTGCGGAGTAAACTGCCCAACAAAAAATCCTGAAAAATCTATTAACGTATATTTGTTCGTTTTCGTAATGATAACATCGAGATAGGGATCAATATCAGGAACAACAGTAGTGTCGGGAATATCTTTTGCCTTGTTTTCCAACCGTTTGATAATTTCTCGTACCGACTTTATCGGCATGTGGGTAGTAGCTGCGATCTGTTGAGCGGGAACTTTTCGTTGGTGTAGTTTGTAAATTCGGTGGTAGATATTCATTATATTTCCCTGACGCTATTTGTTTTCCGGTTGTGAAGAGTGGTTGTTACAGACCTATTATATATTACTTTTTAAAATTGAACAATAAACTTATTCAAGAGGATTGATATGCGTATTTCCTTTACAATTCTTCTCTTATGGTCGCTATCGCTGTTTGGCGGACAGATGATCCAGTATGGAGCAGTGAACGAAGTCAATGATTTAGTTCAAAGCGGTGACAGTTTGATCTTGG
>JAIFMU010000124.1 GCA_020048285.1 bacterium | reverse complement strand
ATTCGCCCCCCCATTGATTCGACGGACTCTCTCGCGCTAGATAGCCCAAATCCATGACCGTTTGCTTTTCCAGAGGTAACCCCTTCGGTGAAAAGATTTTCTTTCACCACATCGGGAATTCCGGGGCCATTATCTCGTATCGATATTGTTATCATTGCCGCTGATTCTTTGGCAGAAACGGTGATTTTACCTTCTTTTCTTCCAATCGCTTCCATACTGTTTTTTACCAGATTCCAGAGTACATCACCCAATTTCCCTTCATCGCCAGATATAACTGGATTTCCACTTACACTTGTTTCAAGAATGATATTTTTGGGAGGATTTGGAAGAAATGATGGCAGCCATGATTTCAGTATGATTGGTTTAACCTCTGTAATCGATGATCTTCCCGCGGCATAATCGGTTAACTCTTCAATCATTTTAAGGGTTTTATCTGAACTAGAGATAAGCATCTCGAGATTATCTTCAAGGGCGACGACATTAACACCTTCAGCTTTGAGTGTTTCAATGTCCATTTTAAATAGTTCCGTGACACCCGTCAGTATTGAAAGTGGATTTTTTAGATCGTGAAGCACTTTCGACGTTTTTTTTCCAATCTGCTTAAATCGTTCCCCGGGAAGAAGAAACTCTCGCTCCCGCTCGACATAATCGCTGATATCATAGATTGAGATGAGGAGCATTTCATCATTTTCCAGGACTACTCCGTGGACTCGCACATCGAACCACTCTTGCCCTGAACGCCCCTGCTTCGGGAGACTTCCATCTATTGTAACCGGTGAAATCCCCGATTGAAGAATGGTCATAACTTTCCGAATAGGACAATCTCCACAGATAACCTGTTGGCTCGGATCACACTGGAAACATTCGTTTGTTTCATCTTTTTGGTGCCAGATTTTACGCCCCGTATGGAATTTCATTTTCCCGTCCGAATTCATCAAAATCAGTTCAAGTGGAAGCTGTTCTAGAGCCGGAATAAGAGAATCTGCTATGCTATTCATCCTCGGCCCCCGTAATGGTAAACAACCGTTTCAATTGAGTGACATTAAAAAGCTGCATTAGCTCCGAATTAACATTGGTTATAATCAGTGATCTTCCCGGAACTATCTCTTTAGAAAAGGAGATAAGGAGGCTTAAGGTGATTGAATCAATACTTTCAACTCTTGCAAGATTGAGTTCGCAAAGCGGAACGGAACTATTGAGCCATTCGCGAAGGATACGTTTCAGCGGTGTCAGTGCCGTAGCCGAAATATCCCGCGAAGGGAGCAACGTGTATCGATCCGACTCTTTCGATATTCCCCAATCCATCTTTTGAGGAAGGGTAATAATTGCTTCGATGGCGAATGTCTCAGGATTGATCGAAATATCATCGCAGAAATTATTTACAATAATCATCCCTTTTTTTCGAGGCGAATCAGCCGCAATCTGCAAATCAACAATCAGATTTTTAGGTCGAAGTTTTTTCCCTTCATCTAAAACTGATATCCGATATCTTCCAGGAGATAGAACCACTATTGAAAAGGTTATCATCTTTTCGATAGCATTATCGTTACCATGTTCTACCGCATTCAGAAGAAGTTCACGGATCACCTGATTAATAGGCGTTGTCTCGTAGGATTCACCATCTACCATCATTGCAATGGTGTCTTCAACAACTCTATCGATGAGTGTGAATTTACTGGCCAACTGAATCGTCAGCTCTTTTTCATCCGCATTCAGTTTATACATGGTTAGCTCCCCAAGTCTGAAATCCAATCAGAAGAATATCATCGTACATGCGATAATTTGAAAACGAGAGTGCATTTTTCCAAATCGCCTCAATTTGTTCTTCCAGAGGTAAAGAGGGGTAGTTGGCAAGAAGGTGAAGAACGCCGGAAGGAGAGAGCATAACTGAATGCCCCGTCGTGGGATCTACTCGCTTAAGTTCTACAAAGCCATCGGTGCAGAGATAGAATTTTTCCTTGTGGCTTACGGGAATCTCAAGTTGTGAAAATGAAGCATCGGAACGGATGCCCAAAACATCGCCATCAAGCGAAACCAATGATGGTTCGCCCAAAGGATTCACACGAATCATGGGCCAGTGACCGGCATTTCCGAGTGTAAGAACATTTGTTTTTGTATTTATATGAACAAGCTGTGCGGTGACCATTTTCTCTGAACCCACGTGAATCAGCTTTTCGTTGAGCACGTGAAAAAAGCTGGTAATCTCCCCGCCAAGACGGCAATGTTCTTCGAACATTGATCGCACAAAAACGGCATGATAGGAAGCACCAATATCGTGACCTGCCACATCGGCAATCAAAATGGCAATCTCGCTTTTGTCAGGAAGTGTGCCGACGCAGATCAGATCACCGCCCAAGCCAGCGAAAGGTCGGTAGCGATAAATAAGATCAAGAGGAAGATCACTGGTATCCACAGTCATAATCTGATTAAATGCATCTTCGGCGGTGGTGATCTGATGGCTGATTTCATCGAACTTTGCGCGATATTTTTGAATTTCTCGCTCCTGATCATTTTTCTCTTTTTCCCGTTTTTGATCAACACTGTTTTCGTTTTCAAAAACCCGTGCTACCATGGCAACCATCTCTTTTATCGAAAATGGTTTGTCGATATAGTCATCGCACCCGATTCTCATCAGATCAACCACCATCTGTTTATCGCCGAACCCAGTCATGACTATCACCGGTGTATCGTTTTCTAACTGACGGAGTTGTCTGAGTAGTCCAAGTCCTGTGAGTTTTGGCATCTGCACATCTGTTATGAGTAAGCTGTATTTCACACCGGCAGGTTTGGCGATTGCGTTGAACGCTGATTCTCCATCGTGCACAACATCCACCGCGTACCCTTCGGCAAGAAGAGCAAAGCGGATCGTGTTGGCCATTTCCGCTTCATCGTCGGCTATCAAAATTCTGTACATGGGCACCCCCTTTTGTCAAAATAAGTTCACGAATTGTGCCATATTTGATAGGTCAAACGATTTCAATTTGATAGAAAATGTCAAGTAAAAAATGTGGAGAAATAGTCCGATAAAAAGCGGATGATTTTTAGGCACTGCCTAATTTTTGGACAGGGGGGATTAGGTGATTTTACGAACTTTGGGAACAGGTTGTTTCGTCATAGTTCTTGTTGCAATACAAAAAGAGACGTCCAATTGAACGTCTCAATCACACTCACTGAAATTGTTTTCACACTATGACATTCGCCAACACCTCGCCCAGTTCATGTCGAACAAACGGTTTCGCGATACTGGCAGTGAAGCCGTACAATTCAGGGTTTTTCATCACCGGATCATCGGCATATCCGCTGGCGACAATCACCGGAACGGTTCCATCAATTGTGTGAATCTCTGCCACCGCCTCTGTGCCTCCCATGCCATTGGGAACCGTAAGATCGAGAATCAGCGCAACCACTTCACGGCCCGCACTGATTTCACTCCTGAACAGGGCAATTGCTTCACTACCACTGCTGCTTTCTAGCGGAGAATAGCCCAGACCTTTCAACATTCTCGATATGGTACTGCGAATCAACTGTTCATCATCCATGATAATAACTGTTCCGCTTCCTGATGGCACTATTGACAGTTCCTCTTGTACCGCAGGAACAACCGGATCTGATGCGGGAAGATAGATGTGGAATGTTGTGCCGACTCCGACAGCCGATTCCACTTCGATAGAACCACCGTGCCGTTTTACAATAGAGTAACTCGTTGCAAGCCCAAGCCCCTGACCCATCTGTTTTGTGGTATAGAAGGGATCAAATATTTTTGTGAGTAGATCTGTGGCGATACCGATCCCACTGTCAGCGATAGAAATTTTTACATATCGACCTTCCGCAACTGTCGGGTGTTCACCGGAACTGAGCGTTACATTCACCGCGGAAATTATTAAGAGACCACCAGACGGCATAGCCTGTTGCGCGTTGATTACGATATTGTCGATCACTTGACCGATCTGGTTTTTATCATATTTTGAACAGTAAAGCTCATCTTCCACATGGAACTCACAACTGCACGACGAACCACTCAAGGCAAACCGAACGGTTTTTTCAACATAGGGGAACAGCTCTGCCACTTCAGAAATCGGTGCCCCTCCTTTGGCAAAAGTGAGCAGTTGCAGTGTTAACCCCCGTGCCCGTTCAATTCCTTTGACCGCTTGATCCAGATCTTCCTGAACCTGTTTTTCCGTTGATCCATATTGAGCTAACTGGATATACCCAAATATCCCGCCCATAAGATTGTTGAAATCGTGAGCGATTCCGCCCGCCAGTAGTCCCAGAGATTCGAGCTTTTGGTTTTTTTGACTCAATTCTTCAGAACGTTTTTGCTCGGTGATGTCAAAGTTTACCCCAATCATCCGTACTGCTGTGCCTTCCGCATTTCTGATAACCTTCCCCAAGGCTTTGAGAAACCGAATTGTCCCATCAGGACACACTACACGAAATTCTGTATCCCACTCTTTTTCTCCGCGAATTGTGGCTTGGCATAGTTCTATTGCAGAATCTCGATCTTCCGGATGGAGTCCATTTTTCCACGCTTCAAAACCACCGGGGAACATTTCCGGCGTTTGACCGTACATCTCGATGATACGGTCATCCCAGACCAATATATTGGCGACGATATCCCAGTCCCAGATGCCCACTTTTGCAGATTCTGTGGCAAGAATGAGTCGTTGACTTAACGAAAATAGTTCCGCTTCTTGATTCTTTCGTTCGGTGATATCATGAACTATTCCTCGCAGAAGAACCGGTTTTCCTGCCTTGTCATGTTCCACTTCTCCCGCTTTCGCCCAGACATGGCGGATTTCGCCATTTGGTCTGACAATCCGATACTCAAGTGGTTTAGGATTACTATACTCCACAACATCTCTGTTTGAACGTTCCACAGCATCACGATCATCGGGGTGGATACTTTTCTGAATTATCAACGGCAAATCACCGGTGAACTGCTCTTTTTCGATACCGAATATGTTGTACATCTCATCAGACCACTCAACCCGGCTTTCCGGGATATGCCAGACCCAGTTCCCAATTTTGGCTACTTCTTGTGATTTTTTAAGTTCATACAGTGCATCTTGCAGTGCTTTCTCCGCCTGCTTTCGTTCGGTGATATTTCGATTAACTCCGGCGATTCCGATAATTTCATCGCTATCGTTTTTCACCACCGACAAATTCACTTCATAGTGTTGATCGGAGCCGTCAGGCATGGGGGTACAAACATTCTCCACCACTGAACCATCACGATATGCCTGCTGATGCAGTTCATCCCATTCTCGGCAGAGGTATTCGGGAAAACCGAGTTCCCAATAGGTTTTCCCTACAATCTCCTCCGGTACACGGTGAAGATTTTCGCACAGTTTTCGATTGGCGTAGGTAAATCGATTTTCACGGTCATAACAATAAATCTGATCAAGTGTGGCATTGTTAATAAGACGAATCAGTTCTTCACGGGAACGCAGATCCTCTTCAATCTGTTTCTGCTCGGTGATATCAAGGTTCACCCCGAGCATCCGATTTGCAGTACCATCCTCATCACGAAGTACCAATCCACGGGCTTTTATATGAAGAATTTTACCATCGGGATGAACAACCCGAAACTCTGTATCCCACTCTTTTTCCCCGCGAAGTGCCGCTTGACAGAGTGCAACTGTTTCTTCACGATCTTCGGGATGAAGACCGTTCATCCACGCTTCGATACCGCCGGGAAATGTCTCTGGGGTTAGACCGTAGAGTTCTAACATCCGATTATCCCAGATCATCGTATTGTTTTTTACATCCCAGTCCCAGACTCCCATCTCTGCCGATTCGGTGGCGAGTTGTAGGCGAAGAGCAACGGTTTGAAGCTCGGTCTCTTTCTGCTTGCGATCGGTGATATCGTAGTTTGTACCGATTAGTTTGGTTGCAACGCCTTCTTCGTTGCGGTGAACGAGAGCTCGTGCAACAATATGGTGAACCGATCCGTCGGGCCAGATCACGCGAAACTCTGTGTCATACTCTTTTTTTCCAAGCATCGCCAGCTGAGCTTCTTCATCGCCCCGTTTTAGATCATCCGGGTGTACACACATTTTCCAAGCCTCATAGGCATCGTCGAACTGATCAGGTGTAATCCCGTAGAGTCGGAACATCTGCGCATCCCATTGCATTGTTTTGCTGACACAATCATACTCCCAGATTCCGATCCCTCCGGCAGTGGTTGCCAGTAAAAGTCGTTCATTTGCACGTTTTAGTTCCTCTTCCGCTGCTTTCAATTCTGAAATGTCAAATGCCATACCGTAGATGCCACACACGTTTCCATCGTTGTCATACCAGGGAAGTTTTCGTGTTGCCATCACAAAGCGCCGGTTATTTTGTGCTACATCCACAGTGATCTCTTCTAACAGTTTCGCTACGCCCGAGGCCATTACTTCACGATCATTGGCGACATAGTTGTTCGCCAGATCTTCCGGGAACAGATCAAAATCGGTTTTCCCCTTGATTTGATCGTAGGGAACATTGAGCAGATCACAGAGGGTTCGGTTTGCCATCACATAGTTCAGATTGAGATCTTTGACAAACCCGAACCCCGGAACTGAGTCCATAAGTACCCGCAGTGTCTCTTTCTCTTTCTCTTGTTCCTTCAACGCACTCTCTATACGACTCTGCTTGATGTCAGCGATTCGCCGTTCCCGATTTCTTCGAATTTGAATCACCAGAATAACCGCCGTCAGAATCCAGAGTATAGAAAGAAAGAGGCCAACACCCAGTGCCGTATGAAAACGATCCTTTTTCCAGCTCGCAAGGTAGTCTTTCTCGGCGATTCCTGCAACCACAAAATACGGTGCATTGGCAATCCGTTTGAACGACATTACCCGTTTGGTCTGATCAAAGGGGGTAACTGCCACAAATGTTGCCATGTCAACACCTGATTTCGCAGCGGCAAACACTTCCGGTGCCACCGCTGGATCACCAATGGGCAAGATTGAATCTGCCAGTGCTGCGCTAAATCCAGCGGTAAAGCCCATATCCTCATGTCGCATCAAGAGCAATCCCGCAGAACCAACATCGAGTCCTTGGAAGAGTTTTTGCAACTCTGTAACAGCAACGGGAATGATCACGACACCACCAAAACTGCCATCGGGAAGCGTGTATCGGCGCGCTAAAACAATGATCTTATCATTTGATATTTTTGAGCGAAGGGGCTTTGTAATGAAGAGGCCGCCGTTGGGATGTTCTTTCAAATAGGAGAAGTAGGGGCGACCAGAGTAGTTTTTAGAAGAATCCGCCCATGGATAGAATTGAATCACCGATCCCGCCCCATTAATAACTCGAATCGTTAGTGCTTTTGGGTGTTTTGACTTTTCAAAGGTGAGGATTGAAACGATACGGGCAGTGTCGATTTCACCTCGTTTGATTTCATATTCAAGATGATGCACCATCGTGATAAGCGCATCGTCCAATGTATTAAAAAGATTGGTCACACTTCCGCTGATATCATGGACGAGATTCTGACTCTGAACCGCAGCCTTCGCCATTTCTTGTGCCCGTTTCACCGTAAGCGTGGCAATCGCGACTACTATCACTGCGATAGAAAAAACACTCGCAATTGCCAGAGTCGAGAGTATCCTCGCCCTGTCGCTCATCGGTCGTTTAGGGGAACTGGTTGCTATTGGTTTGCTATTCATACTCTCTCCGATTGGTTTGGAAACGGGGGGCTGTAAAGAAGTGTAAAGTGTATCCTGATTCTCGCGGTTTTTCAAGGAACGAATAGGTCAAATGGATTATAAGCCCGTAGAGGTGGTGCACGAATGCAAGGCGAAACCCAAAAATCTGTAGGTTCGGCCCTGTGTGGCCGACAGAATCAGGTGTATTGGTTGGTTTTTCCTTCACAACGCCCACATAGGGCATACGCGTCAAGCTAAGGAGAATGTAACTATATTGCAAAGTATTTCGTTTCCCTTTCAGGGAATTATTGAACGGTTCATCTTTCCGTGGGCGTTGCCCACAACTGATATGCAAACATCCTTCGGATGAAAAAACATTTTGGATTCCTCACTGAAAGGGAAATGGATAATAGCCGTGGGCAACGCCCACGGATCGGGATGGCATAGAGATTTTTTTCCCTGAATAGGGATATGCAATAGATAGCCATTTCAACGAACATACCGTCAAAAATGTGATTTAATTCTTAGCTTGACGCGTATGCCACATAGGGGCGTGTCTACAAAAACTAGACTGCTTGCACAGCTCCGCTATTGATGTACGACCCTCCGTTTATGGAATCTCAGTGAGAAATTAGCCCCGTGTTCGGGATCGTTGAAATATCTGTGCTTTTGTATGAACATTGTAGTATCTTGTTTAGCATGATCTTTGAAATATCTTTTGACATAAGTACAGAGATTCGTTGTTCCGGCAATGAGATTCGTTAATTCGTCGTTCCGGCAATGAGATTCGTCGTTCCGGCAATGAGATTCGTCGTTCCGGCAATGAGATTCGTCGTTCCGGCAATGAGATTCGTCGTTCCGGCAACCAGATTCGTTACCCGTATCAATAAAATAGAATCAATAGTCCGGATCCTTTCACAAAGGATTCATCGTTAGTAACTGAAGTATCAAAGGAGATTTCTCATGAGTTTCAAAAATGAAAAAGTGTTTCTGGATCAGACAGAAATAGCACTAAAAAACGGTGTCGAAGAGGTTGAAATTTCCGAGTATCTTTCGGAATACGGCTTGAATCGTGATGCAATTGCCATCGGTACGGGGCTTCATACGTCAGCGAAAAAGGAGTATGAGGTCAACAGTATCGAAGCTCAAGAAGCGAATGAATCCTATCAGATCTACGAGACCACGTTTGAAGAAGTGGAAACAATCTACCGCAAAGATCGCAAACTGGCAAAAATCGCTCTCGACCATAAACCTTCATATCTTGAACGACTTGGAGTTACTGGCAAAATCTCTTTGAATCATGTGCTCTTTGTCAGTTCAGCCGAGCAGTTCTACAACTGCGTTAAAAAAGATACAGAGGTTTCGGATGCACTGGCGTTTACAAAAATCAACCCTGCCAAAGCTGATTCAGCTCTTCTTAAGATCGAAGCGGTAAAAGCCGCACGTCGAACCTATCTTCGTGAAAAAGGTCAGTCCGAGGAAGCGACGACAGCGAAAGATGAAGCGTTTGTCAAACTCGACAACTGGATGAGCAGTTTCTATAAAACCGCACGGATCGCTCTCGAAGATAAACCCCAGCTTCTCGAAGCATTGGGAATCGTTGTGAAATAAGATTTCTCATTCCTGTCCAAAACGGCAAATGGTATAAAAGAGAAATGAGGGGTTTCCCTATTGTAGTTTTACGGTTCCTACGCCAAGAAACTATA
>JAIFMU010000172.1 GCA_020048285.1 bacterium | reverse complement strand
TTATATCTCTCCCTTCGTTATTTTTACAATATTTCCGAAATAACAATCTTGTAGTGGAGCAGTAACCAATTACAAGGTAGGTGTTTATGTGTGTAGTATCAGTCCACTTTCAAGAGAACCTTCCCGCCGAAAACGAATCTTTCAAAACTCGCCACTTTGCGGTGGATCTGAAAGAGGAAATTCCCAACAACTCTAACATCCCAGAGGCGATCGCTCAGCTTTTCAGAGTTGCAAAGGCTTCGGTGCAGGCTCAGATTCAGCAGTTCCTTGGGGAACAAGCGTTTTCTCAGGGGCAGGCAGTTCCGGCGATTCCGCAGTTTCAGCAACCGAAACCGCAGTACCAACAGCCCCATCCGTCACAGCGAACCGGATCGACCGCTTCTGATAAACAGATCCGGTTTATCAAGCAGCTTGCCAGAAACAAAGGATTTTCACCGGAAGCGATTCAGAATCTGCCGTTCCAGTACTTTCAAAAGGAGTACGGTGAACTGAGCAGTCGTGAAGCAAGTACGATTATCGACAACCTTAACAACAAGAGGTAGGTATGAATATTGATGTGCGTTCTTTGAGCAGTTCTACCGTGAACAGTTTTGTGCTCTGCCCTGAACAGTTCTGGCTCGACAAGATCGATCATGAACCGAAATGTCAACAGAGTGCGAATCTGGTCAACGGCGTTGCGATTCACGCGGCGGCGGAATCTTGGTTTCGGTCGATTCAGCATAAGGTTCCGCTGTCACTGGAGATTTTGAAACGAGTGTATCGGATTACTTGGGGTAAGCTTGAATCGTTTAATCCGGTGGTTTACGATGGTAAAACCCGTGAAGAGATTCAGGCGAATGCTGATCTTTTACTTGAATTACTGATGGCAGAAAATGTCGGCGAAGTTGTTGGCGTTGAAGTTCCGGTTAGATATCAGCTTTCAAGTGATCTTGATTTTATCGGTCGGATCGATCTGGTTACGCGAAACAGTGATGGTCAGTTGGTGATCTGGGACTTGAAAAGTTCTGCCCGCCGATATTCCGATGATGATTTTCGGCGAGTGTGTGAACAGCTTGTTCTCTATCGAGGTGCGTTGGCAGAACCGGCTCATCTGAAAGTGATGACGCTGGTAAAAACCAAAACGCCGGTGATCGAAACGCACAATCTTGTCCCGTCTTATTTGAATGTTCGAGTCGCAGAACTGGGTGAACGGTTCCGCATGGTCAAACGATCGATTGAAGCGGGTGTCCATTTTAAGAATCGTGGTTGGCAGTGTAATGGATGCGGGTTTGCTCATGTTTGTAACGCCGACGAACGGAACGGCGAACTGGAGCTTCACTATATATCAAGGAGGGTGGCATGATCTGTCCAATCTGCGGTCACAGCGATGACCACGAACTGATCAGTCATATCGAAACCGAACACGAAGGAGGCCTCAACAGCTTCCTTTTGATTTTTCCGGCTATCCCTGTCGTGAGCAACGAACTGTACACTTTCGCAGAAAATATCGTAAATGGTGACGGCGATGTTGAAAGTTGGCCGTTTGATTCGCTTACGGCGTTTCTAATCGTTACGGTAACTGAATCTCAGATGCCGGAACGCTCGCAAATCGTAGTAACAATGGAGGCACAAAATGTGGTGGATTTTTGAAAATTTTTGGAATCACTGGACAATGTACCAGCAGGCATAATAACAGAATAACATAGGAGGAACCGTGTGGAACAAGATATTGACGACAGCTGCTTTGACGATGGAGCTTTTGGCTCTTGTTCTTCGCAGAGTACCGGCACTGAGAATGTCACACTAATTATCAGTGCGTTACAAACTCTGATCGAAGGAGTCAAGGCTCTTTCTGTTATTCGGATGATTTATCAAATCTCCGTTACAGCAGATGACCGTGAAAGAGAACTACTTGAGATGTCGCTTCGTCAACTTGTTGCGATAGTCTACAACATGAGAGGGTGAGCAATGCTTGCCCTTTTCTTACAATATTAAGGAGAATTATATGCTTACAAAAATAGACCCGTCTTTGACGGCGATTGATGCTATTGAAAAAGCCGGATTGAACTGGTTTGTAGAACCGGTTGAACTGTTAGCGGGGCATGGAGCATCAGTTCCAGACCATCGTGCAATCTTCCGAACAGATACAAATAAGTGTCTCGGTGTGGTTGGAAACAACTATAAGCCGATTCAGAATCATACGGCGTTTGCTTTCTTTGATACCATCGCAGAACGGTACGGTGCGACCTACGAGTCCGCCGGTCATGTGAAAGGGGGACGGAAGATTTTTCTTCAGGCTCGCCTGAACAAAAGCTTTGATGCTGTTCGTGGAGGTGATCCAGTGGAGTGTTACATCACTCTGGTGAACAGCCATGATGGGAGTTCGTCGCTGAATGCTTTTTTGACACCAATCAGACTCTGGTGTCAGAATCAGTTGAACAATGCGATCAAGAACGCTACAACGAATGTCAGTCTTCGGCACACGGCAACGATTGAGTATCGTTTGCGTGATGCTCTTGCAGTGTTCAATATGGCGACATCATCGTTCGATGAGTTTCAGAAGAAGGCTCAATACCTTGCTCAGAAGCTCGTGGATAAGAAGATGGTCGAGGATTTCTTGGATTCGATCGTTCCTGTAACCGGATCGACACGGGTTCAGAATCAGCGTGAAAAGATCGTGGAATTGTTCGAGTCTGGGAAGGGGAACTTTGGACGGTCAGCATGGCATCTGTACAATGGCACCACAGAATGGGTCGATCACTTCCGTACAAGCGATCCTGATAAGGCTCTTGATTCTGCCATGTTCGGAAGTGGAGCGACGCTGAAAGGAAAAGCATTCGAAGCCGCGTTGAGAATATAAGGTCACCATAACAACCGGAAAGGCCAAGCATGAAGGTGAGAAAGGATCGTCAGGCATGTGCTTGGCGGTTCTTTTTTTAGATAATAGGATTGGTGGATTCTAATCTGGTGATAGTATTGTTTACATTATGCAGTTGATACTGCCTTACACTGTGAGAATTTAAAATTTGAAAAACCCGTGTATATGAAGTTTGAAAACAGCTTTCAAGTCACCAGAGATAACCCTTGTCGATCATTCGGGTACTCTTGCCACAATTCGACAGCACTTTAAGCATAGAGACAATCAGGTTATTGTATAATAATTCATCACAAAACACGCGACAAAATGTGTCATTGATGGTATTGTTTGAGCTCCTAATATTCTTGTTTATTTTTAGATAGAGGGGTTATGTCAGGAAAGCGGAGCAATAGTCGGGAACAGATACTACGAATTTTCAAGATTATCGAGTTCCTTTTAGCAAACAGATATCCGGTTTCGTCACAGCAAATACTTGATAACTTGATTTTTGAACATGAAATTTTGACAACTCTTCGCACCGTACAACGGGATCTTGAGGTTATTCAATCCATTGGTTATAAAATCACCACTTTAAATCAATCCGGTTATCTTCTCAGTCGTGACAACTTTGCCAGTATGATTTTCACGGATTCTGAAATTCAGGCACTGCAAATGAGTCGTGGCATTTTTAACTACTTCCAAGGAACATATCTCAAAGAACAGATTGATTCCGCAGTCTCTATGATTACCGGTTCGATGGACAAAAACTACACGAAAGCATATCTCGAAGAGCTGGAAGAGAGCTTCATGGTTCATCTCGGTGCTCATAGAGATCTTGCGAGCAAGACAGATTTAATAGATGAACTGTTCGCAGCTATAAATGGTAAGTGGATGGTAAAGATTGATTACCATCGTCCGGGACGTGAAACCGCTCCTCTACGTGTTGAGCCATATCGAATTATCTTGTATAGAGATACCCTTTATCTGCTTGCCCGAAGGATTGACGAGACACACCTAAAAGTATTTCATATTTCAAGAATCGAAAATGTTGCAGCAATGGATATCTCCTTTGAGCGTGATAAAATGCTGATAGAAAGATTCGAAGAAGACTTGTCTAACTGCTTTGGGATTTTCACGTATGGAGAAATTACAGAAACAGAAATAACATTTGATAAATCAGTTGAATACGCATTGAGAGAACGGATATGGCACTCATCGCAATCCATTTCGACAACTAATGAAACGGTCACGCTTAAGCTGCGTGTCTTTGACAGAAACGAGTTTATCTCATGGATTCTTGGATGGGGGAAAGCTGTTCTTAAAGTTGAACCACAAGTACTTGCTGAAAAAGTACAGCAACTCAGATAACGACACAAGATGACGTCGCCATGTCGTATTATGCTTGTATTATTCAAATTATAGTGCATTGAAAAGCAAACCAGGAGGCAGATTGTTACAGCCAAGTAAGAGTGATCTCGATTCACTGGTTATAGTACACAGGGATATGTTTATCGGAAAAGTTTCATATCAAAAGAAAACATGGGGAGAACTCTCTCGTTCAAAAAGGAAAAAAGCAGAATCTCTCTGTAGGGAGTGGATTCAAGCTACTATATTATTTTAGTAAATGAATTTTAAAGTGGAGTAATGCATTTATGCAAAAAGAACAGTTAGAACAGCACCGAATAGTAGCTTTGAAATTGTATGAAGAAGTAAAAAAAGAGTTTGGGGAGGAGTTGGGGGAACTCAACGATTTGAACTGTCTCTATAAAAATATACTAGAAAATAAATTTGTACTTGCCGTAACAGGAGAGGCAAAAGCTGGTAAATCGACATTTCTGAATGCACTTTTAAACGAAAATGGGCTTTTGCCAACAGGAACTCTACAAACAACTTCTACGATTATTGATATTAAAGCTTCTAAAGAAAAAAGAGTTAGTGTCAAATTTGAAAATGGGCAGACTAAATCAATAAAGGATATTGAAGAAACTGTTGATGTTGACGAAGTTAAAGAGTTTCTCCGAGAAATTGCAGCCCTTCCTAATGGCTATGAAGATTTACCCGTTACTCAGTTAAACAGCTATGTCATTGATCTGCTAAAAAAGAAACAAAAATTTGATGTAAGTAGCTTTGCAAAGTGGCTTCACTGTAAAATTGAACGCAAAGAAATCGTTGTAGGTGGAAGGCATGAACATAGTGAAGCAGAATTTACAAAGGTTTGTATAGATTACGTAGAATCCAATAAGGAAGGGGATAAAATCCCCCGTGAAATTACCTTGGAATATCCTCTTGATGCAGATATTGAGCAGATTCGATTAATTGATACACCTGGCGTTGGAGCATCTGGAGATTTGGGGCACAAAACCCGAGAATTTATCAATCAAGCATCTGGTGCAATTATGGTGCATAACATAACTGGCAGCGCGGAAAAAGACGGGGTTAGAAATGCGTACATGCTCTTGCCAAAGCGTTTAAAAAAGAACTTATTCTTTGTACATACCCATAAAAGCAAAAACACATTGCAAGATATTGAAGATAAGCTTCATAAGTTTAAAATAGATTTCCAAGAACTTAACGAAGAACGGATTTTTGTTGTTGACAGTTTAACTGAGTTACTGCTGAACGATATTGAAAGTAAATCGTTGGAAGAAATTGAAGATATGATGGATACTAACGAAGATCTTGAATTAGTATGCAGCAAACCATTGAGACGAGCGAAGGGTGATAAATACGAGTTCTTAAATCAGCTGGAAGAGCAATCGGGGATGAGAAGTCTCAGAAAAGCTCTTGCCAACTTTGCGAATACTGCACACAGCCATCAACTGCACAATTTTGTAGAACTCCTAAAAGAACCCTTTGATGTACGGCTAAAGAAATTTCAAACAATGGCCAGTGACATAAATGAGTGTATCGAAGATCCTCAGACCTTTGCAGAGAAAATCGATCAAACGAAAAAGGAGATGGAAATATACGAACATAGCTTAAATGGATTCTTAAATAAAATCCCTAACAGATTTGACTTATACAATGCTGACTCTCCATTTTTTTGGGAGTTCAAAGCGTTATTTGATGAATTAGAGGCAAGTTTTAGATCAAAAAACTTTTTAGATTTTAAACCCACGAAAAATAGTGACACAGATGCGAAATCATTAATGGTTGCATACTCAGAAACCCAAATTTCAAACTACAACGAATCATTTCAGTGCTTCGTACAGAAGTTAAAAGAAACTATAAACAGAGAGATCAGGGTGTTTAATGCATCGATTGCCGATCAGATTCAACTCTCTATACCAGAAGTTGTACTTTCCAGTCTTTGGAATACTATAGAAGAGGATTCGACTGAAATTAAATCCAAAAAGATTATGAGTAAGGAAAAACTGGGTGAGCGAGCGATCAAAGGTGCTTCAATTGGCGGTGGTGCTGGAGCATTCGGCGGGGTTTTGGGTGCCGTAATAGGAGGCACAGTTGGTGCTCTTACTGCACTGGCAACCCAAAAGTGGGAAACGGTAGAATATGCAGAGTTGAATCCTGAAATTTTCTGGGCGTTTACTTGTAGCAGTGTTTACGAAGAAGTGGAAAATTTAAGGGGAAACACTGCGGAAAATATTGAGATTGTTATTGAGCAGGCAACTGAGAAATATAAACTCTTTATCAGCAAAGAATTGGAGGAGAGGAAACGTTTTTTGGAAGATACACTTCAGGAGCAAAATCAGAACAACACAAATATCAACAAGCTGAAAAGTGTAAATTCTAAGATCGAGAAACTGAATGGTTTTGTACATACATGCAATCAAATGCTGGGAGAACTGACATGCTAAATACGATACATGATAAGAATAGCCAAATGATAGAAACGGGTGTTGAATCTATCCAATCATATTTCCACTCTTTTAAAAAAGATGAGATATCATCGGGAGCACTTATTTATCGTATTAATACGGAATTTCCCCGCAAGTTGTCAGAGCTTGAAAAAACAGTAAATGCAACATTAAAATCTCGGTTAAAAGAGTTGGGGCGTGAAACCGTATCTTCTTGGAAACCTGCAAATGCAAATGAGTACTATAACGCCGAAATTTCCAATGCCTCAGATTTTAATTGTAAGTTGGCTCCGTTTAGCCCGTATTCTGATACAATCTTACTCAAAGCGTATATTGGGAGTATTTTGTTTTTCCTGCCAATCGTATCATATATATCAATTACACTTCCGCTAAAATGGGCTTTTACCCTTCTACTGATTGCAATTATCGCAATAGTTGCTAAGTTTGGCTATCCTCGGCTGTTTAGCGAAGCGATTAAGAAGTCGGCGCTTAAATATATGGATAACCACCTTACTGCAATTGTTATTTGTTTAAAAACAGGCTGTAAGGAAAATGTTGAACGCTTTAATAATGAGGTCAATACGCTTGCGGTTAAAATAGGAGAATCCATCGATGAGTAGCATTGTAGAAAACACCGTAGAGCAATACGAAAAAATGAAACTTACGCTTCAAAATGAAGGAGCTCAAGAGCTACACACGCTCTTTGAAAATGTCTTACCTTGGACAATAGAAGCACAAAGTGCGAGAGAACTATTGAAAGAAAATACGCAACAGGACGGTGAGAGTATAGCACGTTTTTTTGATAAACTTTTTCTTTTCAAAGTCAATGAAATTACAATAACTGATACCAGTGATGATATCGCTGCACTGTTGTATAAAAAACAGCAAGCTCTTATAACTGCTGCGTATCGTTCTGGCTTTACGTTGACAACAATGCTTGTTGGAAATGGTGGAGGATCTGTTGAAATTTTCTATGGTGTTAGCAGCACAGAAGCAACATCAATTGCCAAAGATGTGTTTCAGAAGCAGATCAACGGTGTGTTTTCAGGCAATGGAATACAGTATATCGATGAAAATCAATTTGAAAGCCGTCGAATTACTGAAGCATTACAAGGATTACGACATGGCGGAATGATCACCGGTGTACCAACTCAAAAGATAGACGATGAAAAACAGACATTTGATTTAACATCAATCATTCGCAGCATGAATGGCCAGAAGTTTGTACTTGTTATTGGTTCACGCCCTGTATCTAAAGAAATAGTTTCACAGCAGATAGGGGAACTTTTTGAATTAAAGGATCGATGCCATGCACTCGCAAACCGAACCGTCGGTTTTGACCAATCGTTGACGGACACGTGGTCGCAAGCCTTTACTGAAGGGGAATCTCAGGCGATAAGTAAAGGGACAACAAATACCGCAGGTGTAAATATTGGTGGAACGATTGCTCTTGGTCAAGCTATTACTGAGACTTTGACAAAATCGACATCTGTCTCTGGTGGTATGTCATTAGGCCTAATAGGGGCGGCAGTAGGAGGTGCAATCGGTTCAGTAGTCCCCGGCTTGGGCACTGCTGTTGGAGCCAAAATTGGGGAAATGATTGGTAGGACGGCAAATGTAGGTATCTCTAAATCTACAAGTAAGAGTACGTCAACAACCACAATCCCGCCGATGTTGAATGGCGGATTAAATGCTTCTCGCGCAGTCTCAAAAACAACAACTGACACAACCTCAACCTCTGAGACAGAAACCAGTGGATGGTCAAAAAGTAAGGGTGAAAACCTAAGTTTTGAACAACAAAACAGTATTGCTATTGGGAAAACTTTATTACGTTTGCTACTGATGACGACATTAGTTCTCGAGTTTTGTCGGGCACTCTTTGTGGTGAGTTAATTAAAGCCGATCAAGATGCTCTCCCTGTCAGAAGTCTTTCTTGTGAACTCCCTAATAACATTCCTCTCTTTTTGCCAAAACAGAATAGTGCGAACACTCTGCTAAAGGGAAATAAACTGGCTTCATTTATCTCCAGCGATGAAGCTGCCCTTCTTATGTCACCGCCACTTCAATCAGTGCCGGGCTTTGATATTCGAGTTAAACCATCGTTGAGTTTAACCGATCAGTTTGGAAGCAAGTTTGACGGAATAATCGCTTCTATTGCAGAACACGGGCGTTCAATTGAGGGTTCCACGTTCTCGATTTCAAAAGCGGATATAAGAAAGCACATATTTGTAACGGGTATAACCGGCTGTGGAAAAACAACTACAGTGAAACAGATCTTGAAATCTACAAAAGACACGCCATTTCTGATTTTAGAATCAGCAAAACGAGAGTATCGGCGATTGCTTCAGGAACCAGAATTTCCAAAATTGGAAGTATACACCTTAGGCGATTCCGATGTTTCTCCTCTACGACATAATCCGTTTATGGTGCTGCCAGGAGTTTCGCTAATTACTCATATTGACAATTTGAAATCAATTTTCAATGCCAGTTTTTCGTTGTATGGCCCGATGCCGTATATTCTTGAAAAGTGTCTGTTTAATGTCTACAAAAATAAAGGGTGGAATATAACCACGGGAAAGCATCATTGCCATGTTATCAAAGATAACTCGGATGCACAAATGTTCTGTTACATTTATCCAACTATAATCGATTTAACCGATGAAATTTCAAGGTATGTTGAAACTATTGGATATGAAGGCGAACTAAAATCAAATATAAAGAGTGCTATAATTACTCGTTTAGAAGCTCTGGCAGTTGGCTCTAAAGGATTTCTATTTAATACGACTGAATTCTTAAACCTTTCTGCACTGTTAAATAAGCAAGTTATATTTGAATTGGAATCACTGGCTGATGATGATGATAAAGCTTTCTTTGTTGGTTTGATGCTTGCTCTCGTTAGTGAATACCGTCAGTCTTTGGCAAGAGAATCAGTATTGAGTGATGCAAATAAGACGGATGATTTAAGGCATATAATAGTGGTTGAAGAGGCTCATCGACTTCTTAAAAATGTGAGTACCGAACGTACCTCAGAAATGATGGGTAATCCAAAAGGAAAAGCAGTAGAGTCTTTCTGTAACATCATTGCAGAAATGCGATCACTTGGCCAAGGGGTAATAGTTGCGGAACAAATTCCAACAAAGATCGCACCTGATGTTATAAAAAATACCAACACCAAAATTGTTCATCGTTTAGTCTCCTTTGATGATCAAATTGCAATCGGTGCGGCAATAGGTCTTGATGATGCTGACTCCAGATATTTGAATCAGCTTTCGACAGGGTTTGCGTTAGTTCATAAGGAAGGTATGTCAAAACCAGTTGAGATAAAAGTTCATAATAACATGAGCAATAATATCATTGGTGATATAAGAATTCGAAGCGCCGCAAAATCGCTTTTGAAAGGGGATCTTGAAGCTGATCTTGCACTTCATGAATCTGAATTGCTCTGGAATAAGCATGTTAAAGCTATTACAATACGACTAGTGAATTCAATCTTTCTTTCTAAAAAAGAGCTTCCAGAACTTTTGCCGCTTGCAATTCGAGAGGTTAAGCAAGTGTGCTATACAGAGTTTGTTGCTGATAAAACAATCGTCTTAGCATTGGGACACTGCTTTAAATCCAACATGCTATCTCCAACATACGATATTGCGAATGGGCGAACAATTGACAACTCAGCAATTGATGCACTGGAGAGATTCTGGGATGAACCCGGCGTATACTCCCTTGATCGCTTAGAAGCAAAGCTCAATCAGTTTTCAGATGTTAGAGGGAGAATATTGGAAATTACCGTAAATAATTTGATTTGCAAGAAACCAGAAACTGGAAACATATTGTCGTTGCACCTAAAGTCATCTTTACTAATTGAAGATGATTCGGTTAATGTTGAGATTGTAGATGCAATTCAAAAAAGGTTATGTGCTATATGAATGAGCTCTCTTCAACCATATTGAATGATACCGATGTAAAAAGTCTTAGACCAGGTGAGTGGACAGAGATACCAGAGGTAAAGAGTGGTTCAGAAACATGGTCGGGTATTACTGAGTCTATAAGCAATGGTCGATCTTTTGAAAGCCTCGATCAGGAAGTAGACAAAATACTGACCCCTAAAACGATTGAGGATTTCAAGAAGGTTTTGGAGGAGATGGATTGTACTAAATTACCAGTACATACACAAGAACAGCTACAGAGCTCAGAATACTCCAAAACCGATAATACGCGTAGCTTTAGCGAAGGAACAGACCACACGGAGAAAAAAGAACTAAGCTCTGAAGAAAAGTTGAAAATCAAAGAGGAGACAGGGTGGTCAGATGAAATTGTCGATCATATTAAGACAAAAGAACAGTATGAAATTTACAAAAATGCGAATCTTGTAGAAGCTGAGATAAATGGCCGAAAATGTTTAATTAAAGCCGATTTTGACTTGACACATGTAGATCCTAAAACGGGACTTACCAATAAGGAACTAATGGAAAAAGGGAGATCTCCAATCGATCCTAAAACAGGAGAAAAAATAGAACTTCATCATATGGGACAAGAATATGATGCTCCATTTGTGGAATTAACTGAAAGCGAGCATGGCGGTACGAATCATACGGTGCTTCACCCAAGTAGTGAAGACAGTTGGAGAAATGATGAAAGTCTAAAAAACAAATACAACAATTGTGATAGACCAGATCATTGGAAAGGTCGAGTAGGAGAATAGGTATGAACAGTTTTAAAAATGACATCAAAGCAGCGATTCCAGATCTTGAATTCAGTAAAGTCCCAGCAACAATAGAAACAATTTCCGCAGTAGAAAAATATTTGGGGATTTCCATGGGGTGTTTACTCCAATCATATCTGCTAAATTTCGGATATATTGCATTTGGACATGTTGAATTATTGGGAGTTAATGAAAGACAAAAACTTGATTCAGACATGGTGAGGATTACAAAATTAGTGTCGACTCTTTTAGTAAATGAAAAAAGACGATTTGTTGTAATTGAAGACCAAGGTGATGGAGATTACATTTTGTGTGACGACAATGATAATATGTTTGAGTTTATACCTACTGCAGGTGGCAAAATTCGGCAACTGAATCAAAATCTTGCCGATTATATTATTGCACGGTATAGAAATCTTACAAACAATTCTTGAAAATATATTCGAATAAAGTAGGCGAAGTTCACTACCGAATCATTTGAAAAACAAGTTTGGCAATCAAGATGCAACATCGTTCGCTGTTCATCTTCATATCGCCCGTGGCTAGATACGATCGACGAGCGATATATAGGTCTCGGGGCTTCCAACTCCAGAGAATGTAGCAAATTGATGGATCAGACGGACAGAAACAGGACAGGCTGTATACTTGAGAATACCAAGCTTTTTCTCTTGATGACGTGTAGCCCTATTCAAAATGAAGGTGGTTTTGCCAACTTGATTAGTTAAGTTGTTATCCTTCATTTTTATTTTAGGGTGACACTAAGGGTGACACTTTGCTCTCAAACCAGCTTAAACAGTGCAAACCGGTTGTTTTGCTAATCCGTCACGGTGAATAACTGTGCACAGGTTCGAGTCCTGTACTCTCCGCCATAACAGGGAGTTAGAGAAATCTAGCTCCCTGTTTTATTTTGCCCAAAATCATCAAAATACGCTCAAATACGCAGAGATGGCCTCCCCAGATGTTTGGAGAGACCTTATTGTAGTGCCTCTGTTTGTTGCATACATGACCTATTTCCCCACCGTGGCCTGAGTATGTCCTTGTGGCTACTAGGTGGCAATTTTATCCCAAAGCCCGTTCTGTCGTGGAGATTGCGTAGATTTCGCCATCCTCATTGATCAAAACCGATGAAATAATCGCCACATTCACCGATGAACCATCATTTTTCAGGCGAACCGCATGGAGCAGTTCCAGCGAAGCCGATCTGTCCCAGAGTCCCGCAAGTGCCGATTCATCCTGAAGTTCCGGCGGAATACGATCGCGAATATTCATAGCCAACGCTTCCGATTCGCTCCAGCCGTAGAGATTTTCCGCCCCACGATTCCACGCCAGAATTTTGCCATCGCGATCCTGAACCGTAATCGCATCGGAAGAGTCGCGAACCACCACGGCCAAGCGGTGAAGATCGTTGGCAATCCGAAGCTCTTCGCGGATCAGTTTGGTTTCCGTGATTTCGATAAAGGTAACCACGGCTCCTTCGATCACGTTTTCCAAAGTTCGGTATGGCAAGATTCTCATGTTGTACCATTTTTGATCCGTGGTCTGCACTTCGATCTCTTTGGGGATCAAACTGTTTAGAACTGACTGAATATCACTTGCCAGTTCAGTATAAGATTTGAAATTCCCCGTGAAATGGCGAACTGGCCGACCGGTATCGCTTTTAATCAGATTGATAAGCTGACTCGCCGCCGGAGTAAATCGCATAATCTGAAGTGCAAAATCCACAAAGACCGTGGCGATTCC
>JAIFMU010000114.1 GCA_020048285.1 bacterium | reverse complement strand
AAGCATGTCCAATCAATCTCGCCCCCATGTCTTCTACCACGGCTACTCTGGTCATGGGCGATGCCTTAGCGGCGGCACTGATCAGGCTAAAACAGTTCAAACCGGAAAACTTTGCGATCTATCACCCCGGCGGAAGTCTCGGACGGCGATTGTTGACTCGAGTAAAAGATGTGATGCATAGCGGCGAAAATCTTCCCAAAGTATCACCGGAAACCTCCGTCGATATGGTTCTTATGGAAATGACCGCAAAACGACTCGGCGCGGTGTGCGTCATGAACGGAATCGCTCTTGCAGGACTGATCACCGAAGGGGATATTCGTCGCGCTCTTTCAAACAAAGAGCATTTTTTCTCCATGAATGCATCTGATATTATGACCAAAAACCCCACAGTTATTTCTCCCGAAGAGATGGCCGTGGAAGCGCTGGCAACGATGGAAAATCGCGAAAGCCAAATTTCAGTTTTGCCCGTGGTAGCCGAAGAAAAACTTGTGGGAATCGTGAGAATTCACGACCTTCTGATGGTGAAAGGATAACCTATGATTGAACTGCTGAGAACGCGGCGCACCATTCGCTCCTACGACAATCGCTCTATTCCGGAATCGGTCGTGGAAGAACTGAAGGAAGCAGCGGTGCGCGCACCGACATCACGGGATCGAAAAGAGTGGAAATTCTGGTTTGTCACCGACCGCGCACAGCTCGCGCAACTTGCTCACGCCAAATCATCGGGATCGAAAATGATCGATTCAGCTCCATTGGCCATTGTAATTGGCGCCAAAGAGTCAGAATGTGACGTATGGGTAGAAGATTGTTCAATCGCGGCGATTCTTTTGCAACTGACGGCTCAAAATCACGGCATCGGATCAGTTTGGGTACAGATTCGCAAGCGGTTCACTGCTAGTGGAAGCCATTCAGAAGACTGTGTTAAATCAGCGCTTGGCGTGAATGACCCCGATATTCGGATCGCCTCAATCATTGCTCTAGGCTATCCGGTTAAACCGCGAATACCACTCACCCACGATCAGCTCAAATGGGATGCTATTCAATAACATACCCAACACGCACGTCACTATTCATCCACCGTGTCACCAAACCGGGATAGTTCTGAGTAAATTGCTCCAGTCGATGAGAGTTCAGACTGAAATATGGAAAAGAATTCAACCGTAAAGGGCGATCCGGTACAATAAATTCCCTGTTGAAGAAATCCTTGAAGATCAGTCGGTGAAATGGTCTTCGTTTTGCCAATGGTGATGTGGGGTGTGAACTTTTTCCGAGCTGAACCAAATCCCTCAAAGGATAGCTGAGACTGAATCTGATCCTGCAACTCAAAAAGGGCTGAAGACTCTTTTACCGCCGCCCAGAGCGTAGTTCCTGATTCTGAGGGGAATACTCCCAAACCGTTCAGTTCCAGTTCAAAGGGAGTAAAATCGATCATCGCCAAAATGTTTTCTAAACCGAACAATTCGTCCTGTGAAACCGACTCGTGAAATGTCAAAGTGAGATGATAATCCACCGGATCAACCCATCGCACATCATCAAAACCTCCAGTGAACCGTTCAATCGTTTTGGCAATGGATGCGGGGACTGGAATTGCTGTAAATAGTCTCATTTACCTTTTCCTACCTTTCTGTTTAAACCGTGAAGATACTGCCGTTCCGCTCAATTTTTGCAGAGCGATATCAAAATCAAAATCATTAATTGATTCAAGAAGTTCTTCCACAAGAGTATTGCCAAGAGCAAGGGAGAAAAGTTCCCGCCGCTCTTTCACAAACTCGTGAGATTCGCCGTCGCCGCGCGTGAGCATTTCTGCGAGTTCTTCACATGCCGAAGTTATACTTTCATGGACCTGCGACGTTTCAACGGGTTCTGAAGGTTCTGCATGTAGTAACTCTTCCTGTATGATTTCACTGAACACCTCTTCAAGCTCTTCGTTTAAGAGTTCTAGGATCTGAGATGAAGGAGTGCGCTCTTGTTCGATTTCAGATTCAATTTCAGCTGCAGTTTCTGCCAATCTCGAAGCGCCAATGGTGGCCGAAATCCCTTTGATCGTATGTGCACAGCGGATTGCATCAGATAAATCACCCGACTCAAGTGATGATTTCACCAGATCCACGGCATTGTGTTGATCTTTCATAAAACGATCGAGAATATCGTGATAGAGACTCTCTTTACCGTGAACATGCATAAGTCCTGATTCTCGATTCAGCGCGGGAACGGTTTTGGTTACCCATTTGCGAATTGATTCAGCGATTAAATCTGGGTTAAGTGGTTTTGCCAAGTGATCATTCATTCCCGCTTCAATACAGCGATCCCGATCCTGCGACATTGCGTTCGCTGTCATTGCGATTACGGGAAGGTTGTCGAACTCACTGTTCTTGCGAATGCGCAGAACTGCTTCAATACCGTCCATAACAGGCATTTGCATATCCATAAAAACGAGATCACAGCGATTTTGTTCAAGCCACGACAACGCTTTTTGACCGTTTTCAGCAATGGTGACCAAAAGCCCCATGTCCATGAGAAGATCACTAGCGACCATCTGATTAATTTCATTATCTTCGACCAAAAGAACGTGAATTCCACGGAATTCATTTGAAATAACAACCGTTTTTTCCTCTCTTTCTCGATGAGTGATTTCCGCTCCAAGCAATCGAATTAGGGCATCAAACAAGAGTGAAGGGGTAATTGGTTTCATGAGAATATGTTCAATCCCATTTTGTTCCGCAGCATTGAGAATATCTTCGCGACCGTACGCCGTAACCATCATCAAATGAGGTGATTTATCGAGACCTAAATCCAAAATTGAGCGCGCGGTTTCTATGCCGTTCATACCGGGCATTTTCCAATCGAGAAGAGCGCAGTCATACCCTTTCTCAGCAGTAAAGGCATCGCGAATTTTTTCCACAGCCATTTCGCCAGAATCGGCTTCATCGACGATAAAGGTCATCGGTTCGAGAATAGATCGAAGAATCGTGCGAGCTTTTTCGTTGTCGTCCACCACAAGTATCCGCTTCCCTCGAATGTCCGGTTCAGGTTTGAACTGAATCGCAGTGACTTTAGAAATCCCCAATCGAGCGGAAAACCAGAAAGTACTTCCCGTGCCGTATATGCTCTCGACACCGACGGTTCCCCCCATCAGTTCTGCCATGCGAAGGCAGATTGCGAGCCCCAAACCTGTTCCCCCATATTTGCGTGTGGTCGAACTATCAGCCTGCTGAAACGACTGAAAGAGCAGTGGAATCTGCTCTTCCGTGAGGCCAATTCCGGTATCGCGAACAGAAAACTTCAACAGAATCGTATCTTCAGCTTTTTCGATTATTGAAACAGCAAGTTCGATCTCTCCTTTTTCGGTAAATTTTACTGCATTATTGGTGTAGTTGATCAAAACCTGCCCCAGCCGTAAAGTATCCCCGATGAGATACTCGGGAACATCCGGTTCAACATGAATAAGGAATTCAAGAGATTTTGCTGCTGCCCGATCAGCCGTGAGCATCGAAACATTGTCAAGAAGTTTGCGCAGTTCAAAATCAGAATTTTCAATAAGAAGCTTACCGGCTTCGACTTTAGAAAAGTCTAATATGTCGTTGATTACGCCCATAAGATGTTGCCCCGAGTGGCGAATTTTCTGGAGATAGTCCATTTGGCGAGGATCGAGATCTGTTTTTTGAAGCAGGTGAGAGATGCCTATAATTGCGTTCATGGGAGTTCGAATTTCATGACTCATGTTGGCGAGGAAATCAGATTTTAACCGCGTTGCCTCTTCCGCCTCCTCTTTTGCCTGTGCCAGTTCAGATTCATACTTTTTGATCTCCGTAATGTCAGTTGAGATTCCACAGAGGCCGTATATTTCACCAGAACTATCAGCGATCGGAGCCTTTACGGTTATGAAATGGCGAAGATCGCCGTTGCTGTTGACCAAATCCTCTTCACATGAAAGGGTTTCTCCATTCGCAATAACTTGATTATCAGTTTGAAATGAAGTTTCAGCAATAGAGTCGGGGAACAGATCGCGATCGGTAAAACCAATGACATTCTCTTCGGAAACTCCTCTATTTTCAAGGAAGAATGAGTTCACTAGAATGTAGGTTCCGTGAAGATCTTTCATAAAGATTGGCGAAGCAATAGTATTTACTAAGGTTCGAAGTTGTTCTCGACTTTTTGAGAGTGCTTCCTGACTTTTTCTACGTTCCGTAATATCTTTGAAACTGATAACCGCTCCATGAGCAGAACCACTTTCCATGATCGGGAAAATGGAGTATTCAACGGGAATAGCCGTGTTTGATTTTGTCCAAAACACTTCATTGTCAACTGTTCGAGGTGTTCCATCAATAAGTGTCAGGTGAGCGGGACATTCAGATTCATCGAAAAGAGTTCCGTCTTCGTGCTTGTTATGGATGAGCACGTGAAGCGGTTTTCCAACCATCTCTATTTCCGAGTAGCCGAGCATCTGTTCGACAATTGGATTTACAAAGGTCACGGAACAATCCGTATCGATCCCGATGATTCCATCTTTGATTGATGAGAGAACCAAACGGATCCGTTCTTCGGACTCGCGAAGAGTAACCGACTGCTCTTCAAGCGTTCGCGCTTGTTCAGCCATATGATCGTTGATCTGTTCCAGTTCATTCTTACGAGCGCGAAGTTGCAGTTCTGATACCGCTAACTCATCAGCTTGAGCCTGTGACATCTTGAGTAGTTCTTCGGTTTTCATCGTGCGATCTAAAATTTCTACCGTCAGCCCTAAAATGGGCAGGAGTTCGTCGATCCACGACAACACTTTTCCAGGAAGTGGTTCTAATGAGGCGAGTTCTAACACACCGAACACTTTTCCCCCCGCAATGATCGGCCACGCGCAAACCTCTTTCGTAGCAATCGTCCCCACTCCTGTGTAGACTGAACCAAGCGGTTCTCTCTCGCAAGAAATCGAAACCGGCATTTTTAGAATTTGGCACTGACCAACAACACCTTCACCACCGACAACACGCTGGAATTCACTCTCTTTCCCACCGATCATGGCGGTGCGTACCATGAGATTCTCTTCAGTTCTATCGGCGAGATAGACC
Source organism: bacterium (assembly GCA_020048285.1). Lineage (GTDB taxonomy): Bacteria > Fibrobacterota > Chitinivibrionia > Chitinivibrionales > Chitinivibrionaceae > JAIFMU01. The sequence continues at coordinate 3,539 of JAIFMU010000114.1, read as the reverse complement.
GCAATGTAAGGAGCTGAGGTTATGCGGTGAAGTTCAACTAAAATTGTATTTGAAAAAGAGATACTGTCACCTTGTGATTGCAATTTTTGCGAAACTTCCGCCGTGTCACTCTTGATCCATTTCCCCACCTCTTCCGTGAGCAAACCTTGCCGAAGAATTTCGAGATTTTGTCCGAGAATTCCAATTTCATCTTTTCGAACTCGCAGATAAAGAGGTATTTCGTTGTGAAATGAACCGGCCGAAAATTGTGTTGCAATATTTGACGCATGAAGAATCGGTTCACCTACACTTTTCGAGTAGAGAATAAGAAAGAGCACCGAGAGGGCTAACGCTGCAAAGGTGGTGTATATCAGAATTCCTACGGCGTGGTTCACTTTGGCTTTTATTCCAGTGAGTTCTACTTGCTGATCTTTTTGTTTCAGCGTAACCATGCGGTCGATTTTTTCCTGAAGCGTGTCTGAAGACGGGGCCATTTTGTATTCGATATATTCACTCAATGCACTACTATTATTCGCTTTTGACAATCCTATCGCATGTTTTACATCAGCCGAGAACAGTGCCGCTTTCGCCTCATAAATCGAGTATATGAACCGTTCATCAGATTTGGCGATTGCCGCTCCATAGATCGTCTGAAGCGAATCGGCATCCTTTTGCAATTTCACAATTTGGCGAATCGTTTCAGCTTTTTTGGCCGGCTCTTGATGAATGATCAGTTCCCCCATTTTTCCCATGACAACATGATGATTAACGGCCAATTGAAGTAGAACTCCGCTGGGAACTGTCACGTTTTTATAGGAGTTTTCAGCCTGAGCGCGCAGTTCATAGATTCGGTCAATTGCAATCCCTCCGATGACGCAGATCAGAATTGAAAACTGCAGAAATGAGATTCCGATTTTATGGGTGATTTTCATTTCGAACCTCCATGAGAGTGAATGCCGTTGGGATCGCTGTACTGTTTCGCCGTCTCTTCAAAACGATTTTGCACAACTGCAAATGCATCGACAATCCGCGGATCAAAATGAGTTCCCCGGCCAGAGGTGATTATTGAAAGTGCTTCATCATGGGAAAATTCACTTTTGTAGACTCGCCGACTGATAAGCGCATCGTACACGTCCGCCAACGCCATCAGTCGCGCAGAAAGTGGAATAGATTCACCCACAAGTCCTTCAGGATAGCCCGAACCATCCCACTTTTCCTGATGATAATAGGCGATCTCCTTAGCACACAAAAGGAACGAAACAGAACTTCCCAACATTTTTTCAGCATTTTCAATCGCATCTCGCCCAAGAGTCGTATGTGTTTTCATTATTTCAAACTCTTCTTCGCTGAACTTTCCCGGTTTGAGCAAGATGCTATCAGGAATGCCAACTTTTCCGATATCGTGAAGTGGTGCGGACTTAAAAAGCGTGTCAATATATTCATCGGTGAGCACATCTGTGTAATGTCCCTGAAACCGCAATGTTTCTGCGAGAATTTTCACATAGATTTGCGTTCGGCGCACATGGCTCCCCGTATCGTTATCGCGAGTCTCTGCAAGCGAAGCGAGTGCGAAAATCGTAACATCTTGAATCGCAGTTAATTCAGAAGTACGGCGAATCACTTCTGTTTCGAGAAATGCACTTTTATCGCGCAGGAAATCGGAACTCTGTTTAAGGGTGAGATGATTTTTGACTCGTGCAAGAAGAATTGCCGGTGAAATCGGCTTAGTGATATAATCGACCGCCCCAAGATTTAATCCTCGCTCCTCATCCTCTTCCTGTGACTTTGCCGTAAGAAAAATCACGGGAATATCCCTTGTAATAGCTTGTGATTTCAATCGACGACACACTTCGTAACCGTCCATGAATGGCATCATTATATCCAAGAGAATCATATCCGGAATTGGTTCTATCAAAACGGCATCCAGTGCTTTCTCTCCGCTTTTAGCAATGCGGATTCGGTAGAGATCTTTCAAAAGATCGTTCATCAGCGAAAGATTTTCCGTTGTATCGTCAACAATTAAAATAGTTGGTTTAGAAAGTGTGTTCATCTGATCCCCCAGACATTTACTTAGAACTGTTTTGATATCATTTTACATCGATTTTATGTAATATGGCTATCTTTATATCCACTTTTATTGCGAACTCACGGGGATGGATGAACTGAAAATCGCAGAGTGTATATTTAAGTCAAATTGTAACTACTCAATGAGGTGTATCGTGAGAACTGTTCAAATAGGAAATCTTACTGTTGGCGGGAACAACCCCCTTCTTTTGATCGCTGGCCCCTGCGTTATCGAATCCCTGGATCTACTGTTCGAAGTGTGTGAAAAAATGGTGGAAGTGACGAATAAATTGGGCATTAGCTATGTCTTTAAAGCCAGCTTTGACAAGGCGAACCGATCGTCGATTAACGGCTTTCGCGGCCCTGGTATCGAAAAAGGTCTCGAGATGCTTAGCGAAGTGAAAAAACGATATGGTGTACCTGTTGTAACCGATGTTCACGAAACTTCGCACTGTTTTGAAGCTGCTAAAGTTGTTGATCTTCTGCAGATCCCCGCATTTCTCGCCCGCCAGACCGACCTGATTATCGCCGCCGCCGAAACGGGCCTTCCGGTGAATATCAAAAAGGGGCAGTTCATGGCGCCTTGGGATATGGCCAATGTGGTAACTAAAATGGAAGAGTCGGGCAATCCGAACGTGATGCTCTGCGAACGGGGAAGTTCGTTTGGCTACAACAATCTCGTGGTGGATATGCGCGGCCTTCCGATTATGCGCGACCTGGGTGTTCCTGTGATTTTCGATGCCACTCATTCGGTTCAACGCCCCGGCGGAAACGGCACATCAACCGGTGGTGATCGTCAGTTTGTAGCACCACTTATGCGCGCTGCGGCGGCCATGGGAATCGACGGAATCTTTGCAGAAGTGCACCCCGATCCGGACAAGGGACTTTCCGACGGCCCGAACATGCTTCGCCTCGATGCTATCGAAGAGATTCTCACCAAGGTTCTGGCGATTCACGAGATTTCGAGGAACGGCTAACCACAGGTAATTTGACAGGCTGCAAAACATTGAAAAAGATAGAGCAGCCTTCATCCTTTAAAAACGAATCGGATTCAACAGCTCGTTGCATTTTCGGGGAGACTTACCGCGGCGTGAAAACCTTGCCACGGATTTGCAGCAGACCTGACACGCCGTGTTCGGTTACTCCTGAGTTTCGGGGAGACCTGACACGCCGTGTTCGGTTACTCCTGAGTTGCAGCGAGACCTGACACGCCGTGTTCGGTTACTCCTCAGTTTCAGCGAGACCTGACACGCCCTGTTCGGTTACTCCTGAGTTTCAGTGAGACCTGACACGCTGTGTTCGGTTACTCCTGAGTTTCAGCGAGACCTGACACGCCCTGTTCGGTTACTCCTGAGTTTCGAGTAAGTAGAGAACAAAAACAGCCGTGATATGGTACTTTTTGTTCTACCAAAAATACCACAACCGAATCATTAAAAAACAGAACAACAAGGTGGCTTTTACGGGTAGATATGTTCCATTTTACAATTTTATCAACC
>JAIFMU010000115.1 GCA_020048285.1 bacterium | reverse complement strand
CTCTTTCATATCTTACTCCTCACTTGCGACTTTATTTGTCTCACCTGTAGAATATACTATAAGTGAGAAGTGAAAACAGTCACAGAAATGCAGAGGAAAGAGTATGGATGAAAACAAAGAAAAATTCGCAAAAGTACCGGTGGACTCCGAAGGAAAATCATGGTTTCAAGGATATATAAAAGTTGGCGACTATATCGCTCAGCACGAAATCTGGTTGTGGGACGGGATATCCGGCCAGTCACTGATTTTTGATGAGAATGATGTTTCAGAAGTAAGCGACTGCGAACTTCAAGAGTTGGTAGCATCGGCGACTCGCCACAAGGATAATTCGTCGATCACCCGCAATCGTTCCGGATTTGCCTTCGTGAATTTTGATTTCGATATGGGCGATTGAAAATTGCAATTAGACACAATCTGTCGCACTATAAACATGTACAAAACGAACCGTTCAAAACGAGGATTTTATGAACCGAAATCAACTTCCTGAACTGACCCGTGAAACTTTGACCACTCTCTTTACAAATGTGGGTATCACTAAAGTCTCAAACATCGTTAAACCGTTTACGGAGAGAAAACTCCGTTCGTTTCACCAGATGATTTTATCGATGACCTATTTCAATGTGCGATATCGTCAGAACGATTTTCTGGCGATTGTGCCACTGTTCCCCACACTCGGCCCGTATGGTTCGACGCCGAATACCGAACTGGTAGAGTGGTTGTTCGCTCTCGGACTTGCACTGAAAGAGTTGTACCAGATGGACGATATCGAATTTAAGACACTACTTACACAGTCAAATCTTTTTTAAAGGATTCATTATGAGTACAATAGAACATGTACTGGAACTTTTTAATATTACCGACTTGACGATAAATCACCGTGAAAAACTGGATGTAACAGTGCCCAATCGTATGGTGAGCGGCCTGTTCCGCAGAAGTGAAAACGGCTACAGTATCGAACTTACACGGACCGATGCTTGTACTCCTTTTGCTCTTTTTATGCATGAGTTTGGCCACTACATTCATGCTCGCTTCGGCTGTGAAGACCAAAACATAGACTATGTTCTATACAAATACTTCGAAAAAGCGAAGAAAAACAATGACCCAATTTATCAAATTGTTTCAATGACTCTCCCTGAAGACACTCCTGAGATGACTCTTTTTCGCGAATATGTTGCTACAACGATGCAATACTCAGGGCGTTTTCTTATTCAAAGAGGGTTTCCAGACACATCATCAGAAGAGCTCTTAAAAAGTAAAATTCCCGAAGCACGGGAATCATTTAGTTTCGCACTGTATATTTTGGAATGTTTTTATGACCACTGCAATGCCACGCCATTGCACAACTAAGGAATTTAAAAATGAAAATCGAAAAAGAACCATACTATGAACGCATGAATACGTTGTTCAAAAGCCCGGTCGTTCCCGAGAGACATCAGTGGAGACACAAAATGCTTCTCACAATATTTAGTAGACTCAGCAATGATTGGGATATGACAACTATGGATGAAAAAATTGCAATAATTCGCAAAATTATTGCAAGTGGTGAGAGTATTTCAATGTTGCTGCAGGAGTATAAAGAGTTCTTTTCCAATAAGAACGAGCACATCGCAGATGTAAATACTGCTGATTGGGCTTTAGCGGATATTATGCTGAGTATGTCAAACAGAATTGGGGAACCAGCAGAATCGGGTGATTCATTAGGTATTAAAGGATATGGTGCCGCTTTAGCAGAAATAGTTGAACGTATGACAACCTTGATTCCCGATTCCATAGAACGTTCGGATTGGGTTGAAGTTCTTTGTTCATGGGCTGACAAATATGAGATCTCCACCGATCTATTACCGCGTACAGAAGAAGAACTTCTGAAAATCACAGAACTTGACCTGTCAAATATCCCTTTTACAGAAGTTCCTGATGAGTTGGGAAAACTCGAAAATCTTGAAGAGCTAACCTTTGCAAATAACAATTTCACTGAACTCCCTCATTCATTGGGGAACCTCAGAAAACTGAAATCATTTACAGTCAATTACTATACAGAGGAGTGCGGAATCAATCCCAACCAGATAGTATTGGAGAAGTATCCTGTGTGGATTCATAATTTGCACAACCTTGAATCTCTAGCACTTTGTGGCACACATATCGAAGAGATTGAAAGCACCATTGCGAACTGCGTGAATCTGAAAGAAATCTCATTGTCAGATTCTATCCTATTGACTTCTTTACCACGGGAAATAAATAAACTTGTAAACCTAACACATCTTGACGTGGAATCTACAGGAATCACTAAAGAATCTCTTGTCGAACTTCTCCCCAGAAACTGTCTGGTTAAATTCAGAAGAGTGTTCTCACAACAGTATAAAGATGCAAATCCGGATGAGGATTACACTGATTCTGGCTGGATCTCTTTGTAACGACCATAACTGAAAACATTAACATAATTGGAGATCCCGTGAATAAACTCACGCCAATCCTAGGTATTGCCTGTAGTAATCAGCGCATGAGAGAGTTGAAAAAAGAACTCGTTCCCAATTACCCTTTCGCGGAAGTACTTCCTCTCGGAAATTTTATTGAATCAATTGCTGACCGGTTCGATACTCGCTGCAGATTGGCCGACGAACTGATTCCGATGATTATTCATAGAATAATTGAATCAAAGAATATCACTTGGTTTTCCTATGCTTCGGCGGACAGTGACACCTTGAAAGTAATTGGCGATTTCATCCTAAAATGTGCCAGCAATGAAGTTTCTCTTGAAACATTTTGTAGTGGAGAAAAATTCTCGGCACTCACCGAGATCCGTGATTCTTATGAAGAGTTCAAAATCCAACACAATCTCGCCGACCGCGCAGATCGTGAACAGTTCGTTAGAGATCATGTCAAACTACAGAGCGACTGGAAAGAAAAGTATTCAGAAATAATCATCGATCAATTTGAACAGAATGAAGTAAAGTTTTACCATTCTAAGATTCAAAAAGATATTGTCGAGATGCTTTCGCACTTGGGAAAAGCAACTACGGATTGTCCCCAAACTATCACGGCGAAACTAATTACACCTCTCGCTCCTGCGTTTGATTCATTTGATGAAGTTAGACAGGCTCTAAAAATCGCACGTAAGCTACTGCTTGAAGGTTTTCAACCGGAAGATATTCTTATCGTTACGTCAGACATCGAAGAGTATGCGCCAGTTTTCAGATGTATGTTACCAGAATATGGGCTCAAGGGGTGGGATTCAAAAGGTATTTCGATCAATCAATACCAACACACCGGATTTAGCCTGATGAAATTCAATGAGCTTAAGAGTCAGGTCGAATCAAAAGTGAAAGTCCTTGAAGCTCAAGCAATCAAATTAGGTATAAGTTTTGATAAGGATAGTATCACCGCAACTCTTCTCTCCGAAACGCGTATGCAAGGGGATAAAATTGGTATCGAACTGACCGAAACAAACCAACTCTTCGGTGTGCATCGCATCATACCGCACCTGATATTTATCGGCACCGACATCGAACATTTCCCGCCAACTTCACAAGGGAACTTCCTCTATTCACCAAAGCAAGCGATAGAGTATTTCTTTACAAACAACTACTACTCACATGCGGAAGCGCAAGTTGCCCATTTCCGTTCCCATGCTGAACAGCTCTATATCGTAACCGCGACCTACAAAGGCAAGCAAAAACTCGCCCCTTCGTTGTTGATGCCCAAATGTGATACACCTATTGATCTATCAGAAATCTACGCACTTCATGAACTGGTCAAACGCGATGAAAGTCCGGTAATTAGCGATGAAATTGATACCTATCTTGCGGCAGCAAAATCGCCAGAATACAGCCGGTTTGATGGCGAAGAGGTTGATTCGGTGAAAGTTGAGCACTTATCGGCATCTCAACTGAACAGCTATGCTGATTGTCCACTGAACTATCTTTACAAAAACAAAATTAGAATAGAACCACTTCAAGATGATTCAGAAGGATTTGATGTTCGTCAACAAGGTTCACTTATGCATCGCTGTTTTGAACTGTTCGGACGGAAAATCAAAGAGACAAATTCAATTATCGATTCAGACTTTGAATCGATAATGAAAGCCTGTGCAGATACTGCATACGTTGAGTTTCTTGCGGAGGAGGATATTAAAGAAACGATTCGTCATAAGGTTCATTTTGAACTCCTCTGCGGCGGGCTTTCAGATGAACGGGAAAAAGGAACATTAGCCAAATTTCTTGCCTATTATCGCGATTTAAAAGCGAATGGACACGGTTTTGGAAATTCCGAGTTCGAATACGAATTCAGACTTGATCAAAATCTGAAAATAACTGATCAAGCAGATGAAAACTATTTCATCAAAGGATTCGTGGATCGTCTCGATGCTAACCCGGTGGATGTTAGCATTATCGATTACAAATCAACTAAGCATACGGCAAAATCTCTCAACAAGGAAAAACAAGCTAAGATTGAGGAGATCTGCGATTTCCAGTTGCCTCTCTACCTTCTTTTTGCCGAACAGGTCTGGCCTGACCGCAACTATGATGCGTCACTACTTACCTTCAATGCCGGTGAAAATGATTGGGCGAAATCTGCGGAGATTATGACCAAAACTCCACCAGCATCAAGCCGGAAAGATGCTACTTTGGCAGTACACTTTACCGATCAATATCGAACTGACCTCAAAACAAAGATCCATGATTTTCATCAGCGGATGAACAGTGGTCATTTCGGTTATACGAACACCGATGAAAAAGTATGCGGATACTGCGATATGCGTTCATTTTGCCACCATGCAATTTTCAATAAGGAGTCTGCACAATGAATCTCTTTACTATTCAAAAAAGCTTTGCTATTAGTGCTGGTGCGGGATCGGGAAAAACATTCACCCTGAGCCGTCGATATATCAATGCCCTGCTTGGATTTGATTTCTTTCGAAGTGAGATTGAATCTGACAAATCATTTGTAGAAACGTATGTTACTAAATCGTCAAGAGTCGATGAAATCGTGACTATCACTTATACCGAAGCGGCAGCTCTCGAAATGAAAGAACGAATTTTCGGCTTAGTTGAAGAGATTGCTCGATTCGGCGAATCTGATTTTCCGTCAAAGAACGCAAAAGAAATTCAAAGCTGTTTTGAAACTCTTGATCACTCAATGAAAAGCTATGTTCAAGATCGAATGAAACAAGCACTCTGCGAAAGTGCCACAGCCAGAATTTCAACAATTCACTCGTTCTGCCTTGGAATTTTACGCCAGTTTAGTGATATTGCAAGAATTGATTCGGCTCCAGTGGTAATCAAAGACCAAGATAAATCGGTCATTATTTCGAAAGTAACCGAATCGGTTTTGAACCTTCCACAAAATGAATCGACAGTTCGTGAACTTGCCGGTTCTCTCGGTTCGTGGCATCTCGATGGATTTATCACCAAGTATCTAAGCAGTCGTAAACTTCGTGAAAATATCGAATCAATGGTGAACAATCCTGTCGATATTGAATGGTACAAATCAATCCTTCTTGATCTCTATCCACTTCGTGATATTAGTGGTGCAATCGATGAACTTCAGGGTAAAAATGATCAGGTCCGAATCGATTGGATTAAAAATAGTTATGACGCGTTCTCCAATTTTGCCGCAAACAGTTTTACAGAAAAATCACCATCGTTCGGAGAAACGAAATTTCCCAATTCGGATGGACCTGCTAAGTTTTTTAAAGAAGATAAAAACAAAGCACGGTACACCCTCGACCCAGTTAAAGAAAATCGCTACCTTGAAATACTGGGTATGCTCAACATAATTCTGAAACAGATTAAGACAGCCTACGATGAAGCTCTTAACGAAGCGGGCAAAACCGATTTTGATTCAATTATTCAAAACACCGCCGATCTTGTGAACCGCACAGAGTTTCAATCGCAAAAGCCGTTGATCCGGTATATGATGATTGACGAGTTTCAGGACACCAACGCGCTTCAGTTTGAACTGATTTCAAAAGCTTGTTCTGAAAAAACAAATTTGTTTGTTGTTGGTGATTCAAAACAGTCGATCTACGCTTTTCAGGGAGCCGAAATCGAAGTATTCCATGAGGCAGTTTCTGATCGCACTAAGTTTGATTCGGTCGAACCGATGGTAGAGAACTATCGAAGTGATGGTATCGTTCTCAGTTCGGTAAATGAAATGTTCAAGGTGATTTTCAATCTTAACAAGTCCTATACAAAACTCGTAACGAATTTTTGTGCGGAACATCAGGATCTGAAAGTTGCAAACTCTTCGCGCCAAGATGCAGGATCATTTAAGTTCATGATCACCGATGTTAGCGATGATGAGAAAACTGAATACACTCAAATTGCAAAACTGATTCGCAATATCGTCGATGGTGCATCAACTGATTACAGGCATATTACCAACTTGATTACAGAAAAGAAAAAAGCGATTGCGGTTCTGTTTGATGCAAGCACAAAAATGCTCGAACTTAAACGAGAACTAAACAAGTTTGGCGTCCAATGCAAACTGAGTGCAAGCGAAAACTTTTTCCGTACTCACGAAGTATTCGCCCTTTACTCAGTTATCAAATCGGTAAAACTTCTGTCCTGGAAACATGAAAAGGTAATCAGTGGAGAACTCTATAATGGAAATTCCTCATCCTTTTCAAAGAGGGATCGATTCTTCCTTTCGGCAGCATATCGATCTTTTGCGATTCGCTGTTCTGATAACGAAGTTGCACTCCATATGAGTGAGAATACGATTCCAGAAGCGATGAAACGATTTGTAGATTTGTACAAAACAATGACACCATCGGAACTGACCGCAGAGATTATCCGAACATCACATATCCGTGAAATCTACGCGGAATTTGATGACTATGAACAGCGTGAAGCGAACATGAATAAGTTCCTTGCCTTGGTCATCGAACATGAACAAAATTGTGATAACCCGATGAAAGAACTTATCGAACTTCTTGATTTTGCCGTTAATTCCACAGAGCTAAAAGAAAATGAAGCATTTTTCACATCCGACACCGTTGAAAGTATTGAACTTTGCACGATTCATAGTACCAAAGGTCTTGCGTATCCAATGGTCATTCTGGCGAATTCAGATAAAAACTTAGTTGGTCAGCCATCTCGTGAATCAATCAAGATCAATACAATGACCACACACGAACAAAACTCAAAGCAGACGACCCATTTGATCGGGTTCAAATGTGAAAATTATCAACCTGCAGCCTTTTCAATTCTCGCAGAGATTGACAAACGTAAGCATATCGAAGAGAAAAAGCGGTTACTCTATGTGGCCTTAACTCGGGCAGAACATGACATTGTTATTTCGGGAGTAATCAAACATACAAAAGATGGATTTTCCGTTTCCAAGGATTCATATCTTGGCATGATCACTAATGGACTTGGAAGTGATATTGCAGAACTTCATGCATCTGGTGGAGATATTATTCCTGCTGCCCCATACATGATTCGTAAGAAACCGGTTCGTGCTAAAGTACCCTTTACAATGGAACCTATTGCATTTCCAGAACTGGCAAATAAATCAGCCACTTCAGACTCGGTGATGTACAAAAATGCTCAGGAAGCCGTCTATCGTGGGAGCATGGTACATAAAATTATCGAGCTTCATTGGCAAAAGTTCGTCACGAATGATTTTGATACGATTCTCGACAGTGAAGGCATTTTCCATACACTAGATCGGGAAAAGATCGGAGATTCACTGAGTAAACTCGTGAGCCATCGCGTCTACGAACTTCTCAAATCTGGTGCCGAACACCATTTCGAACTTCCATTTAACGACGGTACACAAAATGGTTTTATTGATCTTATTGTAAAGGATCCACAATCAGGAAATTGGCATATTTTTGATTTCAAAACAGGAAAAGAGAGCTCAGATAAAGTTGAAAAATACGACAAACAGTTATCCTTTTATCGTGAGTTTTTAGAATCAAAAGGGATAGCGGTGGCAAAGACTGAATTGATTTGGTTGTAACAGATGAGATATGTATGAAACAGAATGCACAGACATTCTTAAACAAGAAACGACTCAATGTGATTTTCTGATGAGTGTATGCATGTGTCAAGAGTGACGAACAATATCCTGAAAGTCCCGAACTCTGAAATGATGAATTTGCAGATTTTGTACAAATGGTGTTGGTTATGCAGAAGTTCAATTATTGTCACTGAATTACCGTCGTTTTTTCGGACATTTGAGAACCCAAACTGTTTTTAACAGAAGGAGTTTCAAATGAATGAGAAGAAACGAAAAAATGTGTATGACGAGGCTTTCAAGCGTAAAGCAGTGGAACTGGTGAAGGTTTCAGGTAAAAAGCAATCCCAAGTAGAGCGTGAACTGGGGCTGTATCAGGGAGCTCTAACTGGCTGGATTTCTGAATTTGAAAAGAATGCCGGCACGGCTGAAGAAGATCGTGAAGAGCTGCGTAAGCTGAAGCGTGAGCTGGATGATATGTTCATGGAGAATGAAATTTTAAAAAAGCCATGGGATTCTTGGCCAGAAGCCAGCGGTAATCTACGAGTTCATTCATGATTACTGTTCCGGGTATCCCTTCCGGCTCTTGAGTAAACTTCTCGATGTTTCGAGATCCGGCTATTACGATTGGTGTAAGCGC
>JAIFMU010000032.1 GCA_020048285.1 bacterium | reverse complement strand
GGGGTGAATAGTTTCTCGAGAGCTGATTCGGGAATGCCAATCCCAGAGTCGGATACTTTGATTTCTAATGCTACAAAGGATCCGCGACGTCGTCCTTTGACAAAGAAATGAACCGTTCCCTTGTCGGTGTATTTGATCGCATTGCTAATGAGATTTGTCAGAATCTGCCGGAATCGATAGCGATCACCTTCGATATAGTCGGGAAGTGAATCATCAATATCGCTGGTAAATTCGATTCCCTTTGATTCTGCCATAAGCGAAAAGTTGCGAGCAACTTTTTCAAAGAGTCGAGACGGTGAAAACGGTTCGTTAGCCAGTTCCAATTTTCCTGCTTCGATTTTTGAATAGTCGAGAATGTTGTTGACAATATTGAGAAGGACATCTGAACTGTCTGAAGCCATATTCATCAGTTCGTGTTGACGAGAATTGGTAGTTTCTGATTTTAAAATCTCCAGAACGCCCATGATTCCACTGATCGGCGTTCTGATTTCGTGACTCATGTTGGCTAGAAAACTTCCCTTTGCCTGATCTGCTTTTATCGCTGTTTCGCGGGCTTCGCGCAATGCTTTGACCAGTTGTGCCGATCGCGTGCGATACCGAAAGGTGACTTCGGCGATTATGGCAACCATAATTCCGCTTATTGTTGTGGTCAGATAGGCATTTGCCATTGATGGGGGGCCCATCCGCATGGGCATTTGCGATGATCTATAGATCATAAAAAGAGTTACAGATAAACAGATCGTGACTAAAACATAGGGGACTCTGCGCGAAAACGCATAGGGAGTAAGAAGAATGAACCAGATTACCAAGTGTGTAGTTGACGGTGGAAGTCCCACAGATGATACAAATAAACGAAGGGTAAATATTGCAGACAGGAATCCCAACGCGAGAAGTACTGTTGTTCTAACAGATGTAGTTTTGATCAACCGCTCGTGTTTTATTACCATGTGCCTACCTTTAGGGAATGCTGTATGTACTGTGATGTGAATAGTAAAACGGCTAATCGTTTCGAGGTCGGTAAATCATTCTTGATTTTCAGTATGTGAAATATACAATGGTTAAGTTTTGAGTGTGAGTGCAATTTCATAAATAATGAGAGAAGAACGCTCGAAATGTATAAATAGGAAACAGAAGTTGTATAGATGTGTTATCAAATTGATATAGAGATAAATGTGCATAGATAGTGTGGGGTATGTCGGCGGAATTTATCCGCCGTTTTTATGCGCGAAAAATCGAACGGACAACACTAGCGCGCTGAGCATCAAGTTCTGATGGCTCGGTGGGAACTGTTTCAAGGAGAAGTGCTACATTTCCTTGCAACGCTGTAGCGATAATCCCGTTTACGGCTTCGATAGTCAATCCATCCATTGCATAGTTTCGTTCCAAGCCGAGGCGGATCAGGCTGGTGAGATTGAGCAGTTGTGGTACTGAAAGGAGTCGACAGTGAGAAAGAACCCCAAAGGCTCGCCAGATTTTGTCTTCCATTTCCAGAGGTGCTTCGAGGAACAGTCTTTCTCGCGATTCCAGCTCTTTTTCGCGAATCTCCGCTATTATCGCTTTGCTTTTGGCGAGAATCTCCTGCTCGGAGTTGCCGAGGAAATTGCCTCCGGTGAGAGTAAAATAACCACCCCATGCATCTGTGCCGTGGCGGAATTTTCCCTGACCGTTCATGCCGAGTTGTGACGCGCCTGACAGCACTTGGTCAAGTGTTTCCGTATAAACAAGCCCCGCTAGCTGTAAGGTGAAAGATATTTCAAGGCCGGTGCCACTTTGGTCGGGACGACTGAGCAAAAAACCTACAGACGGATCGTAGGCGTAGGTCAACTCTTTGCCGAGAAGCGTGTCCGACGTATCTACCATCTCCCATGACTTTTGCAAATCGGAACCGTCGGAGAAGTGGGAGAGTCGCAGGTGATTTTCTCCGTTGATTGTGAGACTCATGTTGTAGTCATTGAGAATCACTCCGCGTGAACCCTCGCCACCATTAATCATCTCGATTGGGATAAAGTCGCGTTCAAAGAGAACCGTTTTTGCTAGATCGTTCACATCATTAAGATTCATCGGCAGCGGGCTTTCGCCGAGAATCGACCTCTTTTTTACTGCTGTCTCAATGGAACTAAAAATTTCGGACTTTTGCTGAAGCGATGCTTTATTGGGAAAGGGGAACTTGTCGAGATTACGCGACACCGTTGTTTCTGAAGAGAGGAGAATGGTATCCGACGTGGCCGAAGGGGTGAGCCAAATCGGGCGCTGCATAATTAGATTTTTCAGTTCCATGACTCTTCCTCGCGGCTTTCCAATTCAAGGATGCGGTCGCGCAGAACTGCGGCAGTTTCGAACCGCTGTTCTACAATGGCAGTGCCCAATTCGCGACGCAGTGTATCAAGTTCGCTTTGGAAACTCCGCGATCCCGATTGACGATATTTTTTCCCGTCATACCGGCGGAAAGCGGCGTGGTAGCTGCTTCGCTCATCAAGAAAATCGCGGAACACTTGGTAACACTTCGTACAACCTACTTCACCGGAAGCGGCGAGTTGATCTTCTGTCGTCCCACAATGTGCGCAGATAAGAGGCTCGTTGTCGAGATTGTCGATATTCTCAAATTCGCTGTCGCTCTCTTGCACGTTTCCACCAAACGGGATTCCTTCTTCTTCAGCGCACTCTTCGCAGATATGGCGGGTTAGGGTTTCGCCGTTTTGAATTTGAGTCAGATGAATTGTTGCCGTATTGATACGGCAAACTTCACAGAGTTCCATTATGACTCCTTTGTTATCTGTTTGTCGTTAAGAATCAAACGATAGTCCATAGCGGATGCTACGTCTTCGTCGTGTGTGGCGATTAGAAACGTTTGACCGGTTTCGCGGTTGAGTCGTTCTACAAGATCGAGAAAGTGAAGGCGATTCTCTTTGTCGAGATTTCCTGTTGGCTCATCCGCAAGTATCAGCGCCGGTTCGTTGAACAGTGCTCGAGCGAGGGCAACACGTTGCCGTTCACCACCGGAAAGTTCACCTGGATTATGAGTTGCGCGGTGCTTCACGCCAACTTCTGCCAGAAGTTCCCGTCCCCGTTTGATGCAGGTAGCGCGAGTCTTTCCTGCGATCAATCCGGGAATCATGACATTTTCAAGAGCGGTAAAATCGCTCATGAGGTGGTGAAATTGGAAGATGAATCCCAGTTGTTCACTGCGAAATTTCGCCAGTGCCTGCTCGTTCATTTTTCCGATTTCGATACCTTTGATTTTGACTGAACCTTCCGAAGGGCGATCGAGCCCTCCGATGATCTGGAGAAGCGTCGTTTTTCCTGCCCCTGAAGCACCCATGAGCGCAGCGCGCGTTCCTGGTTCAACAGCGAATGTTAGGTTTTCAAGAACTGTTAGAGACGAGTGTCCTTCGGCAAAGCGCTTGGTAATTCCTTCGATTTGCAACATAGTTACTCCAAACGTATTGCCTGAGCGGGCAGCAGTTTCGATGCGCTCCAAGCGGGGTAGAGTGTGGCGAGAATGCAGAGTACATTCGTTCCGATAAAAACGGTGAGAACATCCATCGGTTCCACGATTGCAGGAAGAAAGTTGACGAAATAGATGTCGCCCGCAAGGGGAATAAGATGGTACTTGTGTTGAATATAACTGATTAAAACGCCGATGGTAGTACCGATTGTCGAACCGATCAGGCCGATGACGACTCCGTTGAGCAGGAAGATTTTCATGATTCCTGCGCGAGTGACACCCATGCTCATGAGAATGCCAATTTCGCGGCGTTTTTCCATGATTATCATAATTCGCGTGGCCATAATATTGAACGCTGCAACGAGAATGATAATAGAAAGAAAAAGGGTTATGATAAGTTTTTCCAGTTTCATCCACTGGAAGAGCGATTTGTTTTGTGTCTGCCAATCGCTAAATTTGAAAGGATATCCACCCAATTGCTCGTTGATCTCCTTGGCGATTGAGGCGGCGTTGTTCATCTCTTTTACACGCAGGGAAATGCCTTCGACGCCATTGGGCATGGAGAACAGCTTCTGCCCTGAACCGATCGAAACGTAGATCAACCCTTGATCATATTCGTACATGCCTGTTTCGAACACGCCGGAAATAACTAGTCTGATCATTTTTGGTGTAGGGTCAATTGAACCATCTTCTTGGGAGACAGTCATGAGTACGATTTCATCTTTGGCGCGAACGCCAAATTTTGCAGCGAGGCCGTTCCCGATAAAACAGGCGGGGAGTTCGCGGTCTCGTTTTGATTTGGTTGGTGCCAGTGAGAATTCGCCGTCAACGATCTTTTTGTGAAGATCGGATACCCCTTTTTCCAAGGAGTCGTCGATCGCCATGATCATGACGCCTTCTTGAAGCGATTCGCATTCGGCGGCGCCTTTTCCCATGATAATAGGCGCAGTAGCAACTACTTGAGGATGTTTTTCTATTTCTCGTGACAACGAGTCTGGATTGGTGACCGATTCGCCGTTGTATTTGAGAATCCGCGCGTGTGCAAAAGTTCCCACGATGCGGTCGCGCACCTCTGTTTCAAATCCATTGGAAATGGAAAGGGCACAAATCAGAACCACCGTTCCTAGGATAACCCCGATTATGGACAGCATCGTGATAATCGATACGAACCCCATTTTGCGGCCGTGAAGATAGCGTAGTGACACAAAGAGTTCGAAATTCATCAAGCGATACTTCCTTGAAAATGTAGGGGCACAGCGCGCCGTGCCCCTACAATGGGTTTGGGAACAGTGGGATTACTTGTTTTCTGGACGCAGGAGCGGGAACAGTACCACGTCGCGAAGTGTTTTCGCATCGGTGAGAAGTGCTACCATGCGGTCGATTCCGATACCCCAGCCAGAAATCGGCGGCATGCCGTACTCCATAGCGGTGAGGAAATCTTCGTCGATATCCATTGCGTCCAAGTCACCTTTCGCACGCGCATCGAGCTGAACTTCGAAACGCTGACGCTGATCCACTGGATCGACAAGTTCCGAGTAAGAGTTGATTACTTCCCAGCCATTTACGACAAGCTGGAAACGGTCTGTTTCAAGCACATTCGTATCGCTCTGACGGGCGAGTGGCGAAAGGTCGATCGGGTGATTGGTAATGAACAGCGGATTGATAATCGCCGGACGACTTACTTTTTTGTAGAGTAGGTCGATCAACGTGCCACGGCCCGCTTTGCGAACTTCGTGCATATCGTCGAATTTGATCCCTTTTTCTTCGATTTTCGCCATTACTTTTTCTTTGGTATCGCACTCGTAAATGTCGATGCCAGAATCGCGGAAAATGAGATCGCGGAATGAAATCCGCGGCCATGAACCATCAAAGTCGATTGCCGTAGAGTCGTATTCAATCTGCAGTGATCCTTTGATTTCCATGAGAAGATGTTTGAGCAATTTCTCGGTGAAATTCATGTTGTCTTCGTAGTTCCAGTACGACGCATAATACTCAAGAAGAGTAAAATCAGGGAGATGTGATGCGTCTACACCTTCGTTACGGAATGACCGTGCAAATTCGTACACCCGTTCCATACCACCGGCGATCGCTCGTTTGAGGTAAGTTTCAGGGGCAATGCGAAGGAACACATCGATATCGAGTGCGTTGTTGTGAGTTACAAAGGGGCGAGCCATTGCACCTGAAGCTTTATTGGTCAGAACCGGTGTGTCGATCTCTACGAACGCGTGATCGTCAAGGAAATTGCGAATCGTTTTGATCACTTTGGTACGAACTTTAAAGCGAGTCATAATCTCTTCGTTCATGATCATGTCGAGATAACGACGACGAATACGAAGTTCCGCATCGGTGATCCCGTGGAATTTTTCAGGAAGTGGGCGAATGGTTTTCGTAAGGAATTTCCATTCTGTCACATTGAGTGTTTTTTCACCGGTATGAGTTGTCATGATTTCACCGGTCAAACCAACGAAGTCACCAATGTCGGTGATTTTGCTGAACAGTTTGAAGCGATCGCCCAACGTTTTTTTCTGAAGAGCGAACTGCATTTTGCCATCATAGCTAAACAGGTGACCGAAAACAAGATTTCCCATTCCCCGTGAAGCGACAATTCGACCACAAATTTTTACGCCCGTAGTACCATCTTCAAGCACAGCAGCTTCTGCCATGTTGTGAGTAGCTTCGAAACGATCTGCATAGGGTTGTTCGCCTGATTCTTTGATCAATGCAATTTTGTCGTAGCGAACCTGCATCTGTTCATTAAAGCCTTCAATAGCCACAATTCACCTCTGATTTTTGATTTTATTTATAGAACGCGCGTAAAATAGTTTTCGGCACTCTCTTTGTCATTGTCTCTCTAGGTAATCTTTCGAGTAGCCCGCCGGGGAAAGGTCTATTTTTGAGGATGTGTGACGGTAAATCTTTTCGATTATCTCTCTCGCTTCAACCTATTTTCCGAGTAAATTAAGGAGCTAAAATGAGTAGCAATATCACCCTGATCGGCATGCCCGGCGCAGGAAAAAGTACTACCGGCATTATTCTCGCCAAAAATTGTTCTCTCGGTTTTCTCGATACGGATATTTTGATACAGATCAATCGGCAGAAACCACTGCAGAAAATTATGGACGAGCGCGGTCATCTCTATCTTCGCGAAATTGAAGAGGATGAGATTATGAAAATTAATATCGATGGCTGTGTGATTTCTACAGGCGGATCGGCAGCGTATAGTGAACGAGCCATGAACCACTTGCGATCCATTTCGACGGTGGTTTTTTTGGAAGTTTCATTCGAAGAGTTGAATCGCCGAATCAAAAATTTTGAAAGTCGTGGAATTGCCAAAAGCGATGATCAAACGTTTGAAGATCTTTTTGAAGAGCGTCAGGTTCTCTACAAAAAATACGCGCATCTGACGATCTCTGCAGAAGGCGGTTCGCAGGAGGATGTGGCGGCAAAAATTATGGAAGCGGTAGAAATATTTCGGAAGGGGTAGTGAATGAGTTGTGTTATTCGAGTATGTGGAGTGGTCATTGTTTTTGTTCTGTCAATTTATGCCGAAACGATTGAAATTGCGTTCAAAAGCGGTGCGGTTCGATCGGTTGAACTGATTGACACTGTTGGTACTCTGTATCGTGTTTCCACGGGATCTGTTCCGTTTGAAATCGCGAAAAAGACGATTGCTGTCGTAAGGTTCCCCACAGGAACGAGTGTTTCTTATGAAAACTATGGCGAAAAAGATGTCTTAACTCTTTCGGATATTTCCAGTTCGACTTTAGCAACAAGTGAAGAACGAACAGCTCCTTCTGGGGGAAGTTATACGCAGAATGAAGCGGAACAAAATGCTCTTCGATACGGTAAGATGAAAAAGAAGGGGCTTGGAATGCTCATCGGTGGCGGCGCTGCCACGTTGTTTGGTATTTTGATGGTTACCAGTGCTGATTGGGAGACTTCGACGACAGCAACGAGCGTTAATAAATCAACTCAAGATCCTCAAGGCGGGCTTGGGATTTTACTGCTAGTACCGGGAATCCCACTGACTATTTCCGGTCTGGTTGTAAATAGTATTGGGGCGACAAAGGAAAAAGAGTATCGCTCGCTCTTTGAACCAACTTCGGTTGGTCTGTTGTATGATGGCGAGCGGGCAGGTCTTCGCTTCTCTTGCGCTTTCTAATTTTTTTGCGGTCAACAAATTTAACGGGGCTAGATATGATCCACAAAACTCTCATACTATTTGTATGTTTATCGCTGAATGTTGTTTCACAGACATTCGGGAATGTTAATGAATTCGATTCGAATGGAAATCATTCGGCAGCTCTTGGCAGACCCGTGGTACGAATCGCTGCTCCATCCGGTGGTATGTACTCAACAGAAGAAGCCGCAGAGCGGGTCGGTTGGTTTAAGAAGCTGGAAAAAATCGGATTTGTTCTTGGGTTGGTTGGTGGAGGCACTGTGGTGACAAATATTGCCCTGCGGAATAAATCAGGTGATACAGAATTGCAGTATACTCCGGGGGCTCAATTAACTCTTTCAGGGGTAGTTGTCTGCTGGATCGCAAGCCGAAAAATGAAAGAGTACAAATCTTTGCATAGTCAAGATCTTGCTGTTGCTCGAAAATAGGCGCTAGCCGATTGTTTTGATGAACTAGTTTCACATGAGAGGCGAACTTTGACAGGGAAAAAAATGGTTCCGACTAAAAAGATCATCCGCAAAAAAGTGGTTTCTCAGCCGTCGCAACCACTGAAATACAAAACCGCTCAACCTAAAAAACGCAATCCCTTTTTGGCGCTGTTGGGCCATTTTTCAGTTCTCGGCGTCGGACTTTTGGTGGGTGATATCGTATTGAATCGCCATCTTTTTGAACTGCGCGATCTTTTGATCTATCCCATAATTGCCGTCCCCAACGCGATTCTATATCCGTGGTTTCTCTACAAAGCCTTTACCGCTGATACCATACTCTGGCAATTAACAGCGGCATTTTGGGGATACGGATTTAGTTCGATCTGTTTTTGGTATCGATTCAGTCCGCGGTTTTCACTGACCGTACTGAATGTCTGTACCTTTATTGGCGGGATAGCCATGATCGTTCTCAACCGTTTTTTTGTCGAAATACAATAGCTATTGCTTCGCGGGGCAAATATGACATGTTTTATACCCCCGCGTACAGAATCTTTTCGTGTTTGAAATAGTTAGCGATCCTTGCTGGAGT
>JAIFMU010000208.1 GCA_020048285.1 bacterium | reverse complement strand
AACTGTCAGATGTGGTGAATCGAGCAACGCTGGTTAGCTTTTTTAATATTCATCTTCTGAATGGAATCCTTGTTGCCGCTATTTTTATTGCAATTCTCTTTGGAGGAACCTACATCGTTTCCGGAAGGAAAGAGAAGGAGGTGCTCTATTTTGCTCTCTTTTCATTGACACTGGTTTTTGCACTTCTCATCTTTCCCTTAAACAGCCAGCAATTCAACGAAATTATCCTTTTCAAAATTGCTCGAATTGGCACGCTGTTTTTACCGCTTTGGATGTTGTTGTTTGTACGAAGTTATACGGTTATTCTCGATCGCTCACGGTTGCTTTTTTGGATTCCCTTGGGTTTGACGTTGTGGAGTTCGTTGATTGTAGCCTTTGCTGATCAAGGAAAAGTTGGTATTAATCAATCATTTAATGGTATCGGTATGCTCGTCGCCAACGCTGAATTTCTCCTTGTTCTTGCAATTCTCGTTAGATCAGTATTTACTACGCGAAAATTAGAAGTGGCCCTTATTTTTACGGGGTTTCTAGCATTTATCGCTTTGGTAATTCACGATTTTCATTATTTGAAAATTAATGTGCTTCCTCTTTTTTGGTGGGTTTCCTATGGCTATTTGTTGGTAACCTTGTCGATGCTCGGAGCGCTGATGATGCGCCAGCGAAAAGCATACGACGACCTGTTGTACTATCGGATAGAACTACTCGAAGCGAACCACAAGATTGCCGTGGAGTCGGCAAGTCGTGAATCATTTATTCAAACTATTGCTCACGAACTGCGCACGCCACTTCATGGGATGGACACGGGGCTTCGCGCCCTGAAAGATCGCTTTGGCAATGAATCGCTAGACCAACTCATTTCTACGGGTGTATTTGCATCGTTCCACCGTTTGAATATCACACTTCAGAATATTTTTGGATACGTTGCGGCAGAGAATGGCAAGCTACGGATTTTGTCACATCGCTTTAATCTCAAGGAAATGGTTTCTGAACTGCAAACCCATTTTGTGACTCGGGCAGAAGAAAAAGGGATCGCGTTCACCGTGCTCTACGGAACGCCGACCATGCCTGAACATTACCGTGGAGATCGCGATCACATCCAGCTTGCCATGGCGAACATAATGTTCAATGCCGTGAAATACACAGAAGTGGGTGGTGTAACGTGCAATATTTCCTATCACAATGAAAAGCTGACCTGCTCAGTCTCTGATACTGGTTGCGGACTAAAGGAGGAGCTGCGCAACGCCTTTTTCGAAGCATTTCATCGTACTGATGAATTTACTTTCTCTCAGCGCTATGAAGGTGTTGGACTCGGGTTGTCGATCACAGATGCGGTAGTCAAAGCGATGGGTGGAGAAATCAGTATTGAAAGTATTGTCGAACGCGGCACATCTGTTATGCTTTCCATTCCTATTGTGGCTGATTACTCTGAACCGGTGGCCAAGCTTGATGATTTTACTATTCTTGTAGTAGATGATAATCAGGTCAACTGCAAGCTTCTTTCTATGATGGTCGAGAAGATGGGATGTTCAACAGAATTGGCGTTTAATGGCGAAGAAGCGGTGCGACTTCAGAAAAAACATCGGTATGATCTTATTCTGATGGATATTCAAATGCCCATAATGGATGGGTTTGCGGCGACGACTGCAATTCGCCGTTTCGATGAACGCACGCCAATTATTGCAGTGACGGCAAATGCCGATTTCACAGAATGCGTTAATGCGGGCATGAATGAATTCCTGTCAAAGCCGGTCAATTATGAACATCTGAACGAACTCTTATACCGCTTTTTGAACTAGTTTGACACCGTGAAATGGTGAAACTCTGAGTCGATTAACACGTGCAATTATGTATATTCCTGCGCAGAAGTGAACTTACTATTCTATTTATAACCCTATTTTGGAGGCTTTGATGGCTGAAAAGTACATCTATGGTTTCGGCGGCGGTGCT
The DNA here is from genome assembly GCA_020048285.1 of bacterium. GTDB lineage: Bacteria > Fibrobacterota > Chitinivibrionia > Chitinivibrionales > Chitinivibrionaceae > JAIFMU01. The sequence continues at coordinate 6,710 of JAIFMU010000208.1, read as the reverse complement.
GCTGAAGGCGACAGATCGATGAAAATGATTCTCGGCGGAAAAGGTGCTAACCTCGCTGACATGTCACAGATTGGTATCCCTGTTCCTGCTGGATTCACTATTACCACTAATGTTTGTGGGTACTACTACGACAACGGTAAAACTCTTCCAGCAACTCTCGATGCAGAACTTGATGCACAGATTGCAACTCTTGAAAAAAACACCGGCAAAAAATTCGGTAACGTAGAAAACCCACTTCTCGTATCTGTTCGTTCAGGTGCTGCGGTTTCTATGCCTGGTATGATGGACACTGTTCTTAACCTTGGTATCAATGACGAAGTTGTTGCAGGTCTTTCTAAAAAGACTGGCAACCCACTTATGGCTTGGGACTCATACCGTCGTTTCATCAACATGTTTGGTGACGTGGTAAAAGGTGTTGATCACCACCATTTCGAAGAAAAACTCACTGCTGTTAAAGCAAAATATGGTCGTGAATTCGACAACCAGCTTACTGTTGATGAACTCAAAGAAGTTGTTGCAGAATACAAAGCGGTATACAAAAAATATGTAGGCGTTGATTTCCCAACTGCAGCTCGCGATCAGCTTGTTGAATCAGTAATGGCTGTTATCCAGTCATGGATGTCTCCTCGTGCAGAACTCTATCGTACAAAAGAAAAAATCCACGGTCTTAACGGAACCGCGGTAAACGTTCAGGCGATGGTATTCGGTAACATGGGTGACACATCAGGTACTGGTGTTGCGTTTACTCGTGACCCATCAATCGGAACAAACGAATTCTACGGTGAATTCCTTGTAAACGCTCAGGGTGAAGACGTTGTTGCGGGTATCCGTACTCCAATGCCTATCGCTGAAATGGCTCGTATCTGGCCTGAAATCTACGCTCAGCTTGATGCAATCCGTCTCAAACTTGAAACTCACTATACCGACATGCAGGATATCGAATTCACCATCGAAGAGGGCGTGCTTTACATGCTTCAGACTCGTGGCGGAAAACGTACCGGTATGGCTGCTGTTAAAATGGCATACGACATGGTTAAAGAAAAACTTATCACTGAAGAAGAAGCGATTATGCGCGTTTCTGGTGATCACCTTAACCAGCTTCTTTTCCCGATCCTTAACCCTGCAGACAAAGCAAAAGCAATCGCTGATGGCCGTCTTTTCGGAAAAGGTCTTCCTGCTGGTCCTGGTGCTGCAACTGGTCAGGCTGTATTTACTGCTGACGATGCTGAAGCATGGGCAAAAGCGGGTAAAAAAGTTGTTCTCTTCCGTAAAGAGACTTCACCTGAAGACGTTGCGGGTATGCTCTACTCAGAAGCTACCGTTACTTCAACTGGTGGTATGACTTCTCACGCTGCGGTTGTAGCGCGTTCATGGGGTAAATGTTGTGTGGTTGGTGCATCTGACCTTGACATGAACTATGAAACCAAAACGCTTACCGTTGGTGCATTCACCGTTAAAGAGGGCGACATGGTTGCTATCGACGGTTCAACAGGTGAAATGATTCTTGGCGACATCCCAACTTCTGCTTCACCGGTAATCGCTGGTGTTGTTGATGGCGATATCGAAGCTCAGAAAACTGAAGTATACGAAATGTTCGTAAACATGATGACTTGGGCTGACAAACATAAAACTCTTCTTGTTCGTACAAACGCTGACTCCCCGAACGATTCACGTGTTGCACGTGCTCTCGGTGCTCAGGGTATCGGCCTTTGCCGTACCGAACACATGTTCTTCGAAGGTGACCGCGTATGGTCAGTTCGTAAGATGATTCTTGCGGAAACTCTCGAAAAACGTGAAGAAGCAATTGCTGAACTCCTTCCGTTCCAACGTGAAGATTTCGAAGGAATCTTCCGTGAAATGAACGACTGTGGTGTTACCATTCGTCTTCTCGATCCACCTCTTCACGAATTCCTTCCTGCTGATGACGCGGGCGTAAAAGAGATGGCTCAGCGTATGGGTGTTGCTCTTGAAGTTGTCGAAAAGAAAATCGAATCACTTCACGAAATGAACCCGATGCTTGGTCACCGTGGATGTCGTCTTTCTATTACCTACCCAGAAATCTGTGTTATGCAGGCAACTGCGATCATCGAAGCTGCATGTAACATGTCAGCTCAGGGTATCAGTGTAAAACCTGAAATCATGGTTCCACTTATCGGTAAGCCTGAAGAGTTCCAGTACCTTGCGAAAATCATTCGTGAAACTGCGGACAAAATCATCGCTGAACGTGGTGCGAAATTCACCTATCAGGTTGGTACAATGATGGAAATCCCTCGTGCGACTCTTGTAGCTGATAAAGTTTCAGGCGGAGCTGACGGTGCGGAATTCTTCTCATTCGGAACAAACGACCTTACGCAGATGACCTTCGGTTACTCTCGTGACGATATCGGTTCGTTCCTTCCTGACTACCTTGACAAAAAGGTTCTTCTCGAAGACCCATTTGTATCGATCGACCAAGAGGGTGTTGGTTCACTCGTTGAACTCGGCGTGAAAAAAGGTCGCGAAGGTCGTCCTGGTCTCAAATGTGGTGTTTGTGGAGAGCATGGCGGAGATCCTGAATCAGTGAAATTCTTCCACCGTGTTGGACTTGACTATGTTTCATGTTCACCATACCGTGTACCAGTAGCACGTCTTGCTGCTGCTCAGGCTGTTATCGAAGGAAAACGCAAAGCGAAATAAAACTCGCTGAACCGTTTTACGATAGATTAAATCCCTCTTCCGAGCAATCGGGGGAGGGATTATTAGTTTTCACAGCCGGCAGATTTATTCTCATTTGACAAAAGGTTAAAAATTCACCGGCAGATCAATTGTCATTTGACAAAAGGTTAAAAACTTGCCGGCGGAGCAATTATATTTGCCATACAGCGAACGGTTCGCTGAAAATCAAAAACTCCCGATTCTGCCATGATTGAGTCAGCAGAATTGGTCCGCCCCTGACAGGCGATTTTTCAACTATGATTTGCTTTCTGAAAACAGAAAGTAGTAATCGTTTTAGAGGGGTCGCATTTTTTATTTCGCGACTCCTCGTTTTTAATCACAAGAGGAGAATCTGCAATGGAGCAGCAAGTATTCAAAAAACCAACCCTTCAGGAATCAACGGCTGCCAACAAACTGGCATGGGAGGCGGTTGTGGTTCATCACAAGAAATCGCAATCAGAAAGAATTTCACAACGGATTTTGGAAAAACGATTTACCGATTTTCTCGACGATGATTCACTTCTGGAACTTCAGCGAATCGACGTCAAAGGAAAACGCATTATTCAACTCTGCTGTAACAACGGTCGTGAAACACTTGCCATTCTTGCCATGGGAGCATCCCGTGCTGTGGGCGTAGATCTCACCGAAGGGTTTATTCTTCAGGGAAAAGAGATTGCCTTTGAAGCGAATCTACCCTTGGAATTGATCTGTTCAAGTGTGTACGATTTGCCGGAATCCCTGAACAACTCATTCGATCTGGTCTATATTTCTATTGGAGCACTCGGATGGCTTCAGGATCTCAATCGTTTTTTTGCCATTTGCCGGAATCTTCTCGTCGATGGTGGAAAAATGGTGATCAATGAACAGCATCCGATCTGTGCAGTTCTGTTCGACGAGGACAAATCTGTTGAGTATGCTCCAGTAATTCAAGGGTCGTATTTTACCGAAGAACCATATTTCGGTGCTGATTCACTGGACTACTATGTAGGAACAGAATACAATGCGCCCGAGTATCACTGGTATCACCACCGACTTGATCAGATTATTACCTCGGCACTTGTGGCAGGTTTTGCAATTGAGACCTTTCGGGAATCGCCGCAGGATATTGCAAATAGTTTTGAGCACTATGCTTCGCTTCCGTGCAAATTGCCTTTGAGTTACTTGCTGACACTGAACTGTTAGAACGTTTCGATTCACGGAAAACTGTACGCGATCTCTTAATCCCTCTTCCGAGAAATCGGGGGAGGGATTTAAATTAGAAATCAAGTATTTCTGAACCCAATTGAAACATCAAAGAACTATCTTTAGTGTGACAATCCAGTTGAAAGTAGGAATGATATGAAGACTATAGCACTCAACGAAGCGTACCAAAAATTTGCATCGATCCTTGACGGTGTAACGCATGGTGAAGAGTTTCTCATTGGAACACCGTCAGTTCCTGTGGCGGTGGTAATTCCTGTTCACCGTGGAAAACCGATTCGCCAGCCGGGAACTGCGCGTGGTCAGGTTAAAATCTCCGCAGATTTTGACTCTCCGATTTCTGATTTTCAGGGGCATATGTGAAAGTTTTAATCGACACGCATATTTTTCTCTGGTGGGTAAATGGAGATCAACTATCGGAACACGCGCTTGCAATTCTTCAAAATAGCGACGCCGAAGTGTATATCAGCATTGCTTCGCTGTGGGAAATGACGATTAAGAGTTCATTGGGGAAATTGGAATTACCGGCTCCGGTGGGTGAATTTTTCCCTTCACAAATTTTGATGAACAGTTTTAAACTTCTACCGATTGAGATCGGGCATCTATCTGTATTACAGACGCTGCCGTTTCATCATCGTGATCCCTTTGATAGAATTATGATTTCTCAGGCAATGAGTGAATCTATGTACTTAATCAGTGCCGACCACTGTTTTGAAGAGTACCCTGTTTCACTGATTTGGTAAACGCAAAGCGAAATAATCCTCGCTGATTCGTTTTAACGATAGATCAAATCCCTCTTACGAGCAATCGGGGGAGGGATTTTTTTTTGATTCCTGAACTCTTCGTTGGTGGGAAATTTCCCGATTCTCCGCAGGGACTAGGATTTATATCGAGAATAAATTAAAAAAAAGGCCGAACCTGTGAAGATTCGACCGCAGTGAATTGCTGATGCGCGACGTTATTTCCGGAGATCAGCGGCGCTCTTTTCGGTGCGCTTGTTCTCTTTTTCTGCACGCTTCTCTTTAAGCGTCTTTGTAGGTTCTTTTTTAACGGCCTTTTTGGCGGTTTGTTCTTTTCCCATGGGAAACCTCACATTTGTAATGGCCCGCCTGCAGATCTGAATTATTCAGCTCAAAATCAAACGGGTTCACTCTAATCTATGTGGTGCTCACGTGATCGGGAAACTATTTGCGATCTATTTTCCGATTCAATACTTGCAATGCACTTTTACTCTTATGAATCATGAACTCTGCACGTGAAATTTTGATCGAGAATCTGCGGATTTGATAGACGTTGTTTCTTGAATCTGAACCACATTCTATTTTATATGGTGGATGTATGTGTTTGTGCAAGAATTCAAATGTCCCGTAGATATGCCACTGCGTTGGAATCTTATGAACGATTGAATCATCCGATTACGCTAATTTCTATCGGCCACATCGGGCCGAACCTACGATTTTCGGGTTATATTACAAATTCTTGCATCGTCTCTGTTGTAGAGTTTTTGGGATTTGCGAAAATTGCGCTCAAGGATACGCCGGAATTGTACGAAATGTTTGGTGACGTTGTTCCGTCGTGATCCATTTTGATTGAATGGTTTCCGCGGGATTTTCAGCAATGGGAATCCCGCTTTCATTTTGAACGACAAGCTCGACACACCGACTAAAGAGGGAGTATTACATGATAAATCTAAACAGAACATCCATGAGGGATATTTCAAAACACCTTCGGCATCTTCTGACCATTGAAGATAACGAATTCGTTGTTACAAATGGGTCTGAAAAGTGCGATTCGCTGGATCAGATCATGGATTCATTGGTTGCATCCGAGGGGGGACAGCGAGTACTCGACGCAGAAGAAAAACTGTGGGAGGCTATGGAAAAGTTTCTCGAACCGATCGATTATCAAATCAATGTGTGGATTGAGACCCCGCGATGGAGCGGCGGGGAATTTTCTGATCTTGGATTGACGAACGAAGAGGGATTGCGTCTGGATCCTCACTACTCTGCGGCGGTTTCACTGCTTCCTGTGGATAGCGATGCCCGTCGGGATTTTGTCAATCCCGCCTATGGTGATGGATACGGGTTTATCTGGGATGAACCGAATCTCAAATTGCTGATCGCCGTTTTATCAAAGCCGGAATCAAAACAACATGCTGTTTTTCTCGATATTGAAGAGGAGCGGGTCGAACTCCTGCTCTGCTGGCACGCTGTTGAGCAAGCAGCCGGAACTGTTCAGTTGCGGGAGATGGTTACGAAACTGCGTGAACTGCGAACATACATGGGGCATATTTATTCCGTTCTGTGCATTGATCTCTTTCCCGACTGCCGCTATCATCGCAAGCCGCGGTTAATCGATCCTCGCATCACGGTCTTTGCAATCAACGAAGAGAAACGGTTCCAGAATCTTCTCATGGAGTTCTCGTTAAACGATCTTTCTCACGATCAATTTGAACAGGTTATCATCGATTTTTGGGAAAAATTCGAAACGAAACTGCGGAGTAATCCCCTGTTCGATCGCATGGACAAAGAGTATTCGGAGTATCGCCGGTTGCTGAAACCCCTGCGCGAAAGCAGTTCATGGGACTCTTTTTTGGAAAGCGAAGGTCTGTGGTATCGCAACAGTGAAATGATCTTTCTCTGCCTAAAATTTTCTGTGGAGTCGCCTTTCGCCGACGACAAGGAGATGTGGGCGAAGCACGAAGCAAGCGATCGGTTTCAGGCGGCCATGGAGTTGTGGGATATGCTGAGTAAAAATCCCTTTGAATCGATCTGGGGAATAGAACGGGGAATTGTGACTCACACGGATCAGTGGGA
>JAIFMU010000116.1 GCA_020048285.1 bacterium | reverse complement strand
CACCCTTGCGTTTCACTATACGCTTCCTCCGACACTCGCGTTAGGGACTTTCACCCATTAGATATTTGACATGCGTGGCACACATAAAAAAACGGGAACGAAGCAATTCGTTCCCGTTGTATCATAGCAAATCAGCAGATCTTAGTAATTTTCAGCTTTTACTTCGAAATACGCTTTCGGATGCTGACAGACGGGACATTGTTCCGGGGCTTTTTTGCCTTTGTGGATATGACCACAGTTGCGACATACCCAATACACTTCGCCGTCTTTTTCAAAAACGAGATCATTTTCGAGATTTGCGAGAAGTTTGCGGTACCGCTCTTCGTGAGCTGCTTCGACCTTGGCAATCATGGTAAACGCCGCCGCAACTTCCGGGAATCCCTCTTCTTTAGCGATCGCCGCAAATGCAGGGTAGAGCTCAGTCCATTCTTCGTTTTCGCCTTCAGCGGCCATCTTGAGATTATCAGCAGTGGTTCCGGTTACGCCCGCAGGATAGGCCGCGGTGATTTCCAAAGCGCCACCCTCGAGGAATGAAAAGAATTTTTTCGCATGCTCTTTTTCCTGAAGTGACGTTTCCAAAAAGAGTGCTGCAATCTGTTCAAGTCCCTCCTTTTTTGCTACTGACGCAGCAAATTCGTAACGGTTGCGCGCCTGTGATTCTCCGGCAAACGCTTTGAGAAGATTTTGTTCGGTTTTGGTTCCTTTAATCGAAGCCATCGCTTCCTCCTATAAATATGGTAAGGGAATTATAATTTTTTAGTAAACATTGACTTGTCAGCTCCGCAGATGGGGCAGACCCAGTCATCGGGAAGTTGTTCAAATTCCGCATTTGTCATTGATTCATACTCGTAGCCACAGAGATCACATACCCACAGTTCTGTCGTTTCCATAGTCGCTTCCTTTTCAATATAGGTCGGAGCATTTTTTGGTGCAACGCCCTTTAGTTCATTGTGATAATACCGATAGGTCATTTCCTTGTTTGATTCGTCGTGTATTTCTGCATTGACTACTTCGCCCACAAAAATTGTGTGCGTCCCCACGTCGAGCACCTCTATAACTCGGCATTCGATGGTAGAAATGCTCTCTTCCATGAGAAGTGGCACATCCGTTTCCATGCCGATTGTCCAGTGAACACCGGCGAATTTGTCGATATCGCGGCCACTTTTGTACCCGAAGGTTCCGATTAGCGATGAACTAGCCGATTCAGGAAGAACCGAAATGCCAAACACGCCGCTTTCAGAGATTATTCCATGGGTAAAGTTGTCGCGATTGCAACTAACAGCGATCCTCGCGGGACTTGATGTAATCTGAAACGCCGTGTTGATTATACATCCATAGGGAGTGTCATTTTTAATTGAGGTGAGAACGTAAATTCCGTAACTCAAAGTATGGAAAGCTTTTGTATTCATAGAACCTCGTCTGTTTGTATTGCTCTATTTATTGATTGCAGTTCAGGAATTGAATTTACTCTTTCGAAGCGCAGTTGAACATCCACTGAATGCCGAACTGATCGGTCAGTGCGCCGTAGTAATCGCCCCAAAACATCTCCTGAAGTTCCTGTTCTACTGTGGCGTTTTCACTCAGTGCCGCGAACAGGCGATCTGCTTCGGCACGGGTGTCTGTTTCGAGGTTGAGGTGGGTCATTGTTCCTGGGCGAGCCGCAAATCCCAGTTCTTCCGGAGCATCGGAACCCATCAGTTCAAATCCGCCCAGAATAGGAAGTGATACATGCATGATTTGTTGTTTTACCTCTTCGGAAAGTTCTCCTTCGGGCATATCAGAAAAACGCGAAAAGGGAAACGAAAACTCCCCGCCAAATATGGATCGATAGAACAGAAATGCCGATTCACAGGTTCCGGGAAAATTGAGATAGACGCTTACTTTAGCCATAAGTTGTTCCTTAAGTTATCCTGTCTATACCAGCCAGCGGAAAAATGCGGGCATGGTTGTCTGGCTATATTCAACCAAGATCGCGTCGATTTGTCAAGATAATTTAATATGAGAGGAAAACTTGCCGTGGCGAGTTCACCCTGAACTGCTATTGAATTCGGTAGGCCCGATACTCCACCACGGCGAAACTAATCGCGCTGGCAAATATTCCCGTAATAAAAACAGCAGGGAAATAGATCTGATACCACGAACCGACGAACTCCATGTAGGGCAGAACTTCGGCGATAAGAAGAAGGTTGTGGATAATCGCAAAAATCGAAATGAGCATGACCGCATTCATGAATAGCCAGCCGTTGAAAATCAGATGACGGTTGATTCGAAGTTTCATCTGCGCCACCGAAGACTCATTATGTTTATCGGGAATAAGTAGGAAACTCCGCAAATCTGCTCGGGCGCGGTTTTTCGATCCGTGATTCGGTGATCCGGTAAAGTAAGTGCGCAGGAAATCATTGAGGCGAAGTCCTTTTGGTTCAATCGCAACGGGGATTCGTTTGAAATAGAAGAACATCATCGTTGCTGTGAAAGAAAAGATCAAAATCTGCGATAGTATCAGTGTTCCCCACGATCCGCCAAATACGGAAACAAGTGGATTCCATTCCGAAGCGAGATCTGGCGTGTAGAGTGCCGTAATTCCCAGATCGGCGATTCTGAGAAGGATAATTGCGATAAGAGTGAGAATGTACTGTTTTGTGCGCATGGGAAGTCCCTTATTGTAAGTTATTTATGTAATATGGAATCAACAATATATCTTGAGCGCGATTCTCTGCACTCTTCAATGGTTGCAATTGGTTTATGGATAAACTCATGGATCGTACCATTCTCCTCTATGCAAATGCCAAACTGTGCTTTGGAATCAGGTATCGGTTTGAAATACCAAGCACTATCACCAGATGAGTTGGATAGTATCTCGAGGGTGTAGTTCTCTTGCACTTCTTGTAATGTTTCAGCTTGTGAAAGCGAATCATGAAAGGAATCAAAGGAATATCCATGTGCTCTCATCTCATGAAAAACTTGTGCACATCGTACAGGTGGACGGTAATTGAAATAATAGTTCGAAAGCTTGTTGCATGTTTCAAGAATCAACCAAGCAATAATCGCTATAACAGTAAGCTTTAAAAACAGGCTTCGCAATTTTCTGGATTTAACATCTTCGAACATGAAAAGGAGAAAAAGCAATAGTAATGAAATTGAAATACTTATATAAGATACGGTAAGTATTATGGAGAAAAAAGCTGCCAACAAAATCGGAATAGCATGGGTATGAAAAACCGTTTCACTAATTGTTCTGATTAGAATTGAAACCATGAAAGATGTGAGGCTGATTTTTATCAGTATTCTTTTAAGCGGACTATTAAAAAGCAGATTCATATTCGTTTCCTCCTTTATGTATGATGAATATACGTCCTCAAATGAAAATGGGTGAACCTTCCTATCCACCCACATTTCGATTTGTCGTAGAATTGTAGTGTCAAACCGTCAGTTGAATCTTGTTTGACGCATACTGATGTATCAGTATTTGCATGAGGTTTTGGTAGGGGATTCCGCTTTCAAGCGCTCGTCGTTTGACTTCGTAGAGATCCTGTTCAGGTACGCGAATCGAAATGAGTTTTTTCTGCTGGTTTTTGAGATTTGCCTGAAGTTCGGTAATACGCGACTCAAGAGAGTCGGTGCTGACCCATTCATCAGCATCGACCGTTTCGAGAATATCTTTTTCAAATTCATCGAGTTCCATTATGACTCCTTGTTGTAGCGGGTGTTCATTTTGTGAGATGTGATAATCATCTTTAGGAAAATTTCATGATCTGTTTCGATATAGGGAGCCAGATAGACGTACTCTTTGATCTGAATCAAAAGCACAAAGATACGCTGATTCGGTTATTTATCTTCATTTGTGTGTTTCAAATCATCGACTACTAATTCTGCTTCGATAGACATCAGAACATCTTCGAAAGAAACCCCTCGTTCAACTTTGAGTTTTTCATTCTTTTCAAAGTTAAATCGAATCACTTTTCCCTCTCTCATGATCCCTCGCAGTGTAATACAATGTATATACAATATACAATTGAATGGTGCTTGGCAACAGGTTTCATATTTCAATACAAAAACGGGTGAACCTCTCGATCCACCCGCATTTCACTTAGTTGTTTCCCTTCAACTGGCTCAGGCACCGAAAATGTGGCTATCTCTAGCCTGTGAATCGCTCTCTTTCATCGCAACAAAAATGGCGAACCATTGCCGATTCGCCATTTCCCGCATTGCTGCGATTCTCTTTTTACTTACGGAGAATGTAGTTCACGCTGTCAGAACCGGCGATATAACCCGACGAGTCTTTCACAAAAACAGTATCTTTTACGCCAGTGTTGGGATCAGTGATCGTATTGTCGATCACGTTGTCGCCACCTTTAAACTGAGTGGTAATTGCATCCTGAATGACCCATTTCACTTTGTCATAACTGGTGGTATACCATGTTTCTGTGTAGAGCGGCGTGGCAAGACGCAGGTAGCTGATCAGTTTTTCTGCACTGACATTCTGATCAATCGCCATGGTTTTGGCCAACTTGGTGATCTCTTCGGTGGAAATAATCGCCGGTTCAACAGTCACGGAATCGGTGCTTCCATCAGTTTTCTGAATCGCGCTGATTTCCATTTTGATAATGCCGTAGATATCACCCCACTGATTTGAATTCCACTCCACCGTAAACAGCTTTGTTTTCATGCGAAGGTTGCTCAGCAGAAGTTCAGGATCGGTGTTGGTTTCCCGCGCCATATTTTTTGCAGTATAGGCAATTTCATCGGCAGTTACAATAGTGATCACCGGATCGACAACAGTTGAATCGACTTTGGTGGAATCATTGGTCACTGTTGAATCGACTTTGGTGGAATCATTGGTCACTGTTGAATCAACTTTGGTGGAATCATTGGTCACTGTTGAATCGTCTGTTTTCACCGAAATCACGTAGATTCCTTTTTTGATCCAGCTATACACCTCATCCTTTTGGCCGAAATTGTACTGTTTTTTGAAAAAACCATTTTCGCGCAACCAGTTGAGCAATTTTTCACCAGACACATTGCTTGCTTTTGCTTCAGCGAGTGCCATATCCTTGAGTTGATTTTCGGTGAAACAGCCAGTTAATCCAGTTGAATCGTTTACCGCTCCACCCTTTATCTTTTTCGCCTGATCAACAATCATCATATACACTTTTTCTTTAGCATTGATCGGCCAGAGTTCGTGAAGAACCGGAGTGTTCTCTTTTACCGCCACGTAGAGTTTTTCATTGTTGATCCCATATTCGCGAGCTACGCCGTCGATCATCTCTTTGGCCATACCAAAAGAGATAAAGACCGAATCAATTTTGGGATCTACCACTGTTCCATCTTCTTTAATGACAACTGTATCTCTATCGAAAATAACGACAGAATCTTTTGATTCTTTCGATGTGAACATAAGTCTCGCAAGCTCTTCAATAAGGTAGAGATCTTTTTCAGTCCACTGACGAACGGCAATCTGTTGGACAAGAACTTCTTTCAATTCAGGATCAACATCGAGCATGTCCACCAGAAGTGTCAAGTATGCACGGACCTGTGTTGCATCCAATTCGCGGTCAACCACATTTTTATCGCAGATGCGGTCGTTGTCTGTTTTTTTGTTCGGATCGCGGTCAACTTTGTGAAGATCCATGTGAACCTTGTCGTATTCGCGATCAGTTTTCTTTTTTACAAGGTCGACACCTTTGTATTCCAGTTTGCCGTTGCGGTCGCGAATTTCAATTTCAACTTTCGCCGTATCATTTGCATCTACATCTTTTACAATCCCCGAAATGCCTTCGGTGGTAATGTCGAGTTTGCAACTATCTTTTGATCCATCTTTGTTTGCCACAATAGCGACAGCTGTATGAGTCGAATCGGTGATAACCTTTTTCTGATTGTCCGCAAAACTGATCTGCACCGGCACGGCTGATTTTTCGGCAGTTGTATCACCAGCACGAACGAGTTCATCGGCGGTACATCCCACCATAATTGTTGCTGCAATGGCAGCGAAAAGCGTTCTTTTAGTCATGATTGATCCTTTCGATCACTGTTTTTTCGATTTCCTATTGGTCCATAAACACTTGTATTCATTCTGTTAATTCGTCCCTTTCGGTCCGACAATTGTTGAGTCATTGGTGTTGGGATCCTCCTTCCCCGATTCGGTAATCGTGATAAAGAACTTGTTCATCCGCACCGTTTCATAAAAGCCAGTGTTGGAATTGAGTTTTAGCATTTCAATAGAAACTGCGTATTGTCCAGCCTTAGAATACTTGTGTTGTACCTTTGGCTCCTGTACCTTTTCTTCTAATGAGCTATCGCCCCAGTTAATTTTCGCAATATGAAAACCGTCGGTTATCTGTGCGGGAAGTTTCAGCGCAATCGGTTCATTGACAAGCGCTTCTTTAGGGACAAAAATAACCGTATCTTTTACGCCAGAAGAGTCCCATCGCGCTGAATCTCCCAACGAACCAACAGATGAACCTTCGCCATTGAACGGAATCGAAACAGATCCCGACTGATCATAGTGGATCAGGTCAATCGCCTTTCGAGGAACCCAAATCGCGGTCACCGCCGTATCGGGAATCACATAACCAAGGTCAGTACCTTTCACGGTGAATCGATCCGATTCGCCATCAGTGTTCCACCACGGGTAGAGCTTCACTTCCACACCCGGTTCAAATCGCACAGAACCGAGATTCTTGTCACCACTTTCGATAATTACACCCGGCAAATAGATGAAATCGTTGCCGTTGCGGCCGGAAATGGTCACGGCCTGCCCCGGCTGAATCGCTATGGAAAACACGCCGTTAGCATCAGTTACAACGACCTTTTTTTCCACGATTGCCCGCGATACAATTGACTCTTTTTCAGCGATAAATGCTGCAGGTGCTATAGTAAGTGACTGATTCGCCGCAACAGTCCCGGTAGAAGTAACGGCGATTCCCATAATTTTTGCTTCGCCCTGCTGACCGGTTCCGGCAAAGGGCGACCCACATGCAACAATCAAAGATGCGATAGCTGGAACGATTAGTTTTTCCACGTTATTCATGACTTGCCTCGCCCAGATCTTTAGAGAGTGGAAAACAGTGAATATTCATGTGATAGACGCGAGATGCAGCGGTGTCTTTTTCGACGATTTCCATGATTCGTTCGCGGAACAGGCGAATTTCGTCGCGGATCAGATCGAATCCCGCTTCGGAAGCAGAGAAACCGGTCCACGAAATTGACCGCTCGGACGGATCCATGCGATTGAGTGCGTGTTTCGCTTGGTTGATCATCGCTTCGGCATACCCGCTGAGCACCACACGCGAATCTTCGGCAAAGTCCGCTTCGAGAATTTTAGAAGCCGCCTGATAGACACCTTTTTCGTTGCGGATAATCATGCCGAGCCGCTCCAAAATGGAAATCGCACTGCGCGCTTCCTGCACGGAGATCGCCGGTTCAACCATCTGAGCCAACGATTTAAAATCCCCGCTGAACGGAGCGATATCGAGAATGTCGCGAATTGCCGCGTAGTACCACTTTTGGTAAAACTCATACTGATCGCGACTCACTTTAACACCACGTTTTCCCGATTTACCAGCGATTTCCCGCAGGAGTTCGCGCTTTTCGTTCATCGGACCGGTCTGATGATAGCGCACAAGAAGCGAGAAATACTCTTGTTCACTCTTTTTGGTGATCTGAAATAGTTCCATCAGTTTGGGGAGTTGGGTTTCCGTGATTACAGCTGTACCGTTGATCATCTGCGATACATGGCCGGCAGAACTGATCCCCAGTTCAGCGGCAATGGCGCGACAACTCACCTTAACACGGGCCTTTTTCAGTTCGGCTATCCGGTCTTTTAGGAAGTCGCGATAATCACGATAGTCAAAGAGATTGTTCATAGTTTTCTCCCCCTCTGCTACTCAATATAGCACAGAATGAGAAATGTTCGGACAAATTTTAAACAAACAAGTAGCACATTAAATAGTAAATACTCAACAACAATACATTACGACAATATTCGTTCGGAACAATAGAGGACAAAAAATGAAATGTGCTATACAATAAGCTTGAGATGGAAGACCATATTGAGCAGAAAGGCGATGAGAAAAGCGGTCACAGGTGTAAAAAGCCATCCAGAAAAGATTTTCGCCGCCACGCGATAGTTGATCGATTCCACATTGCGGATAAAGCCGATGCCGATTACTGCGCCCACAATAGCCTGCGAAGTGGAAACGGGAACGCCAATAATGGCAAAGATGTGCACCGTCACCGCGTGAGCCACCACCGTTACCAGTGCTGAAAAAGCGTCTAGCGGAACAATCCCTTTCCCCACGGTGAACATGACATTCTTGCTGTAGGTGAGAACTCCCGAAGCAATGCTGATTCCGCCGATCACTACCGCCTGATTCACCGTGAGAAGTGTTCCCACATACACGCCGGTCACGTTGGCCACGTTGTTTGCGCCCAGGGCGTAGGCGCCGTAACATCCTGCTAGTATCAAACCGGCGCGGATAAGGCCATCCGAAGTAACCATATCTGACTTGAACACGCGAAATCCCCAGCGAAAGAGATAGTAAAAGAGATAGGTGAACAGCAGTGCCCCCACCGGAGTTGCCAGCCAGCATATTACGATTTTTATCAATTCACCGCTGTTGATCGCCGAAGCCCCACCGGAAAAGACCGCCACGCCAAGAATAGCGCC
>JAIFMU010000259.1 GCA_020048285.1 bacterium | reverse complement strand
ATGAATCTATCGATGAACTAGCCATTATTTTCCTCCTTTACGCAAAATATTCAACAGAATTGGTTCCAAAACGACGACCAGTCTCTTTTCCAAAAAGATCAGGAACGAACGGATCACTTTCGAACTCATCGACTGATCCGGGAATTCCCGATTTCCGACGATTGCTCTTTCTCGGATCTTCCGCATGGCGATTTTCACCACTTCCCACGTTCACATCGAGCGATCCAGCGCGAAGTCCCTGTTCCGCAAGCGAATCCTTGAGATTCTGAAGATTGCTCTCCACAATCTGTTTCACCTGCTGGCTTTCCACGAGAAGTTTTGCAGAAACGAGATCACCTTCAACCTGCAGAG
This sequence comes from bacterium, assembly GCA_020048285.1. Taxonomy (GTDB): domain Bacteria; phylum Fibrobacterota; class Chitinivibrionia; order Chitinivibrionales; family Chitinivibrionaceae; genus JAIFMU01. The sequence continues at coordinate 12,772 of JAIFMU010000259.1, read as the reverse complement.
TGATTTTCACCTGACCGAGAAGTTCAGGTTTCAACACGAGTGTCACTTCGCGCACACCGTTTTTTGCCGAGTCCGCAAGCTTTGCACTCACCTGATCGACAACAACACGTTCAAATGTTCGCGGCGTATGAACCTTTTCCGTTTTCACCACCGGTGTATCAGTATTGATAACATCAGCTTTTGAATCAACAGTTACAACAGATTCGATATCACTTTCTAAGGTAGGAAATGCTACTGATTCGATTTCTGCCAAGTCCGCGGATATTGTCGCACTAACAACAGGAATAGCTCCCTGATTCTGTTCGTTCTTGTTATCTTTACTTGATCTCTTATCACCAGCTTTTCCCGAAGTAACCACTTCTGGAACAAGTCCCGCAAGAAGTTCTTTTGCCGATTTTTCCTGACCCTTTTCTGCAACGACAGTCACCTTTTCAATGGTAACGGTTGTCTTTTTCTGACCAGGCGCAACAACCTCGACAACTTCAGCGACCACGGTCTCTTCAATAATCGCAGTAGAAGTAGTTCCATTCATAATAGCAGCTGTTGAGTCGAGAATTTTCACAACTTCAGCAGCGCGAATCGGCTCCATTGTTTTGAGAATTTCTGTAGCCTTCGCAGGCTCCATTTTATTCAAAACTGCAGCGGCCTGATTCGATTCCATCGCAGTGAGAACCTTTGCAGCTTCTTCGGGTTCAAGAGTCGTAAGAATTTCAACTGCTTTCGCAGGCTCCATCTGTTTCAAAACAGCAGCAGCCTCTTTGGGTTCCAGGGATGCAACCATTCCAGGAGTAATCATCGCTGGAGTCACCTTTTCAGTAGCACTATTTCCAAGCTTCGCCATTTCTGGTTTAGCCGAAGATGCCGCTAGCTGGCGAATGGCTCCGATCAATCCTTCAAGCTCGTTCTCTTCTTTGTTAAAAAGAGCCGCAAGAGCTTCAGGTATTTTCTGTGTCCCTGCAAGATCTTTTGGATTCACCGCGAACTGAACACCGCTCTGAACTGGTTGTCTGTTCTGAATTGCCGACATAATTGCCATGCGACCGCTGATATCCAATTTCGAACAGGATATTTCCAGTTTCATGATTTCACTATTCAAAGAACGAGCAACCGAGAGAACTTCCCCACCTTGAATCTCTTCACCGGCAATTTCCACCGAAACATTTGCTTCTGCAGTCTTCTGCAACAGCTGAGAAAAATCTTTCAAGCCACCTAGAAAATCAGCAAGTTGCGAAACCATCTCATCGGGAATCTTTTCGGGATCGACATTGTAGAGACTTTTTTCCATATCGATCTGAAGTCCAAGCAACGCACCTACCCTCTTAAGGAGTGCGTCGATATCTTCAAGCGATTCGATTTTAGAAAGAAGTGACTCATCTTCGCCAACAATCTGATTCGATGAAAATGCAGCTTCAACATTGAGAGCATCAGGAGTTACACCGGCTATTAACGCAGCAAAATCAATGCTCTGCGATGCCGATTTTTCTGAAAGAATCGCGGCAAATCCGTCGAGCTGAACTGGCTGATCTGGTACAAGACCACAGCCGTCCACCGAAACACCACCCGAAGCTTTTTGAGGCATTGCGCCAAAAAAACCATCGGAACCGAAATTTACATTTGACATATCCATTTTTTCACCTCCCCTCTTGATCTTACTTTTTACTCATCATTTTACTGAGACGCGCCGCCTTATCACCAGACATGGCTGCAAGAATCTTGGCTTTCTGACGATCTTCATTCATATACTTGAAGATGTTAATGCAGAGCTGATCATCAAGCGTTTCCATAATGCGCGCCCCTTCGTTAGCTTTCATTGAACCATATACGCGAGCAAGTTTTTTCAATCGTTCCTGTTCAGCGTCATTTTTAGCCGTGGCTGTTTTTTCATAACTTTCACGCTCTTTTTCCATCCGCTTGCGCTCTTCTTCGAGTTCTGCTTTGAGAGCTTCTAGTCGCCCCTGCTCTTGTACGAGTTTTTCTCGTTCCAACTCAAGTTTCTTTTTCTCTTCGACACTGGCGAGAAATGACTCAGAACTGGCGGCAGAGAGTGAATCAGCTTGCTTTGACTCTTTTTCAACGCGAGCTTGGTTGTCAATTTCGATCTTTCTAGCCAAATCACCTTTGAACACAAGTTTGGCATTTCCAGTACCAAGAAGCATCCCCAAATACATTAGCGGAAATGAAAGACCCATTATCACTATAGCTACGAGAATCAATTCAAGCTTTTTCATACGACCATCCTTTATGCAAATGGGTATGCAATGGTCATGCCATATTTAACAATTGGCTTAAACAGTAGAATTGAGTTAAAAGAATTGAATAAAAAAAGAACCGAGAGGAATTTTTTTCCCCTCGGTTAGAACATGTCACAAGATATTAAGCTACGCGTAGGAGTTATTTCGAAATGATTAGGGCATCTCTTGAAGGATCAGTTCTACCACTTTTTCTTTCCCATTGCGGGAAACGGTAAACGTAATCGTATCACCGGGGAAATAGGGCAGAAAAACCCCGACAATATCAGAAGGCTTGATAATTTTTCTATCGGCAATGCGAACAATACGATCTCCCGGTTCAATCCCCGCAACCTGTCCCGGACCACCAGTGGATACCGCTGTGATAACAATCCCACCTTGATCGGTTATTTTTAGCCCAGTCCAACTGACCCGGCGTCTTCCATAGGTGATTAACTCCTTAGCAATGTGGTAAGCGCGACTCGCCGGAATAGCAAAGCCGATACCCACAGAGCCCTGAACAGATTCATCACCGGTATAAATAAATGAGTTCACCCCGCACACTTCACCGCGTGTGTTAAATAGCGGCCCGCCGGAATTTCCGGGATTGATCGCCGCATCAGTCTGAATCATATCCTGATAAATGCCCGTTCCGGTAAAGCGAAAATTGCGGTGAAGTGCACTGACAATTCCCAAGGTTATCGTGGGATCAGCGCTGTTAAAAAAATTGAGAAAAGGATTTCCTGCAGCGAGTACAAACTCACCTACCTGCAGCGAATCTTCGGAGACAAAATCTGCAGGAGTCGGTGTCGAGTACAACGTATCTGCCCGAATAACAGCAAGATCGCTTAGTGTATCACTGGCGATCACCACCGCTCCCACAGTGGATCCATCGGCAAAGGCAATCGTCAGTTCTTCTGCTCCGTTGACGATATGGTTACTAGTCAAAATATTACCATTCGTGTCGATAACAATTCCCGACCCCATATTATAGACCGTTTGATAGTTCGGCGAAGGAATTCCATTTTGGACAAAATATTGATTGAAATAGTCACTATAGGGCTCGTGATCTTCCACCACTTTCACTTTCGTCACTACGAGCCCCACCACCGATGGCTTAATCTTTGCCGAAGCGTAAACAAAATCGTGCTGCATGAGGGCTTGAAGACGAGTATCTACAATTTTTTCAAAAATGGATTTAATAGTTTTTTTTGGGAAAAAAATACCGAGACAGATGCCGACAACGGCGATACCAAAGTAGATAATCAGATGATTTTTCTTAATCATAATAGACCCAATCGAAGGTCAATCCCTGCGGAGCCGCAGTAAATCCAGCAGCATTGCGATCAGAAGAAGCAATGACATCGGCCATAGATGCAGTTATTTTCCCTCGACCCATATCGACCAGTGTTCCCACAATCGTTCGAACCATATTGTAGACAAAACGATCCGCGCGAAGGCGCAGTGTTACTACGCCATCTTGAGGAAAAGCAATCTCGGCGCATTCGACTCTACAGCGGTGATTATCGCTGTAGTACCCAACGGCACAAAATGAAGTAAAATGATGTTCACCAATCAGTTGAGAGGCCTGTTCCTGCGCGTATCCCCAATCGACATCATAAGTAACAAGCATTGATCGATGGGCCATGAGTGGTGATTTACGCCTAACAATCGTGTAGAGATATTCGCGGCGAGTCGCGGAGAACCGCGCGTGAAAATCAGGTGATACTTCTTTAACATCATAAACAGCTATTGTTTCCGGAAGAAGCGAATTTACACCGCGGTGAAGGCGATTCAATTCCATCGGTTCTTCCAGATCGAAATGTATTGACTGACCGCGAGCGTGAACATTATAATCGCCAACTTTTCCTCGATAACAGACTGAACGGTAAGACGATCCGGCTGAACCTGCCATCCTGAAAAGGGCGCACCGTTATATTCTACGCGAGCAAAATACCGTTTCACGATCCACCTTTTCCTGTTCGAACGAGATCATAGCAGATCATGCGGAATGAATCCAAGGTCGTTTCTGCCTGACCACTTTTTATCTCTCTGTCATAGCGATAAATCCGATCGAGAATTGCGCGAAGCTCTTCAAGGGAGTATTTCACCGCTTGGTCAATCACTTTCGGAATGACGATCATTGGGTAGACGCGACTCTTTGTTGCTTCTGTTATTAGTCCTACTGAAATTGCAATTTCTGCGGCAATGTCACTTTTCTCTTTAAAGCGAGCATTAAAGTAGCGATTGGCTGTGGCTCGATTTTGTTCACCGTAGATTCGAATTTTATAGAGTCCCCAAAAATGGCGAAACAATGATGAGACAAACATCATTACCGGAACAGAATTCTCTTCAAAAAGCTTTTCGGAAATATCATATACCTCGGACCAATTGCGCATTCCCACGGCATTGCATAAATCATACACAGAGACTTCGCGACCGCTTCCGGTAACTGTTGCAACTGACGCAGTTGTTATAACTGCTCCTTCGGGAAGATAGATATCAATTTTTTGAAGTTCGGGATAAATCCTATCGAGTTCGTAACCGGTAAACTCCAAAATCTGTTCTGCCGCAGCCATGTCGATTCGCCGTCCAAACAACTGCGTCACCTGATCGGTGAGCCATTGCGCCATGAGATGTTTTTTGGGCTTTGCAAATGAGAGGATTGCCACATCAGTACGTTTTTTTAACTCGCTGATTTTCAGAGCTGTGCTGAGACCCTTTTCACCGTCCGATTCGTATTCAACAAGAATATAGAGTGCATCATGAGAAAATGAGAGGATTTTCCCCAACTCTTTTTGGTCTGCTGCATTTAATTTTTGCACGTGCTTGAGATGAAACAGGCGGACATCACCAAAGATGGTAGGAGTTATAATGCGAACACAATATTCAGAAAGAGATTCACGACTGCTGTCGAAATACTCTTCAATAAAGCTTCCATGTGTGCGATACAGGTTTTCAAACAATTGCTCTTTTGCCTTTTCACGACCAAGAAGATCATCGCCAGACAAAATTGTTACAATAGGAATTTGATCACTCAATTGACCACTCAATCTGCCACAACGACACAGTTTTTACCTTTTCCTTTCGCCATGTAAAGAGCATCATCGGCCCTTCCGATCAAGCTCGTTTCCAATACCCCCCAATCGACGCCATCTGATATGACGATATTTTCTGGAGTAAATACTGCAACGCCGACACTCGCTCGATAATCAACGCTTACGCCAGTGGAGATACAAACACGTTTTTCAATTACTTCCCGAATGCGCTCGGCGAGATGAGCCGCACCTTCCCGCTCCGTGTCTGGAAGAATAACAACAAACTCTTCACCACCATACCGGCCAAAAAAGTCAGATCCACGAATCACGGTTTTAACTGCTACTGTGAGATCTTTCAAAACTTCATCACCCATTAAATGACCAAAAGTATCGTTGACCTTTTTAAAATCATCGATATCCATAATTATTACAGAAAGTGGTCGATCGTAACGAACAGCGCGCTGAATATCGCGAGCCAGCGCTTCCTGCAGTGCCCTGCGATTTGCAATTCCCGTCAATCCATCAGTCTGAGCCTGTTCATGCATTTTTTTTTCGATAAATCCCCGATACACCGGTGGTGCCAAGAGAGGCGCCATAGCGTAATAAAACTCATGGTGATCGTTGGAACTACTCGAACCGGCATCGCGATAAAGTGCAATAAACCCAAAATTTTCCCCGTATGAGACCAGTGGAATTACAAATGGTTTCCCTGCCTTTGTAGGAGAGCCAACAGATTCAGAACAAGTTTCACCTACAATTTCAACCGGAACCAAACCATTTAAAACGGAATCGCGATCAATGCCCACACCGGACACTTCAGAGTTCCAATGTTCACAGATAGATCCGCGAATCTCTTCTTCTGTGCAGAACATACCAGTGAGTGAGTAACTATAAATCTCTTCAAATCCAAGACACTTAACGCCAAGAATAGCAAGGTCAGCTCGATACAGAAGCGATATTTCTTTTAGTAGAACCTGAACTGTTCCAGCCAATTCGACTGTTTGATTCAACTTAGTTACAAATTGGTATAACGCCAAAATATCCGTCATGTGATCGCGTAGCTGTTCGGGAATTGCATCTGATTTCACCGAATACATTTTCGACCTTACATTAAATCGATTAGACATAACGGATCGATTTACTTGCATGCGAAGTGTTGCTAAATCAATTGGCTTTGTCAAGTATGAAACTACCCCCAAATCGATTGCTTCGCGAGCACTTTCCACTGAAGCGTGGCCAGTCACAATAATGACTTCGACATAGGGATCTTTTTCACGAGCATAGCGGGCGAGGGTCATCCCCGACTCCTGAGCAAGATTGAGGTCTGTTACAATCACTGCGTAACTATGTTCATCGAACAGATCAAGGGCATCCGCTAAACAGTGAGCGGTATCGACGTTATACATATCTTTCAACGCATTTTTCAAGAACTGAACGATATAGATATCATCATCAACGACAAGAATGCGATTTTGTTCGCTAGCCACTGAGGCCCCCTAATTAGTGTTGTCTTCGCAGTATTTGCACCACAGAAGCGACTGATTCCAATGACGAAACGGACTCAATTGCCGAAATTTTTTTTTGTAACTTGTTTGCTCGTATCAATCCTGACAGAATTTTGCCCGGACCGACTTCGATAATAATCGACTCACTATAGAGTTCGGCTGTTTTCTGAAGTGATTTACTCCAGAAAACAGGTTTTACAAGTTGATCGGCGGTGCGCGCAATAAAATTTTCATCCTTGCCCGCACACTCTGCAGTGCCATTCATTATAAAATCAATGTTTGGATTTGAAAATGTTTTTTTTACTGCCCACGCAAGATAGTTTTCGCGACCAGCTGCGATGAACGGTGTATGCCACGGTCCAGCAACGTCAATTCTCTGTACCTTTGAACGATACTCCTGTGAAAATCGCGATTCAAAGTGAGCTAACGACTCATTTGTACCAGATATAACCGTTTGATTTGGTGCATTATAATTTGCTATATAAAGCGAATCTTGAAGTCCATATGCGCTAATTGCTTCAGCAACATGAACTTCTTCAGAAAAAAGAACTACAGCCATCCCTCCCCCACCACAGGCTTCAGCGCCGAGATCCATTTGAATCCCGCGATACGCCGCGACATCTACGGTATCAACGGGATCAAGTATCCCACATCCTGCCAGCGCGGTAATTTCACCGAGCGAATGACCAAGCACGGCGTCAAAAACCACGCCTTCTTGGCGAAGTCGATTCCAATACGATAGAGAAACGGCTGTTATCAAAGGCTGAAGCACCGCAGACCGAATAAACCCTTCAGTTACTTTTCCGGTCACATAGGATGTGAGGTCCAATTGAGCCCGATCAGATCCTACGGCAAGAAGTTCTGCAAAAAGTGAATCATTGCTTTCAAGTAGGTCATGCCCCATACCAATGTAATGACTTCCCTGACCGGGAAAAAGTAATACCGCTTTCAGATTGCATCTCCAGTCTGACACATCACAATTTTTTGGCTAAAATAGTTTCATAATGCCACTCTTGGAAAGGAGCATTCCCGCAGAATGTATATTTGGTAGTTTTAATATTGAAAATGATCAATGAATTGATACCAATTCGCTTCCGGCATCGACCGTGCCACGGAGACTTTAATGAAACGTCCTATGATAATGCCATTACCTATTCTTACAATAATCATACTTTTAACAACAGGTGTTTTCGGAGCATTCCGCAATGGTGACTCAACTGATGACAGCAAATCCCGCATGCCATCCATGCTTGGGTCTACATCGAGCGATTTAGTCATTGAAGATCCTATTTCCATTGTCACAATTGCTGATACCATCGCATCGAATGCCGAAATCGCCGCACTTCAAAATGATTTCACGCGCGCACACATGCTTTTTGTTATTGCCTTGGAGCTTATTACAACTCTTGGCCAAGACGAAGCATTTGACACTCTTACCGTCGATGATACAGTTTTCAATCGCATTGCAGAATATTACGTTGACCTTCTTCCATCTAACTATCTTGATTCAGTACCATCAGCGATCAGTTCCTACGTGGCACGCTATCAACTCAATGACATGATGAATAATATGGATAGCACGCTACTAGAGTCAAGTAAATACCCCTTTGCGTGCGGTGAAGGCGCTATTTATAACGTGCCAATAACCTACAACCGCCGAGTTCAGCAAGCGATTCGAGCACTCACAAATCCTCAGCGCGAACATACAATGAACCGTCTCATGACGAGAACGCACTTTTACAGACCGTTTATGGCGGAGATGTTTGCAAAAGCGGGACTTCCCACTGACCTTACCTACCTACCTCTTCTTGAAAGTGCATTTAACCCGAAAGCCTACTCTCCTGCTCACGCTTCAGGGCTTTGGCAATTTATCCCATCAACGGGAAAAATGTATAACATGAGAGACAACTACTGGGTGGATGAACGACGCGATCCGATTAAAGCAACCGCCGCTGCAATTGGCTATTTCACTAGACTTTACAGAATGTTTGGCGACTGGCATCTCGCGTTGGCATCGTATAATACAGGTGAAGGGCGTGTGGGCCGAATCATGAGTAAAACCGGCGCAAAAAGTTATTGGCAACTCACTCTTTCAAAAGAAACAATGAACTATGTTCCACTCTTTATTGCGTATCAGGTGATCGGTAAAAATCCTCATTGCTTTGGTTACAAGATAGATACAACGGTTGTTCCTTTTAACTACGACACGGTCAAAGTGTCAGACTGTATCGACCTTCAGAAAATCGCCTCCGCTGTCGGCATCACCTATGACTCACTGAAATCGATCAATCCACATATCAAACACTGGTGCACACCACCCAACATGAGCGATGTAAACCTCTATCTTCCCAATGGCACAGCAGGAAAATACAAATCGTTCTACGCGGCACTTACCGACAAGGAAAAAATCATTTGGCACCGCTACATGGTGAAATATGGCGATTCACTCGATAAAATTGCGGAACGCTTCAATGTTTCAGAACAAACGTTGCGCAGTTCTAACAAAATGACCGGATCAACGCTCGCCGTAGGTCGCTATATTGTTATTCCAATTCCAGCGAGTGGCGGTATTATAGACAGCGCGTATCAGATTGAAAAAATCACAGAAAACAGCATGATCGGGCAACTTCAAGAGCCGGTTCAGTATACGACTTCGAAAAAAACGGTTACAAAAACCGTGAAAAAAATTCACACTGTGAAAAAGGGTGAGACACTGAGTTCCATTGCCCGCAAATATGACGTTACAGTAAAAGATTTGGCGCAGTGGAACAAAATTGCATCGACATCGAAAATCGGAACGGGAAGGCAGATCAAAATATTCCGTCTTGAAAAAACGACAATCACCGTGCGAACAAAAGTTCCTTCGACCGGAACAGTGCCATCGACGTCAAAATCGAAAAAAGATACTCTCTCATATATTGTTCAGGAGAATGACACGGTTACAGACATTGCTGAAAAGTTGCACATCAATTTGAATGAATTGGTGGAATGGAATAACTTGAACAGCACCACTCCCAAGGTGACCACTGGTCAAAAGCTTATCTACTTGGTTCCTGCAAAATCGCAACCTAAAAGCGAACCGCAATCTCAGTCAACGGTAAAAAGCGAAACTGTTCAAGCACCAACAATCAAAGGTTCTGGTGAAAAATCATACTACACTGTTTCCGCAGGTGAAACACTTTTCTCGATTTCACAAAAAATTGGTGTAACGCTCGCTGAACTTTGTGAATGGAATGACAAAGACAAGGAAAATCCTGTGCTTCATGCCGGCGAAAAGCTAGTTTACTTCGGCACGGGAACAACTGCGGTCAAAAGTGAAACAGAACCGGTGAAATCTGAGACTATCAAAAAAGAACCGGCGAAAACTGAGACTATCAAAAAAGAACCGGTGAAAATTCAGGAACCAAAACAGGAACCAAAGCAGACCACACCGCAGAAGCAGAAACAGTTCCACACCGTTTCCACAGGCGAAACGATGAGCTCAATCGCCGAACTTCTCGGTTGTTCAATCAAAGAACTGTGCGCATGGAATGATCGCAGTGTAGAAACTGCCACCGTTTTCAAAGATGAAAAACTGGTATACTACGGTGAAAAGCGGTCAGTAGCTACAACGACAGTGACAAAAGAACAGCAGAAGCCGGTCGCTCAGAAAAAAAGCTATACAGTAAAAGCTGGCGAATCAATGGCATCTGTTGCTCAAAAACTCGGCGTCTCGACAGCGGATCTCTGCAAATGGAACAATCGGTCTGTTAAAAAACCGATTGTTTACAAAGGTGAAAAGCTGACCTATTTCAGTGAAACCGAGGAAAAAGTTTCACCGAAAACTGCACCCAAGAGTGAATCAAAAAGCGAAACGAAATCAAGTTATGTTGTTTTATCCGGTGAAACGATGAGTATCGTCGCGAGTAAGCTTGGTGTTTCTGTTGAAGATTTAGCAAAATGGAACGATAAAAGTGGTAGCAATCCAACGATTTATCGCGGTGAAAAATTGGTTTACTATAACTCTTCAAAAAGTATTCCTTCGGAAACAAAGAAGAGTACTACTTCAAACTATACAGTGAAAAAAGGCGACACCATGTACAGCATTTCCCGTGATAAGGGAATTTCTGTCGCGAAACTGCGGGAACTTAATAACATGGATTCAGACCGTCCACTTCGCGAAGGTGAATCACTTGTCATTTCAGGCAAAACTGTGGCCAAAAAGGCGGTCACAACGAAAACAAAAAAACACACGGTGAAACAAGGTGAATCACTCTGGAGCATTGCAAATAAATTTGGCGTTTCACTCGAATCACTCTGTGAAACAAACGGATTGAAAAAAAGTGCAAATATTCAGCCTGGGAAAGTTCTGAAAATCCCATCAGGAGAGTAATTATGAAACGTATTGATGGTATCATTTTATCTGTTATCATTCTTTTGATTATTGGTGTTGCTGCGGTTCAACAGGTTATTCAGAACAATAAAAAACACTCGAGCTCATTTTTTTCGTCTTTCCAAAAAAAGATAGGAATCATCTCTCTTGAAGGGGTAATTATGAGCGAAGATGCAATATTGTCACAACTAGAAACAGCGCGCAACGACAACTCAATTGCAGGCTTAGTTTTTCGGGTTAACTCTCCCGGTGGAGCGGTGGCACCTTCTCAAGAGATTTATCAGGGAATTCTCGCCTATCGCAAAGAAACGGGGAATCCTGTCTACATGAGCATGGGAACAGTTGCTGCTTCCGGTGGTTATTACATCGCCGCAGCTGGAGATCGCATTTTTGCTAATTCGGGAACACTCACCGGATCAATTGGTGTAATCATGCAGTTTTCCCACTATGGCGACCTTCTTAGAAAATTTGGCGTTCAAGTATCGACAATTACAGCTGGAAAACTGAAAGATGCAGGAAGTCCCTATCGCACCTTGTCGACGAATGACAGCACCTATTTCACCGATCTTCTAAAAGACACCCATGACCAGTTCATAAAAGACGTTGCCGTTGCTCGAAAAATGAAAATCGAGAAACTACGCCCCTATTGCGAAGGTCAAGTTTTCACGGGGAACATGGCGAAAAAAATTGGTTTAGTCGATGAAATTGCCACCTATGAACAGTGTTGCGAATCGCTTCGTAAAAAACTAAATCTTCCTGAATCTACACAATACGTCAATTTCTCTTTGGAAGAAAAAAGTCCCTTAGCACAACTATTGGAAACTAAAACGCCGGTAAAAAACGTTGTTTCACGCCTTTTTCCTCGCAGTGGGGTCTACTACCTCGCGGAAGAGTTTCAGTAACTGCCACACAAAAACAGTATCATCTTGTTTAACAAGCAGGTATCGTGAATAACAATAAAATCTTCCAGACCGATCTTTTGGTAATTGGAACGGGAATTGCCGGACTAGCCATCGCTCTCGAAGCGGCAAAGAGTGGTCAAGTTATTTTGGTCACCAAAACGACTGTCAGTGAAACTAATACGCGCTATGCCCAAGGCGGAATTGCCGCGGTGGTGTCTCCCGAAGACAGCATAGAGAGCCATATCGAAGATACTCTTCGCACAGGCTACGGGCTTTGCGACAAAAATGCGGTAACACTTCTTGCGCACGAAGGATTTGAAGCGATTCGTCGACTCGTTGAATGGGGTGTCGATTTCACCACTTCGCAGAATTCAAACGCATGGGAGCAACTCGACCTGGGGCGCGAAGGCGGACACTCGATGCATCGGATAATTCATGCGTTCGATCAGACCGGCTTGGCAATGCAGGAAGCGCTTGCATTACAAGTGCTCAAACACCCTAATATTTCAATTCTCGAAAATCACACTCTCGTCGAATTGATAACCGAACATCAACAGAAGATGCCAGAGAAATCTTCTCACTGCTACGGCGCATATCTTTTCAACCGTAAAGAGTCAGTGGTGACACCAATTTTCGCCTGCAACACAGTTCTGGCAACGGGTGGCATTGGTGAGATTTACCTCTACACTACCAATCCCGACATCGCCACAGGAGACGGCATTGCCGC
>JAIFMU010000057.1 GCA_020048285.1 bacterium | reverse complement strand
ATGATGTCCCGAATAGACTTCATGATTCCAGCAATATTGAGAGCCATATTTTATGCTTCCTTGTAGAGTTCCATCTCAAGCTCGCGAACGGTCGAGAGATAGGTATCTTTGTTTTTGAAATTTTTAGTAATGATTTCCATAGGGGAACCAAATTTATCAAAGGGATGAATCTTCAGCACTTTCATATCTTCAATAGCACGCACATCTTCATCGGCATATTTGTCCAAGAGTGCTTCAAGCACTGCACGAGTTGATTCACCATATTTTGTAAAGTAGTTGCGTTTCTTGACCTTTTCAGCCCGCTCTTTTCGGGTGAGTGGTGGCATATCAAAAGCAACATGACAAATAATATCGAACAGATCGCATTCACGACCGACTGCGTTCACCAGCTCCTCGACAAGAACACCTTCCTCTTCAAGTTCACGAATGATTGCATCCTTTTTATCCGCTTCATTCCACTTGGTCAAGAATTGATCCAATGAACTGTAGTTCTTGAGAATCTGCTGTTTTGTGTAGTCTTTCAGGCTTACGGTAATCGGTTTACCAAACTCATCGAAATACATCTGCGTTTCAATCAGGGTGGTCACATTGATTCCATTCACATAGATTTTTTCACGCCGTTCTGAAACTCCACCATGATCTTCATCTTCGCCACCGCTGGTCGGGTAATCAGGTTTCACAGGTGGTTCAGGATCGGGGAAAATGACTTCCGTTTCCTCACCAGTTTCGGGATCAATCTCGATAATCGGATCTTCATTTTCCAGTTCTTCATTTTCGATCTCACCAATATCTTCATCTTCTTTTGGTTCAAAGATAGAAACAGGATCACCATCGAAATCAGGATCAGCAAATAGGTCGGTGACATTTCTAAAATCAAGAATCGTAAAGTATGATTTGCCATACTCCTCATCGATTCGTGTTCCTCGACCAATAATCTGCTTGAACTCTGTCATTGATCGGATATTGCTGTCCAACACAATGAGCTTACAAGTTTTCGCATCGACACCTGTAGTCATGAGTTTGCTGGTTGTGGCGATTACAGGATATTTCTCTTCAGGATTGATAAAGTTGTCCAGCTCCCGCTTACCTTCTTCATCATCGCCTGTAATTTTCATGACATATTTATAGTTGAGTTTCACCAGATCGCTATTTTGATTCGCCAGTTCGGTTCGCATCTTGTCGGCATGTTCAATATCAGTACAGAACACAATCGTCTTGGAATAGCGGTCTGTTCCCTTGAGAAATTCGGTGATTTTCTGAGCAACCAGTTTTCGACGCTCTTCAATGACCAGATTCTTGTCGTAATCGTTTCTGTTGTAAATTCGATCTTCAACAGGATTTCCGTTGTTGTCCAGAACCATCTGTTCAGGTCGCCAACCTTCAAGGTCAATATTAAATCCAACTCGAATAACTCGATACGGTGCAAGGAAACCATCACTAATTCCCTGCTTGAGCGAATAAGTATAAACTGGTTCACCAAAGTAATCGATGTTTGAAACCTCTTTGGTCTCCCTTGGCGTTGCGGTCAAACCGATATGTGTAGCCGATGAAAAATAGCTCAGAATTTCACGCCACGCACTATCTTCATTCGCTGATCCACGATGACACTCATCAATGACAATCAGATCGAAAAAGTCTTGTGAAAAGTCCTTGTAAGCATCTTCAACATCACCGTTGTTGGTCAATCCCTGATAGAGTCCAAGGAACACTTCGTATGCTTTATCTGATGAATCAATTCCCCGCTTATTATTGGAAACCAGTTCAGATTTGCCATTGCCTGTATCGACCACTTTCTTTTTGATAATGGTCATGGAATCTTTGAAATGCTTGAAATCACCTCGACGGGTCTGGTCGATCAGTGCGGTTCGGTCTGCAAGAAAGAGAATTCGTTTCTTTGTGCCACTTTTCCAGAGTCGATGAATAATCTGAAACGCTGTATATGTTTTTCCAGTACCTGTTGCCATAACCAATAAGATGCGGTTCTGACCTTTGGCAATCGCTTCGACTGTTCGGTTTATTGCGTTCTGCTGGTAGTATCGAGGTGAACGGTCTGATCCATCGGTGAAGTAATCCTGCTCCACGATCTTCTTCTGATCAGGAGTAATGATTCCCTTGTACTGGCAATAGTGGTTCCAGAGTTCTTCGGGAGATGGAAACTCGTGAAGCGTCAATTCTTTTTCAATCGCTCCATCGGAAGTTTTATCATGAAAGAGGAAACCATCACCATTCGATGAAAAGACAAAGGGAATATCAAGAATTGCAGAATATTCGAGTCCCTGTTGCATTCCAGCACCAACGGTGTGTTTGTTATCCTTGGCTTCGATAATGGCAATGGGAATGTTCTTTTTGTAGTAGAGAATGTAATCAGCTCGCTTACGCTTACCACGCATGGACATATTACCACGAACATGAATGCGTCCATCGGTAAATGATACTTCTTCACGAATCTGTTTTTGAATGTTCCAGCCACTTTCTGCAAGAGCTGGTGTGATGAACTTAGTGCATATATCCCGTTCAGAAAGCTTCTGTTTGTCGATCAAGTGCAACTCCATGAGATAAGGACATAAACTACTATTTTTTAATCTAATATACACTCTATAGGTTTTCTTCTGTAAACCTATTTGAGTGGTGTAAAAGTCAGTGAAATTCAGATGGGAAGGATGTGTGTATAATTTATTTTGTACTATGAAAATCATATTTTTCAATTATGATTGCCACAAAATCATTGTATATTGGTTATGACTCGTAATTGTTAAACGCGATCAATAGATCCTTTTACAGTTTAACCGTTAGGAGTTCCAAAATGGATATGAATTCTATTTTTCCAAAGTGTTCTACAGAACGTTCTTTTAAAGATCGTTGTTATTTTTATTATGCTTATATAATGAGATTACAGAAGGTACGTTACGATGGTAAATCGCAAATAATACCTAATAGCCTTAAATATCCATTAACAGAATACTTTGTAGATACATTTAATTTTAAACATCTAATCGATGTTGATAACCAGCAATATTTTCGCATAGCACTCACTGCATACTTGCGGCAGACAAAATATTCAAACAACAATTTCATTAACCATGTTGCGGATCTCTCTCCAGAGATACTGGTTAGTGCACTTCGCAATTCTGAAATCGGATTTGACGAGAAAAGATGGAATTTTCATTGCATAGAGCAATTAGGTGAAAAAGGATCAAACGAGATTCTGCTATATCTGAAAAATGTTAAAGCAATACAGGTGAAACAGAGTGAACTAAAAAATGCAATTATACCTCACTGTGAAAAACTACATAAACTTCATCCAATTGAATTGTTAACATTTATTGGCTTATTTCTACAGTACTTTTTTAATGGGGATAGAAAAAGAGTTCAAATTGACGGTGCTCGAGTATTTGCTGGACTCTCCTTGATGCTCAAAACATATAAACTCCATACAAGAGAGTGTTTAGAAACAGCTGGTGAGATTGCCACTATCATAAGGGAAAGTGAAGCTCGTTACTCTGTTTATCAAGGTGAAGATTTCTATAAGATGATAAACATCTTCATCTATAAAGACTTCTATGAAGATGCTATTATGAATAATTTTTCATTTGATCTAAGGTACAAACTTTGCGATGACCTTATCATGCGATCTTCAGAACGTAATAAACATGACAATGAGAGATTCAACAAGAAACTGAATCTAAATGAAAATTATTGGTACTTTTGTGATCAATACCATGACAGAGGTAAACGATTTTATGAAGAAATCCAGAAAATCGGTAGAGAGAATTTCTCCAAGAGTCTTTTTGGTAACATCGGGTTCTTCTATCTTTTTTATAATTTTGGCATCGATTCACAGACCGCAATAAATGGAACGTCAATTAGAGTCTTTGATTTACTCCATTTAATATCAGATAAGAAATCCCAAATAGCCCAGGCTATGCAATATTCGAAAGACTACATTGTATGCCGCCCGCATAGAGAAACTATCGAATATTCAATGTTAGCCTTTTTCGACCATGCCGCAGAAGAGGTTGTTCAATCTCTTCCGAAGTGCGAAAAACTTGCTGTGGCAAAGGTGATTGAATCACAAAAGATTTTTACTACGCAAGAGAATCCAGAAAAAGTTCTTAAAAGAATACAATCTGTTGGTCATCGGAATAAAAAACGGTTTTTGGTTGAAGATGAGGTATTTAAAGCATGCACAAAAAAAGCAGAGACAGCTATTGAAGCCTTTTCATTTAGTGAAAAAAACTATTCTCTTGAGACAGCACTTTACTTCAAATATGGAGAATATCTCATCTCATTTCCACAGTATTTTGCACGTTACTTTACAGCTCATGGAACGGCACAAAATCTTCTAAGGTTAAATACAGATTCTGAAAATAGAAAGAGATGGAGTGATTCGTTAGAGGAGAGAGTGTCAAGCTGGTTTCATTCAAGAAAATTCTCAACAATTCACAGTAAGGAACTTCCATCTGGAGTTGAAGTTGATGTCATCGCTTATCAAGATGGTCATCTGTTCTTACTTGAGCTTAAGTCGACATTCATTAGGCTAAATATCAAACACGAATATGAATATTATACAAATTCGCTTCTGAAAGCAGAACGCCAGCTTGAAATACGGAGAGAGTGGATAGTTCAAAACAAAGAACTTTTTAAGAGCTGGGCATTGGACTATGGGGTTTCTATAGATCGGGATGATTTTGATATCCATCTTTTAATAGTGGATAACACCTTCGAGAATGATGGCGAATTATTTGAACAAGCTCTAAAGATTAGTATCTTAGAGCTTCATGTTGCCATATATGGATTTGCCAATGTCTTATTTGATTTTGCACCATATTTTGATAAAATTCTGCGTGGAGAGTCTACTGGTTCTGAAGATCCATTATCGCCAAATAAATACCTGTATCGTGATAAGCCATTCAGTGTTGAACGATTTATTGAAATAATTGAAAAGCGAACAGTTTGGGAACCGCTCGATGAAGTGGAAAGCTATAGCAAACCTCTAAATGAATTTAATATTAATCACCCTATACCTTTGTAGCGAAAAAGCACCTTTGGTTGTGTTCTGTCTGAACACTTTTAACAACTGGAGGTATTATGAACAAAGTATTAGCTACGAAGTCGGTGAATTTTCATATTACAGAGGCATGTAACATGCGATGTAAATTTTGTTTTGCCAAGTATAACAACAGTAAAGAACTCTCAAAACATGATGGGCTAAGAATTATAAAACTGTTGGCTAAAACTGGAGTTGAAAAAATCAATTTTGCTGGAGGTGAACCTTTTCTGAAAAGTCATCTTGGGCTTATGATCCAGTATGCCCATTCATTGGGTATGATCACTGGTCTAATTTCAAATGGATCGATGTTGTCGTCTAGGTGGCTCGAGACATTCGGGGTATATCTCGATTGGCTTGGCATTTCGATAGATTCAACGAAGAACTCATCGAATACCGCATCAGGAAGAGTTTTGAAGGGGGATAAAGTACAACACTTAGAAAGCCTTGAACACTATTTACTGCAAGCTAAATTGATGGGGATTCAAGTTAAAATTAATACGGTAGTTTCTTCGTTTAATGTTACTGATTATCTGGGTGATTTCATTCTTAGTGTCAAACCTGATCGCTGGAAAATCTTTCAGGCATTACCGATTGAAGGTGCAAATGATATGCATGATTTTGAAATCTCAGCAGGTGAATACCAATGCTTTCTGGATTCTCATGCGGAAGTACTGAAGCAAGTTAATCATTTTCCTGAAACAAATGAGCTAATGACATCATCGTATTTGATGGTTAATCCCGAAGGACGATTTTATCAGAATACAACAGGCAAGCACACTTACTCTGATCCGATACTTGAAGTGGGAATCGATAAAGCACTTCAGCAAATAGAATTTGATCATGATAAGTTTGTCGAACGAGGTGGTATAAGTGCTATGAAACGAAAAAGTGAAACCCCTGTCCATTAATAAGAAAAAGGAAGAGTTTTTACGCTCTTCCTATATTTGTATCACTTGGTACTATTGCTCCTACAACACCCCTACCTCATCGATCATATTATTTGGCTGAAGATGTGCATATATTTCAGTCATAGCAACACTGGTATGTCGTAGATACTTTGATACTTTGTATATACTTACACCACGTTGAACCAGATGCGAAGCACATGTATGTCTAAAGGTATGTGGTGACGCATTTAGAATGTTATTCCGTTTCAAAACAGTCCACAAATGCTTATAGATCGTGTTATCTGTAATCTTCTTATTGAAGCGGTTAAATACATATTTCGGATCTTTACCCCTTTGACCTCGTAAAATGTCAACGACCTTGGGAGAGGTTGGAATCTGCGTATCATGACGAAATTTGTTTCGTTCATATTCACCACCCGCAGTATGTGATCCACGAATGGTCAGAATTTTATTTCCTTCATCCCAATCACCCCATTGAAGATTCTTGAGTTCAGAAATACGTAATCCCGTATAGTAAAGAAATTGGAAAATCAGCCTAAACTCTTCTTCACTATCGGCAAAGATTATTTCCAACTCTTTTTCACTGAAAAAACGTTTAGAGTTTTGCGGGATAAACGGTGCGGGAATCGTAGATACGGGATTTTTTGTTATCAAGCCACTATTGACAGCACGATTAAAAACCACATTTACGACTCGTCGTTCTTCCTTGAGAGTTTTGGGGGCAACGATAGAACCACGATAGTGCATAAAGCTAACAATCGTTTTTTCAGTCACATCAGTAATATTGCGGATTTTTTTCTGTTGTACATATGCGATGAAGTGTGAAATAGCATTTCTTTCACGACTGATAGTTGTCTTAGCCCGTTTAAAGCCCTTAGCACCCATCAGAACACCATTTTCTTTAAAATCCAAGAGAATGGTCATTAGATCATGTTCAGGGTCGTAAAGCACCTCCTCGTGCTCGATAGCTGAAGCAAAAATAATTGCTTCTTTTTTAGAAACACCTTTTCCACATGATTTGTATTTCCACTTACCATCAAAATCTTTAAAACGAGCGTACCAGATGCCATTTCTTTTCTCAAGCATAGCCATATAAACACCTCTTCAAAATAGAGTTGGTGAATAGCAAAAACTATAGCATCTACTGTAGCAAAAAATATCAAAAAGTGACATTTTTTAGCAATTTTCAGCAAAATTTTTTGTTGGGATAAAATCGTGTAAGGCAGTGTAATGAGGCCAGATACGGCAATCTTTCAATGTGCAGGACCTGACCCATATATTGATGGCGGAGAGAGGGGGATTCGAACCCCCGGTAGAGTTTCCCCTACGTACGCTTTCCAAGCGTAGACCATAAACCACTCGGACATCTCTCCACTCAATTTTTCAAATAACTGCTCAAAGATACATAAGATCAGATTGTTACGCAAGAGTAATGTTCGCTTCACAAACTGAGAAAATCACCATAGATGCTAAAGCGAATCCCATTTTTTGCCGATAGATCTATTGTATACTACAAAAGGAGATTTTCTATGGACGGAATAACTTCAGCTGCTGCAGGGCTCAATGCATCTGGGGCGATGGGCAAGGTTAATATTGCCATGCTCAAAAAGACACAAGATCTTGTAGCATCGCAGATGTCACAACTACTCGAATCAATGCCAACACCAAAATCCTCCGCGCCGGTAGGAAATCTACTGGATGTTCAAGGCTAAACAAACAACATTGTTATTAAAAAAAACGGGAGCTAAAAAGCTCCCGTTTTTTCATATTCTGCAAGCGTTTGTAATTATTCACAACGAACAATATTTGCACCAAGAGCTTTTAGGCGTTCGTCGATCTGCTCATATCCGCGATCGATCTGATCAATGTTGTGGATCCGACTTTCGCCTTCAGCAGAAAGAGCGGCAATCAGAAGTGCCATACCCGCGCGAATGTCCGGCGAACTGATTCGAGCACTGAACAGTTTTGCAGGTCCAACAATGACTGCACGGTGCGGGTCACAAAGAATAATCTGAGCTCCCATGTTCATCAATTGGTCGGTAAAAAAGAGACGTGATTCAAACATTTTCTGGTGGATCATACAGGTCCCGCGCGATTGAGTTGCAGCAATCAACATGATCGACATCAAATCTGCAGGAAATCCCGGCCACGGCGCGTCTTCGATACGGGGAATTGCTCCGCCTAGATCTTGTCTCATAACCATCTGCTGATTATCAGGAATGTGAATTCGGTTATTCTCTTTGTCGACGTAGCATTTGATTCCCAATCGTTCAAACTGGAAGAGAACCATGCGCATAACATCAGTTTCAACATGAGTAATGGTTATGTCAGAATTGGTACACGCTGCAAGGGAAATAAATGAACCCGCTTCGATGTAGTCGCAGCCAATTTGATGTTCTTCAACGTCGCCAAATTCACCAACTCCGTGAATAGCAAGAATATTCGAACCGATTCCTTCGATTTTAACACCTGCTTGTTCTAGATAGTGACAAAGCCCCTGAACGTGCGGTTCACAGGCGGCATTTGTAATTCTTGTGACTCCTCGAGCACCTGCGGCAGCGATAATCGCGTTTTCTGTTCCAGTAACGGATGCTTCGTCAAGATAAATATCCGCACCGACAAGTCCGTTTGGCGCAGAAATCACATAGGTGAGACAATCTTCACCTTCTTCGGTCAATTTTCGTTCGGTGGAAATATGCGCACCAAGTTTTTCAAACACAAGGAAGTGAGTGTCGATGCGACGACGGCC
>JAIFMU010000257.1 GCA_020048285.1 bacterium | reverse complement strand
GTTCCAGTATTCACTTCACATTGAACATGAAAACTATTTGGATCATCGGGAGTTTCTCGCTGAATCAGGAATTGATCCACGCCGTTCGCTGGCAGAACAGCTCATTGCAGATATGCCGGCATCGGGAACAATTCTCGCCTACAACGCAGCATTTGAAAAAATGATTTTGAAACAACTGGCAGGTATATTCCCCGATCTCTCTTCGGAACTGAACTCGATTATCGGGCGCATGGCTGATCTCATGGTTCCCTTTCAGAAACGGTGGCTTTATGAACCATCCATGAAAGGTAGTTACTCTATCAAAAAGGTTCTCCCTGCGTTGGTTCCAGAGATGGAAACCAGTTATGCAAACCTTCCCGGCGTGAAAAACGGCGGTGAAGCCTCTTCGATCTTTGGTCAGCTTGCGGAAATGAAAGATCCCGAAGAGATTCGGGCGGTTCGCGAAGGACTTTTGGCCTATTGCGGATTGGATACGATGGCGATGGTGAAGGTTCTTGAGGTTTTGAGGGGGAAGTGATATATTAGATTTTTAATAGTTTATACAACATAAACAATGGAGTTAAAATGAAAATTGAAATGGCTGAATCACTATTTGTATCTTGGCTGAAACACTGCCAGGAGTGTCAGATTGTACAAATGAACTGGAAACCATCTATTTCATGGCTACATTCCGGTGAACAAAATGATAGATCAGAAGAGATACTTCATACGATCTATGAAAAGGTAATGGCTCTTGATGAGAACATCTTGAGTAAAAGTTCATTCAAGCAAGTATTTTCACAGGCTGAAATTGACGTACTCGGTATATCCTTTTCTGACAATGAGTTTACGCTGTACCCTGTTGATGTAGCATTTCATTCAAACGGATTAGACTACGGTGGTAAAAATGTTAATGTACTTAAAGTTGTACAGAAATGCATTCGAGCTGCGATGTGTATCTATCGATATTTTGGTGACGTAAAAACAGAAATTATCTTTGCTTCACCTAAAATTGGTAAGCCCACAGTAGAACTTATCAACACGAAGCTTGCGGAAATTACGAAAATCCTTGAGAGTGTTGGATTGATACAATTCAAGTTTTCGCTCATCGCGAACAGTGATTTCTCAAATGTCGTTTCTGACATTATTCGCAGTAGTAGTTCTATTGCAGACACTTCGGAGCTAACGGTGCGGGCGTTCCAGTTGCTGAATATAACGAATAGTATTGCTACCGTTAAAAAACCAAAGAGTTTGCCAATCGAGAATAGTTCCACTGCCATATATAAGATTGGCTTTGTTATCAAGCACAAGCTGGTCGGATTGTTGACATCCAAGAGCTGGTCCGCAGAAGAACTCCAAAATATGCAGGATATTGCCTATTCGAAAGAGAAATTTGGATTGTCGGGATTTGCGTTGCTTCAAAAATCTTCGGAAAAACCTGCTCGGTACTATGCGGAACCGATTGAGGTTAACCAACAGGAATTTTATGTATGTTCGGAATGGTACGAACGATCACGATCACTGGTTCTGGAATGGATCAAAGAACATTCGTGATATAATGCTTTTGATGAATAATTCTACTCGCATAACCGCCCGAAGAGATTCGGGCGGTTCGTGAAGGACTTTTGGCCTATTGCGGATTGGATACGCTGGCTATGGTGAAGGTTCTGGAGGTTTTGAGGTCGGTGTGATATATTATTAGAGCATTCAATTATTTAAAGTGAGAATATTTATGGCAAGTTTAAAAAAAACTGTCGAACCGTTTCGATTTACCAACTTTTTAGAAGAAAATAGAGAGCTTGAAAAGGAAATGACAACTTTGTTAGCAAGTTGTGCTCACCATGTACATCCTGACATTGTTAAACATATTCAAGATGCCAACATCGACTTTCGTATTCAACTGAAAAATGAGGGCGTTACCGAAATCCTCTTAGATCAATTTCTGTTCGCAGGAAGTGCCTGTGTTTTTCCTCTTTTTAGACGACCAATTCATTCTGAAAAAGAAATGAAGAATTGGAAAAACAAAGTCTTTAAGGATGGTACAATTTTAAATGATAATACTACCCCACGTCATATTTGGGCACATTTGCAGGATGGAAAATGTTACGGGGGAACTTACTGGAAAGAATCAGGACTTGCAGGATTCGAACTAGCACATATTTTCAGTCATAAAGTTGATGAATGCTCACTTGAAAAAGACGCATTCAAGAATTTCCCAGAAGGTTACGCACCATATTCAATGTTTACATGTGCAACAAATGTAGCATTAGTCCCAAAAGGTATTGCAAAGCCGTCAGATAAGTTACAATCTACAAAACTCTGTTTGTTCAAGAGAAATATTAAACTCTATGGTGAAGATGTACTTCCTGGCTTATCTGGTTTTAATGATTCTCTATTACCTGAATGGTATGACGACCTTGATCAAAAATGGAATGATCCTATTCTACCGCCCAATGCAGATGAAAAAGTTAATCTTCTTTTGAAATTTCGGGCAGAGCACATAATTAGAAAAATAAGAAAAATTTGAGCAGTGACTTTTATTTTGCACTGTATCAGGCTCACTACAATTATTGTATTGAGCCTTTTTTAATTTCTCACATGTCCTAGTAACTCACACTTCCCGATCGATTCAGGAAGCGCATCAATCGGATTATACCCGATCGACAGCTGTTCCAGTTTTGAAGCGTTTTCTATCGAACCGGGAAGCATTCGTATCTTATTTCTTCCACAGTATGCTATTACTTATCAGTTAGTTAAGCCCCATTTTCCGTTGGCCAACGTGTGTTTTGTTCCGAATTCCGCGGTTAACCCATAATTTAAATAAACAAGTGCATGATTTAATCCACATCAAACCTCTTGTTTCCAACTTCAACAACCTCCAATCTCGCACTTTCCCAGACTGCTTCCGGAACCTCTTCAATCGGATTCTCTCCAAGATAGAGTTCCCGCAGTGATTCACACCGGCGGATCGATTCGGGGATTGTGGTAATCCGGTTGTTTTCAAGGTTCAGGATTTCCAATTTCTTTGCCTTTCCGATTGATTTCGGGATTACGGTAATTTGGTTATTACTCGCGTAGAGTTCCCGCAGATCGGGCAGTGTGAACAGCGATTTCGGAATTGTTCGGAGATTGCAGTAGGACAAGTCTATGCTCGTCAGCCATTTCAATTGAGTGATCGCGTTCGGGATAGAGGTTAGTTTCCTGTTGCGAGAACTCAGAAATGAGAAATCAAAGGGTGTAATTTCGGTCATATCTTTTGACATATCAGGAAGATCAATCCCGTACCGTTTCGCCCATCGACGAATAATTGCACATCGCTTTTTGACTGTTTTTCGTTTCATAGGAACTCCTTCGAAAGTGTATATTCTACCAAGTTTATGGCGAGGAGAGTTAATGCGACTGAAACACGAAGAGATTTCACTGTTTAAAATGGCGGTTTCAGAGCTACTCAAATCGGCCGAACTGTATCTCTTTGGTTCTCGTGTCGATGATTCCGCTCGTGGTGGTGACATTGACCTTTTGATTCGTGGTGAACGAAAACTGACGCTCATCGAAAAAGCTCGGATTCGTTCGGCATACTATCGCCGTTTCGGAGAACGTAAAATCGATCTGGTCACGGTAAAAGTCGGCGAAGAGGATCGCTTTGTTCAACTCATTCTTGAATCGGCAATTGCACTGTAAGGAGAAACCATGACAAACAACAATTCGCTTCGTGAAGTTCTCAATGATTCACTCAAACTGCTCGATTCTGCTCGTATCACTTTTCGCCACTCCATTGCAATATGTTCATCTATAGGGATTAAAGAATACTACACATTCGAAGAACTGGACCACTTTGAAGCACTTACCGCACGGTTTGCCCGTATCAGTGACATCTGCACACAAAAAGTCATGAGGTCAATATTTCAACTACTTCGCGAAGATTGCCCCACCTTTATCGATAAAGCATCGTTCGCCGAAAAGATTGGAATGATCAACAGTGCCGATGAGCTGATTGTGATTCGCGACCTTCGCAATACCATTGCTCACGAATATGTTCTGGAAGCATTGAACGAAATTTTCACAGCCGTCGTTGAATATTCCCCCATCCTTGATTCTATTCTTGAGTCCGTGGTCCAGTATGCAAAATCGCGGAATTTCTAACTATTCCCCTCCACTGATACACCACTTCCCCATACTCGTCAACTTCCGGCCACTTCGCCGATTCGGTTTCCGGTTCAACAGAATCAAACCGCCCCTGTTTTGAATTCCAGTGCACCGGAACCGTTGACACCGCCCCAAAACTGTTTTTGAGTATGTGCAGATCCAGCAAAGTGGTAATCTTTTTTTCGGAAGGATCAAAGCTATCCTTTTCGGGCTGATCGAGATAGAGAACCGTATCGAGTGACAGTTCCATCTCCCCCAGTTCAATGGGGCGATCAAAGGATGATCGAGTGGGATGTTTTCTCTGTTCCCATCGCGATGTAATAATCACCGGCGTATGAAATTCACGGGCAATCTCTTTCAGTGAAGCACCGATTTCACCATTTGAATCGCGGTCAATCTTTTGAAGATAATCGACCATAACCACACCAATTTCACCGTGTTTTGAACAGATCATCTGGCAGTGATCTTCGATCAGTTCGATTGAGAGTTCTGCCGACGAAATGATGTAGATATTGGCATTCACGAGATGACTTCCGCCGACACTCAACGCAACGAGATCATCCGATTCGACCATGCCAGCCCGCATTCGATTGCGGTTCACACCGGCTTTCATGCACAAAATCGCATGGAACGCATCGGTGACACTCTGCTGAGCGGTGAACAGAACAATCGGTCGCGAATAGTCACGCTGACTGGCGATCATCGAGTAGAGAAATGTCGATTTCCCCGATCCGCGAATACCCGATAGCATGGTCAGTTCACCTGCCATAAATCCATGGAGTTCCGTATCGAGATTGGAAAATCCCGACCGATAATTCTTTGGTGGTGTCACCGTTTTCAGTTCAATCTCCATGAACAGTTTCGGGATTATCTCATTTGCCGAAGCAACGGTGCTTTCAGTTGTGTTCATGCTTCCTCCCTTTTCGGATCGGTGTACACTTGATCCATTGTTCGATGCTTGCGATAAAACTCTTCCCACTCGGCCGGAATTTCGGTGATATTTGTTTTCTGAATATGTGGACGCATCTGATTGCAATTCACGATTGACGTGGGTAGCGAATCAATCGGATTGTAGGCAATAGTCATGAATTTCAGCGTGGTACATTTTCCTATTGATTCGGGAAGTGAGGTAATCTTGTTTTGAGCGAGGTTTAAAAATTTCAGGTTTGGCAGTTCAAAGAGTGAATGCGGAACTTCTGAAATGAGATTTCTCATAAACTCAACCGATTTCAACGAACGCAGTTCATTGATTGCATTGGGAATAAATGATAATCCAAGTTCGATACACTGTAGCTTTTCCAGTGATCGTAGATCTTCGATGGAACGAGGAAGATTCAATCCAAACAGGTCAGACCAGTCGCAGATCTCCTGAATCCACATCCGTTCCCACTCTTCAACGCCAAACTCATCTTCCGGCGAAAGGAAAAACGGCGATTCGCTATTCTCGATAACAGTGCTCTCATCTTGAGAAACGGGAAAATAAAAGTAATAGGGATATGCAGAATTATCGGGAAGATTAATCGTATTTTGCGGATCGATATTCGTGTATTCGATCTCGACCACTTCGAGTTTAGTACACTCTTCCAGCGATTTTGGCAGTTGGCGAATAGGATTACTGCGCAGATCAAGCCAAACAAGATCGTGTAGATTCCCGATTGAGTCTGGCAACTCCTGAATTTTATTATCGCTAATATCCAAAACATGTTGCAACTTCGTCGCATGTCCAATTGATTCTGGAATTACGGTAATTTGATTCTTCTGTAATTCCAAATGAGTCATCATTGGAAGCGTAAAGAGCGCGTCCGGCAGAACACTAATGCAATTGTCACTCAAGTCGACTATTTCAAGAGATGTCAGTTTGCCAATTGCTTCGGGGATGTACGTAATTCCCCGACCAGAAGCATCAAGCCTCGTTACTTTTTTAAGTATTTCCAAAGAACGGGGAAGATTAAGTTCATATCTATCTGACCAATCGATGATTTCCTGCACCCATGCTTCTGAATTTTGTTCGCCTTTTTCAAGAGCGTCAGGTTCCAAGAAATAGGGACTTTTCCGGTTGTCAGGCAGTGGTATGGTATTTTCAGGATCGATAGCGGTTCCATTGATATTCACAAAATTGAGATGTACACACTGTTCAAGTGATTTGGGAAGTGCAGATATCGGATTGTCGTATATCACGAGCATTTCCAATGCAGAACAGTTTCCGATAGACTCCGGAAGTGACTGAATCTTGTTATCACCTAATCCAAGTGAAGTCATTACCTTTGCATTGCCAAGTGTCTCTGGGACTTCTGTGATTTTATTACCGCAAAGATTGACATGCACAAGATTGGGCAGGTCAAACAGCGACTCCGGAATTGATTCTATTTCGTTGTTTTCAAGGCGAAGAATTTCAAGCCATGAAAGAATCGAAATGGATTCGGGGATATACGTGACACCTTTACCAGTGGCATCGATGAGGGGAAAGGTGATTGGATCGATGATTTCAGAGAAATCCTCGGACAAGGTAGGAAGAGCGATATCAAATCGTTCTGCCCAAAGGCGAATATCTGAAATCTGATCAGCAATTGATTTTTGAGTATGCATAGGAACTCCTTTTTAAACATTTTCAGCAATATATGCCAAAAGAAAAAATTTACGTGGGGGAATGAAAATTTTTTCGATATTGCGGGAATTCCATGGATCATTCATCCATTGCGATTCAGCAAAATCTGTATTTCTGGGAATTAAAGCAAGAAAGCAGACAAGTGAGGACCGAGGAATTTCAAGGGCGAATTGAACACGCAGATAGCAATTTTAATTTTGCATAAAGGAAGGTATTACCTGAATAGGTTCTGGAATTTCACAAAGGAAATTTTGATCAAATATAAAATCTTGCAAGTTTCACTCAGCCAATGAACCGCTTCCACACCTCAGAACTCACCACACGAACCTTCTCTTCATCACTCAACCGATGCCCACCTTCGAGTTCCATCCGGTGGGAACTTTCGATGCTATAAAGTGAATCAAAGAGTCCAAAGGGAATGATCTCATCCTCTTTAGAGAGAACCGCATAAACCACGTCGCAATTGAGTGAAAATGACGAAAACTGAAAATCTGTTTCCACCAGTTGATCGACGTGAGTTTGTGTAAATTCATACTGTTCGCCGGTGTCAAAATTGGTCTGCGTTCCGATGAACATACTCATGCCGGAAATCTTCACAGCCGGATTGATCAGAAGAACCGGAACTTCACAAGCGCGACAGATGTTCAGTGCAGCCCAACCGCCAAGAGAATTGCCGATCATTTTGACTGTTTCCACTTTTTGGATTTCGCGGATTCGTTCGATCAGCGGATCAAGGCAGTTCGGTGAAAGATAGTCGAACGGCATCGGTTCTGCGCCTGCGGTCTCACAGAAAAAGTTCCCCTGACCGTTACTGTTAAATCCGGGAAGATAGAAGAGTTTCATATTTTACCTCGTTTTTAGTTTGCTTTCAGTCTATTTTCATACGGTAAAATACCTCACGTTTTCATGATAACTATGTCACAATTTCGAAATCAGTATGTAAATATCCCTCTTGATTTCTGCTACAACACCTACCTTAAATGCAATGAGTTACAACTTTCAAAAAAATTTTTTTCCTATTTTTTGCAATAAGTGCACATATTGGGAAACGATGACCAATCACATTTTTCAATTTGGAGACACACAATAAAAACACTTTTTGTCGATATGGATGGCGTTCTCTGTGATTGCGATAGGCCATTTAATGAATGGCTCAAACAGAATCCTGAAAGCCGTTTTCCGCAATGGGAAAAGGATTCTATGAAAACCTTCTTCAGATCGACTGCGGAGGAAAACCGAAAGGCAGGAACTGTTTGAAGGTAAGCTTATCCGATTCGGTTCGGAAGAGTTCTCCGATTGGCTGGAGGTGAAAAAGTATTTTGATAATAGGAAATATGTAAAACTGGCACTGTTATGTAATCTTTAAAAGGAGTTGGGAATGAATGATATTGACATCGTTCAGGATGAATTGAAGACTGAATTAGAAGCTCTTAAGAGTTCACCAATGTTTCAACTTTCATTAGCATCAAAAGAGCTGTTTCACAGTAATTTTATTGCATGGACAATAGAAAAAACGGATTCAGGTGACAAACTCATTCGCTGTTTATTCGATTTTTTAAAAATAGAGGATACAGAAATCGAATATAAGTTTGTTCAACGAGAGAAAAAACATATTGACCTTACACTGCATGTTCTTTTAAAGTCTGGTCAATATATTCAAATTGTAATTGAAAACAAGGTTAAAAGCATTCCTTATAAACAACAATTAGAAGGATATGAAAAAGTTGAAATTGAAATACCGAAAGTTATGAAAAAGAGCATTATTAAAAAAGAACCTAAAAAATATTACATCTTACTTTCATTGTCAGAACCGACTTTTGACCTTGACCTTGACCAATCGCATTGGAAATATCTTGATTTAAAAACATTAGGTTTATGGTTTGCAGATTTAGCAGTTGTTGATGAAAACAGTAAATTGAGCTACAATCAATATCTGTTTATTAAGTCGCGCCCCAAATATGGCACACATTGATATATTTTAGGGCATGGAAAAACTAAATTTAAAAACAGTAGAAAAAGTC
>JAIFMU010000048.1 GCA_020048285.1 bacterium | reverse complement strand
TCCCCCTGTCTTCAGCCCTGCCTTTGTTCGTACCTCACAAATTCAGGTCTTCCGCCACCCCCTCTGCGGATGCCGCCGCGATTGTTTTTGCTTGCGGGAATACCGCTTCACAAAAACGCGGTCGGCCCGCAACTCCATTTTTGGTATCGCCTTCGGCGTATGAAAAAACAGGATATTCCACTATAATCTACCAGATTCCACTCAGATCTACCAGATTCCACTAAGATCTACCAGATTCCACTAAGATCTACCAGATTCCACTAAGATCTGCCAGGATTCCACTAAGAACTGCCAGGATTCCACTAAGAACTGCCAGGATTCCACTAAGAACTGCCAGATTCCGGAGAAACTGATCGATCATAGTCGTTTTCAGGAGTTTTTACCGGAATCCACTCTTTT
This sequence comes from bacterium, assembly GCA_020048285.1. Taxonomy (GTDB): domain Bacteria; phylum Fibrobacterota; class Chitinivibrionia; order Chitinivibrionales; family Chitinivibrionaceae; genus JAIFMU01. Next base: position 8,813 of record JAIFMU010000048.1, on the reverse strand, counting down.
TCAGCCGATCTCTGATATTTCGTGATAGTAACTCATTTCTTCTTTTTCGAATCGTTGAATCGTTGAATCGTTGAATCGTTGAATCGTTGAATCGTTGAATCGTTGAATCGTTGAATCGTTGAATCGTTGAATCAAAAAGGGGAACTTTCGTTCCCCTTCACCGAGGAACTCAGTCGTGGCATCCAACGACCGTAGTCGAATTTTTGGCACAACACTGAGCTACCTCTTTTTGTACTGCCGGTTTTGCTGTTACAAGTGATTTCATACTTGCTCCTTTCAGGTTTACCGTTGGCAGGATTCCGCTGCTGCGGATTTTTCAAAGGGGATTTACACGAATCGTGCCAATCCCTTCATTTCTTTGATACAACGACTCATCGACTCAATGACTCAACGAAAAATAGTTGTAGTTGCATCGTTGCATCGTTGCATCTCTGAGTCGTTTTGTTGCACTACTGTTTCACACCACGAATCGTGAAACTGGCAACTTCAATCTTTCCTTTCGGATAATACTCCGATTCTTCGAGAATGGCAAGTTCTTTAAATCCACAACCAATAAGAGTGTCGATATACTCATCTTTCACAATCGATCCAGCCCAGCATTCGGAAATCGATTCTGGATCATTGGCATACTCTTCGGGAACCGGTGCGGAAGCGTAAATATCACTGACCACGAACCGCCCGCCCGACTTCAGCACGCGAAACACCTCGCTCCAGACAGCTTTTTTATCTTTTGCATGATTGATAACACAGTTCGATATAAAGAGATCAGCCGAATCAGATTCAAGCGGAAGGTTTTCAATCGAACTGAACAGAATCTCCGCATTTTTAATGTCAAATTTGGCAATATTCTTCTTCGCCTTTTCGATCATACCTTCAGAAATATCAATTCCATAGACGTAACCCGATTCACCAACCTGTTCCGACAGTCGAATCACATCGTTTCCTCGGCCAGATCCAAGGTCAACGCAGACCTCGCCCGTTTGAGCGTTCGCGTGATTTATCGCTCCTCCGCAGGAGAGACAGCAGGAACTTTCGGCAAGATTCGTGTAACGTGAATCGATTGCATTTTCGGCAGTTATCATTATATCCTCTTTCTTTTAGGTCTCAATTTTGCAATTATGTCAAAAATCATGCCATAACCAAGTATATCAATGTTTGCAACAAAATTGCACATTGCAGTTTATTCGTACCACCTTTATCAAACGACAATCAGAGCTGTTCCATATATTCAGCGTCGATTCTCGATCGTCTGAACGTCAAGTATACCGTAATTATATATATTAGCTCAAGTACGACATAGGACAAGGCAGGGTGCCATGAAAGAGTGGATCAACAGCGAACTTCCCGCGATCGCAGACCAATTAGAACAAAAAATAGTTGGAACATACCATATTGAAACCGACGAGGGACTCAATGTGGCAGGCCGCAATGACATATATCGTGTTCTCGACGACATATTGGCGGTGCTGTTTCCCGGCGCATATAGCCGAGAATCGGTCGGCAACAAAGATATGAACTTCTATATAAATGATATGCTCAGACACATTTGCAAAGACCTAACACTACATATTAAAGATGTTCTTACCTATCACTGTGCCACCGGCAATTGCGAAGTATGCAATTGTGAAGAGACTGCCAATTCTGCCAGCATGGAGTTGATCAAATCACTTCCCCAAATCCGCGATATTCTTATGAAAGATATTGAATCTGGATTAAAAGGCGATCCCGCGTGTCAATCATTTCACGAAATAATCCTCAGTTATCCTTACATTGAAGCTGTTGCAACTCATCGTGTTGCACACAAACTGTATCAATTAAATGTCCCCGTGATTCCTAGAATCATGGCAGAACGTGCTCACAGCAAAACAGGGATTGACATTCATCCCGGTGCAAATATCGGTGCGGGATTCTTTATCGACCACGGAACCGGTGTCGTCATAGGTGAAACCTGTAATATCGGCAAAAATGTTACCATGTATCACGGTGTTACCCTTGGGGCCTTTTCACCTTATGACCGCGAAGGCAATAAATTCAAAGGGAAAAAACGCCATCCCGACATCGAAGATAACGTGATTATCTATTCCGGTGCGGTAATTCTCGGCGGTGAGACAGTAATCGGTAAGAACTCGGTGATCGGCGGAAATGCGTGGATTACGCGATCTGTTCCGGCCAATACGCTGGTCTACAGCAAGTTCGAAACAATATACAAAGAAGATTCAGGATCTGAACGATGAAAAACGGCACGCCGGAACTTTCTGCAAATGATTTTGATCGGGTAGAAGAAGCCAAGCGCTTCATTCGCACTATCGAAATCGACGCAGACCGGTTCCCTACCCTTGTGGAAAATTCCGAAACCTGTGCAGATATTGCTGCCAATGAAATTTCCCTTAGAGCTGAGTCAGAAATCGCTGCACTTCTCTACAATTTCGTTCATTACGAATTCATTACCCTTGATTCAGTGCGATCGACATTCGGTAATTCTGTAGCATATCTCGTCGAAGGTATCGTGAAAATAGTCCGTCTGAACAAACGGGGACTCACCACCCAAACCGATAGTTTTATACAACTGGTATTGACACTCTCCCCTGACCCTCGATCAGTTTTGATACTTCTAGCAGAACAACTTCGCCAGCTGCGGTCGTTTAAATCAGTGGATGAACATTACCGCGAAGAGATTCTCAAGGAAGTGCATCACCTCTATGCACCAATCGCTCACCGCCTTGGATTATATGCAATTAAGACAGAACTCGAAGAGCTTTGGATGAAAAATGCCCACTACCCCATTTTCCGCGAAATTGCCGATCAACTGGCTGCAAAAAAGGGCGAACGGGAACTGTTCATCAGTGGATTTATTGCTCCACTGAAAACAAAAATGGCAGAACAAGAGATCGCCTGCGAAATCAAAGGGAGACCAAAATCGATCTATTCGATTTGGAACAAAATGAAAGTCCAACACGTTTCCGTCGAGGGCGTTTACGACAAATTTGCAATTCGCATTATTATCGACACCGATGATCGCGCTAAGGAAAAAGAGCTCTGTTGGAAAGCCTACTCCATTGTCACTGAAGAGTATATACCCTTTCCCAAACGGCTCCGAGATTGGATTTCTCATCCGAAATCAAGCGGATACGAATCACTTCACACCACGGTTCAGACCGAAAAAGGCGAATGGGTAGAAGTACAGATTCGTTCGCGACGCATGGATGAAATCGCAGAAAAAGGACACGCAGCTCACTGGAAATACAAAGAAAAATCAACCGGAACCAAGAGTGATTGGCTCGCAGAAATGCGCTCAGCCCTCGAAAACCGTAATGAATCGGGTCGAGCAAATGAACTCAAGAGCGTCCTGTACGGCAACGACATTTTCATTTTCACCCCGGAAAATGAAATCAAACAACTTCGTGCCGGATCAACTATTCTCGACTTTGCTTTTGCAGTTCACTCCGATGTGGGACTCACCTGCAACGGCGGAACCGTAAATGGCAAACATGTAACCATTCGTCAGGTTCTAAAAAATGGTGATATTGTTTCTGTTACCACAAACAAACGCCAAATGCCGAATGAAGAGTGGCTTGAATTTGTTCACTCGGCAAAAGCAAAGAATCGAATCAAACGGGCACTGAAAGATCGTGGTCACAAGTTTTTCGATGTGGGGAAAGAGTTAGTCAAACGGAAGTTAGAACAGCTTGATATCTCATTCGATGCGATTAATCTCGACAAATTGGTAGCTTATTTTGGTGTAGCCAACTCTGCCGACCTCTACGAAGGAATCGGCGAACAAACACTTGATATTCTGCAGATAAAAACGGCCCTTGAAACGAAAAAACCAGAACAGGTAGAACCAGAACTGGAAATCGTTACACCTAAAACGAAATCGATTCAATCACAAGAAGATGCACTTGTGATTGATGAAAGTATAAGCGGGATTCAGTATTCGCTTGCGAAATGCTGTAATCCTGTTCGCGGCGATCAGGTATTTGGATTTATTTCGGTAAACAAGGGCGTCCGCGTTCACCGAATGACCTGTCCAAATGCAGCAGATCTGTTTATGAATCATGCACATAGAATTGTTTCTGCTCAGTGGACACGCGGTAAAAAAGAGGATCGTTTTAAAACGAAACTTCGAGTTACCGGACGAGACGAACCAAATATTTTGAGCTCTGTGGTCAACTGTGTGCGTGCAGTGGGCGGAGTTCATTTTCATGGGATCAATGTGATTCCTGATCAGCACCATTTTTCCGCCGAACTGACCATTCAGGTGGAATCGAACGTCATTCGCGACGAAGTAATCCAGCGAATTAGAGAAATTCGCGGAATAGAATCAGCATATCAACTGTAAAGGATTGGAAATGAAACCATTCGCAGAGATCGACAAGTCTAAGTTCATCAGCTACCCAGAAATTGACAAAAATCATCAGCCGTGGGATGCGGCAGACAGCTACCTTTACACCCATCTTCTCGAAAACGATCTCTTGTTCGATGGAGCAAAAATCATTATTCTCAACGATGATTGCGGTGTTCTCACCTATCTTCTTCGTGACTATAAACCGACAGTCACCTCTGATTCAATCTTTTCTCGAATCAATATCGAACAGAACTTTGTCAATTATGGCGAAAATGTAGACCAGTTCAACTACATCGATTCTGTTGAATTTGCGACAACCGAACAACCTCACTACGACATCATTTTAATGAGGATCCCCAAGGCGAGTCGCTACATGGTTGATCAGATTGCCGTTCTCAGTCGTTGCACCGATGAAAAAACGATTTATCTCTCTGCGGGAATGGTTAAGCATATTTCTGAACACACTCGCGAGACTTTGGAAAAACGCGTAGGAGAAACACACACTCACCGCGTTGAAAAGAAAGCCGTTTTGTTCAGTTCAACCCACAATGGCCGATCGCTGAAAGAGCGACCTACCACAGTGTTTGACATTCCCGATCTTGGCGAATTTGAAAGTTACAGCAATACTTTTTCGAACGGTCGTCTCGACAAAGGAACAGCAGCACTCCTCCCATATATTCGTCATAATCTTTCCGGAAGAGTTGTCGATCTCGGTTCTGGATATGGGATTATCACTCGCTATCTCAAACAAAACTGCCCTGATATTTCAGAATTGATCGCCGTTGACTCTTCGCGGATGTCTGCAGAAACGACGCTAATTAACAATCCAACGGCGCGCGTTCTTTGGGACGATGGTCTGACGCATTTTGAAAATGATTCCATCGATGCTGTGGTAAGTAATCCACCGTTCCATCTCGACACGAGCTTTTCCGTGGCTGTTGGACTCCGTCTGCTTAAACAAGTGTCGGAAAAGCTGATAACAGGTGGGGAATTTATCATGGTTTCAAACAGCGGGCTTAACTACAATCCGTACTTGAAACGTCTCTTTGTTTCGGTTGAAGAGATCAAGCCAAATCGCCGTTACACAGTATTTGTTTGTAAGAAATAATTACAGCTAGATGAAATGTTAATCGGGTGGTTTTACTGTGAAATCGCCCGATTTCTACTCCTTGAGCAACAGAGAACTGCGCACGTTCTTCTCTAAGCTACCACCACTCAAAACAAACTATGGTCAAATTACGAACACAAACACTTAAACATTTGTTTCTCGAATAGTGTTTTCATGAATTGTCAATTACTATCTCCAAAACACCTAATGAAAACAACTTACAGCAAACAGACGTTTCTTAAAAAATGTATCCCAATTATGGTGAGGTTCATTTTATTGTGGTCATTTTGATCTTTTTTGTGATTTTTTGTAATTGTTCGTCTAGATTAAGGTAGTTCTACTAAACCTGTTTTAAAAGACAAATACAATTACAAGGAGTTTGTATGATTGGTTTTAAAAGAAGTTCAGCAGTTGCAATTGCAACGGTCGTAATGACTTCAATAACCTATGGCCATTTGCCAAGCGCTTTCAGTCCTAGTCACACCAGTACCGGACCTACAGGTAATTATAGTTTCGATGGAAAAAGTAACATCAGAGCAACGGTATCATACTCCAATAAAGGAGAGTGGAAACCCGATGGCGAATATCGCGGTGACTATGTTGTAGCTCAAGGCGATACAGTTTCTTATGGTACTTTCAACGGCAAAAAACTATGGTGGTGGGCAAAATTCTACGCTAAAGGCGAAAATCTTAAACCGGGATTCTTTGCTCCTCAGGGGGGGACATCTCCTTGGGTACTTATCAATTCGCTTTCTGCAGTTGAAACCGGTAAGGTAAGTTTCAAATGGCGCGGGTGGAATGGTGATATGGAAAACACCATGAAAACACCACTTACCGCTGAAATCCCAACTTGGCGCGATGGTGCAGTAGGCGCATATTCATTTACTCACGATGATATTGGTGCGATGCCTTTTGACCTCTCTGTTAAACCAGCATGGGATCTTGCAAAAGATTATCCCGAAATTAAAACCTGTTGGGGTGTGTACGTAGAAAAAATGAAAACGGCTGACTGGGACAATGCCCGTGAAATGGTGTTGGAAGGTCATGAAATGTTTAACCACTCTATGAAACATACTTCTGCTGCTGACCAGTGGCAGTGGTTCCGCCCTGGACAAAAAGTTCCTTCTCATGACCCTGCGATCCCAGAAGCTCTTCGCGGCCTAGAAGTAGTTGGTACTTGGGGAGATCCTGCGGCCGCGCCAACATACCCTGTTCCAGATCCTACAAAGAAAAAAGTCTTTGAAAGCCCACTCGTGGCTATTCAGGCCACACATTATTGGACTCAGAACTGTCCAACCTCTGAAGTTCCAGGAACTGTTATTGAAGGTATAACTGTTATGGAACCTCTGATCTATGCGAAACAAGGTGTAGAAGAAATCACTCTTCCTACTGGACAAAAACAGTATGTTAAGTACACCAAACGCGATAGTTCCGGTGCGGGTATGAACGAAGGATTCATTGCCGCAACAGGTTCTACTTGGCTTGAAACTTCTGACTTGGACAAATATGGTGGTCAATATTGGCAACCATCAACTCCTGCGCTTCTCAGTGAACCCAAAGCGTGGGATCAATCAAAAGTATGGTATGGTGCCGGAAAAGGTACTATCTATTCATTCAATGGAACATATTGGCAGTGTCTCAATGACGCTCCAGGTGTTGCACCAACAGATGGCCACGCGAGTTGGAAGTCTCTTGGAAAAATTACGATTCCATACTTTACTTCAGAAGGTTCTTATGTAGGAGCAAAATGGAGTTCTTCCACACAAAATGTCGCTGCGGATAAGGGTGCTCCCGGATTTGTCGCAAAAGTATTCTGTGTAAAAGCATGGGAACCAGGTGACTACAAAGACAATATCCAGGATGCAAATGCTATCATTAACAATGGTATCTACGAACGCATTGTGACGGCGGGAGAACATTTCCACAAAGGAAAACGTTCAGAATATTATGGGTATCCTTTTGATGCATATTCAGAAGTTACTCATGACTCTCTTGAACAAAACGGATTTGTAGGTGCACGCGGTGGTGCGAAATCTGGTCGTCCAATTCCAGGGGACTTCTTCCACCCATACCGCATTGACTTTGATGCGTTCTACATTACAAAAACAGACTGGAAACCAACAAGTTCTGGTGCTGGATATATTTTCCCTGACAACCCTCACGTTCTACTTGGTTTGAACGAAATGGTGGACAAAATTATCGCAGCAAAAGGATATATGATCCGCGAATTCCATGCAGTAGCAGATATCAAGGATGGTGACTGGCACTCGCAAGAGGCTTCAGAACAGTGGCCGTTAAACAGTGCAGCTAAAATGGCTGGCGGTTGGTGGGGTGGTATTACCAAAAACCAGTTGAAAGAGCACTACGACTACCTTCAGACCAAAATTGCAAAACGTGAAATCACTGTTTTCACAGTTGGTGAAGTTACGAAATATCGTATGACAGCGAATGCAACTTCAGGTGCTAAAATTGAAAAAGCTGGTGATAAGTATACCTTAACTTGTACTACTAAAGAAGAGATCAAAGACAAGTACAGAGATGAAATTTCTGTAATCGTTTCTCTTGATGCTTCAGCAGACTCTCTAGGTGTTAACTACAAAACAGTTGATAATGACTGGGGGATGTCTCCTCGTCGAAAACCTCGTAAGATGGATACTGCCGGTAAAGTTTGGTCGATTTCTATCAACCCATTCCTCGGTGCAGCTGAAGTTGTTATCAACGGTGACTGGAATGGTCAGAAAATTGAGAAAAATGACAATGTAGGTATCACTGCCGGCCAACTGACTAAATCAGGAATTACTGCAGGGTTTGCTGGAATTCGCGAAGGTCAGGTGTCTTTGAGACTTCCTGAAGGTTCGTATACTGTTGAGCTTTTCAGTTCACTTGGACGCAAAGTTGGTTCAACAACAGTTAATGCTCCATCAGGAATCGTACGTACAGGATTGATGACAAATCAACTTGGTGCTGGTATTTATTATCTGAATGTGATTTCAAAAGGTGCTCAGGTTATGCCTGCAACTAAAATCATGATTCAATAAAAGACTACCATGAAATATAAAGGCGAATAGGAACTTTTCCTGTTCGCCTTTTTTCGTTTCAATTATTTTTTGAATAGTGTGTAAGAAATCATTCCTGTCCAAAACACCGAGGATGAAATTTGAAACCCTCTTCCTCACAGGCTGATTCCGACATAATTTTTTCAAACAACAATTAGCCCCCCTCAAAAACAGGCCAAAAATTGAGTCAAAATTCCCGATGCTGTCCAAGACCGCTCATTGATGAAATTTTTAACCTGTCTCAGGAGCAAAATCGTCAGTTTCATTCGATGGTTGAAGTAAGAACGGTGCATTGATCCACTCC
>JAIFMU010000045.1 GCA_020048285.1 bacterium | reverse complement strand
CATCTGAGTTGATCGTCAATCGAAGTCGCGATGCCGCTTTGACTTTTGTGAATAGTAGGCGCGTGAATAAAGTGGTGTAGATCGCTTTTTGTTAAAGAACCATTGTAACGGCACTTTTTGATTTCAAGGTATCAAAAATCGAAATTCGCTCAGCTTCGGAATCGACGATTGCGGTTAGAACCAACGCTATGTACTTTCCTCCACTGCTTTGGTTTGAGTGTTCTATACGATGGTTTAAAGTTCGCGCCACGTCATTAATTGCTTCGCGAAGTGATTGCTCTTCACTGCCGATTACGCGATATTTCCATTCGCACGGATAAATAATTTCCGGTTTTTCTTGACTCATTCTTTCGTTCCTAATCTTAAAAGTAGTTGTGCACGATGCATATCTGAATTACTTCAGTTGCGCGAGCAGTTCGTCGTGAACAGCTCCATTTGTTACAATATAGTGTGCATCATAGATTGAGGTTATTCCTGCAAGATTGGTTGCTTTTCCGCCTGCTTCGGCAACGATAATTGCAGCTGGCCCGCGATCCCACGCCGAATCAATGAGACTCACGCAGATATCGAGTTTTCCTGCCGCAACACACATGTAGGAGTAGGCATCCATGAACCCATATGAGTATTCCCAACATTGCATCGATTTGTAGAGTTTTTTCGCAGTGGCAGTTTCGGCGGCTTCGACGAGCCCCAATTGTGTACCCATGGAATCTTTTACTGTTGCAGTAGTAGATACGTGAATTGGGGATCCGTTACAGAATGCTCCGCCACCTTTGGTTGCCCAATAGGTTTCATGTAGACCGTGAAGTGCACAGACTCCAACAACAATTTCGCCATTTTCTTCGAGAGCGATAAGCGTTGAGAAGGTGGGGATTTTGTGAATGTATGGTCGCGTTCCATCAAGCGGGTCAACGATCCAACGGCGCCCATTGGTACTTTCTACCGTGCCAGTCTCTTCGCCAAGAAAGCCATCTTCGGGAAAGAGATCAAGGAGATCTGTTTTGATCATGTTTTCGCTGGTGACATCGATCTCGGTGAACGGTGAGCGGTCTTCCTTAAGATTTATTTTCCCAAGCGTGTTCTGGCGTTCGAGCTGGAAATGGCCTACTTTTTTTGCAATTGCCAAAACGGCTAACAGTTCTTGTTTGTAAGTTTTATTCATTGATTTTACTCCATACTGAAATGCGTTCTAATAATTCCTGATTCATGGTTGAACAGTTCTCCGAAGTGGGGAAAGTTCTTGCGTGAACTTCATGTCGATATTCTGAAAAAGCTATTTTCATGGGTGTTGCGCTATCGGCGAAGAGTTTCGCATGGCGGAACAATCTCGAAGAAAAACCGGTGATGTCATAAATCACTTGGACCTGACCGGTACAGTGTGGCCCTGCGCCAATGCCGATTGTAGGAAGTGATGATTGGTCGGTGATCAGCTGCGCCAGTTCAGCAGGAATAAGTTCCATTAGAATCATGAAAGCGCCGCTCATTTCGGAAATGCGGGCGAGTTCGATTATTTCACAGGCGCGATTAAAATCTTTCCCTTGAACCGTTACCGCTAAATCTGGTGATTGCGGCGTGTAGCCCACGTGAGCACAAACGGGAATCCCTTTTGACACAATTTTAGTGAGAAGTTCGACTCTGCCGTGTTCTATCTCTACTTTTATAGAATCTGCCCCAGAGGCAATTATCGCCGCAGCAGCCTGAGCTGCAACGGTTGGAGAGTTTGATTCTACAGCTTCCCACGGGAGATCTGCCATAATATGTGTGTGAGGAGCTCCACGGCGCACCGCGGCTGTATGATGGCATATATCTGCAACGGTGACTTGATTCACCGAGTCGTAGCCGAGCATGTTCGGGCCGAGGCTATCGCCGACCAAAATAATATCCATTTGAACAGATTCGGCAAGCCGAGCTGTCGGGGCATCGTAGGCGGTAACCATTGCAATGGGGAAATCTTTTGAAAATTGAATATTTTTTACCATGCAACTGACCTTTCCGTTTCGTGTTTACCCGTTAAAAATAATATATTTGTGACTTATCGGTTGCATTTGAAGGCATCTTGCCGTAAAATGAGTCCCGTTAGGATCAATTATCAGCTATTTTGTACGCAATTGTACTTCAAGAAGGAGTGTGTTCATGGCAGGTTCTGTCAATAAAGTTATTCTCGTAGGAAATTTGGGTCGTGACCCTGAACTTCGCAAAACCCCGGGCGGCGCTTCGGTAACCTCGTTTACCCTGGCTACCACTGACAAATATACTGACAAAAGTGGTCAGCGTCAGGAACAAACCGAATGGCATAATGTGGTTTGTTGGAACCGCCTCGCTGAAATCTCTTCTCAATATCTCAAAAAGGGAAGTTCTGTCTTTATCGAAGGCAAATTGCAGACTCGTTCATGGGAAGATAACGGTCAGAAAAAATACAAAACTGAAATTATCGCTTCAGGTATGCAGATGCTTGACAAAATGAACTCTCAGGGCGGTGGATTCGCCAATCAGGGCGGTTATAATGCGGCACCTCAGAGTGGTATGAACAATCAAGGTAGTTATCAACAGAATCGCACCGCCGGTTTTGGTGGAGATTCTCACTTTGGTGAACCGCCAATGGATGCTGGTTTCGGTGGCGATGATTTCGGGGGATTCCCTGATTCTGGTTTTGGCGGCGGATTCGGTGGCGGTTCAGCTCCGGTACCACAGCAGTCAGCTCCGCGCTACAACGCGCCAGCTCAACATGCACCAGTTGCTCCGGCACTTCCCGTTGAAGACGATCTACCGTTCTAATAAATTATCGTAAAACGTTGATGACTGCGGCTGCCTCATAAGTTTGGGGCAGCCATTTTTTCAGGCGGAATTTCAAAAAAAAAGCAGCTCCGATTTTAATCGAAGCTGCTTGCAATTCGAATACAACAGTCTTAGCCACGTTCCGGTTTGGATTCGCGTGCCATGAGATCCATAACAGCCTGTTTCGCATTTTTGCCTTCGTAGATTACTCGATAGATTTCCGTTGTGATCGGCATGTCGATATTGAGTTTTTGGGCGAGATCATAGACGGATTTCGCCGTCGTGACACCTTCTGCGACCATGGTCATCTGCTTAAGCGCATCTTCGAGAGAGAGTCCTGACGCAAGAAGTTCACCCATTTTACGATTGCGGCTGTGCTGGGACGTACAGGTCGTGATCAAGTCACCAAAACCGGCAAGTCCGCTAAATGTATGCTCATTGGCGCCCATCGCACGACCGAGACGAGCCATTTCCACCATGCCACGGGTCAGAAGCGCACCTTTTGTATTGTCCCCAAAACCGAGGCCATCACAGGCTCCTGCGGCAAGAGCGATCACATTTTTAATACTTCCCGCAAGTTCGACACCGACGATATCATCGTTGGTGTAAACTCGAAAACGGTCAGTGGTAAATGCTTCCTGCATAAGCGTCGCTAGTTCGAGATTTTCAGATGCAGCCACCACAGTTGTCGGAATTCCGCGTCCCACCTCTTCGGCGTGGGAAGGCCCAGAAAGAACACCGATTTCCTGCATAGTAATCTGAGAAACTTCGCTGGTAATAACTTCTGTCAGAAGGGCGTTCGTTCCATTTTCGATCCCTTTTGCTACTATGACCCAACCGGTCACGGCAGAAATGAGATCAGCAGGAACGCTTGCAGCCATTGATTTCATGGTCATACGTACAAATTGAGTTGGTACTGCGATGATCACGAGATCTGCTCCTGCCACGGTTTCTTCCATACTCGTTGTAATCACCACAGATTCAGGGATGTGTACACCGGGAAGTTTAATCGGGTGTTCACGGTGTTTCAAGACGAGATCCGCACTCTCCTGATGATATTCCCACAGAGTTACCGCATGTTTGTTGCTTTCAAGCAAAACTGAGAGTGCAAGTCCCCAGCTTCCAGCTCCAAGAATTCCTATTTTCATTAGAACTCAACCTCCATAACGCCATATGAACCTTCGCCAGAATCTTCACTGCGAGATCGGCGACCAGCATTTTTAAACTCAAATTTTACAAAACATCCAACAAATTTGTACTTTTCATAAATTTTGTTAGCAAGGAATCGTTTATAGGATTCTGACACATTTTGCGGATTGGTGCAGAACACAACAAAGTGAGGAAATAAGTCGCGCTGTTGTTTGATTCCGAGAAATCTCACCTGTTCGCGAATGAGAAATGGGTGAGGCCAACGCTTAATCCAGTTGAAGAAGTTGTCTTCTAGTTCACTGCGATTGAGCATCAGGGCCATGTTGTCGCGAACATTGATCGCCAATTCGAGTACGTCTTTCACGCGTTTTCCGGTGAGAGCTGAAATCGATAACATGGGAATATTAACGAGGTCTTTGTAATCGTCTTTGGTTGCTTTTACGAGATCATCGAAGGTTTTATGTGTTTTTTCGATCAAATCCCATTTGTTCCAACAGATAATCAGACCTTTGCGCTCTTTGATCACGTGGGATACGATTTTCATATCCTGATCTTCGAGTTTGCGGTCAGTATCAACCAAAAGAACCACCACATCAGCGCGGTGAATACTCCCCAATGAACGAAGGTTTGAGTAGTATTCCACGTCGTCTTTTACTTGGCCTTTTTTGCGAAGTCCCGCAGTATCTATGAGTTTTACGTGATGACCGTTGTATTCGAGTGATGTGTCGATTGAGTCGCGCGTTGTTCCCGCAATTTCGGTGACGATGACGCGCTCATCGCCGAGAAGTTTGTTCACTAATGATGATTTTCCTGCGTTGGGACGGCCAACCACGGCAATTTTAATATCGTAATCTTCATAGCCTTCGCCATTTGGATCAAAATGTTCCTGAGCTTTTTCTAGCACTTTGTCGAGAACGTCACCGACGCCCATACCGTGAAGTGCGGAAATAGCCATAGGTTCGCCAAGGCCAAGTGCCCAGTATGATCCGATTGAAGCCTGTTGGAAATTTGATTCTGCTTTATTGACAACAAGAACAATTTTCTCCGCACACACTTTTCTGAACCGTTTTGCAATTTCGATGTCGAGGTCAGTTGGTTCGAGATCAGCGGCAACCAGGAAAAGAACCACATCAGCTTCAGAGACAGCAATTTCCACTTGACGATTGATTTCAGCTGCAAATGCTTCCTTTGAATCGGGCATCATACCGCCGGTGTCAATCAACGTAAAATCAACACCTGCCCAGTTGGTTTCCATGTAGTTTCGGTCACGGGTTACCCCGGGCTGGTCGTCTACAACCGCAATTTTGCGGCGGAGAATTCGATTAAACAGTGTGGACTTACCTACATTCGGTCGCCCTACCACAGCGACTACCGGTAATTTAGCCAAGAGAATACCTACGCTTTCTTATCCTGATTTTTCAGTGCTACCACAAATTCTTGAGCAGTTGATGCCCACCATTTTGGCGGTTTTCCACTGATAAAGCGGGTAAAATGGTCCAAAGCCAATGCATCTTTGTTGGCTTTTACCATGAGAATACCCATATTAAAATGCGCGAAAATATAATCACTGCTCATGCCAATAAGCTTCTTAATCTGCAGTTCCGCTTTTTCGTATTCTCCTCGTTTGCAAGAAATGATTGAAGCAAACCACAGATCTTCGGGGCGGATATTTCCGTTGCGCAAAGAATCGTTGATTCGAGTTGTGAGTTCGTTGTACTGTTCCCCGTGAAGTGTACCGCGAAGCATTTCGAAGGGGATATAAAAATCCCCCTTTTTAGGACTCATTCCCTGCCCGAACCACGCTCGTTCATCTTTGTCGATAACATGGTATCCTTCGTATTCCATAGTTACCCATTTACTATAGGACTTAACTAATTGCAAACGAAGTGTATAGGGTGAAGTTACTGTCGAGTTATTGGGAAGTCTGCCGTAGGAGCGAATGAGTTGTTTTGTCTCATCGTGATACAATCGGTAGGAAACAAAGGCAGAAGCAATTGATTCTCCAAGATTGAAATTGGGTATCATGGGAAGAATGATGAGATGATCTTGTGGTGAATACATGCCATCGCCTTTTCCCGGAACAAGCAACACCGCCGGTAGCCCGAATTTAGTACTGTGGTTATTCGCAAATATTTCTCTGTCGAATTCGATTATTCTGAGAAGTTCGCTGTTGAGTAGTTCTATATCGATTAGCTGTTCTTTGGCGCGACGAAATACGCCAGTTTCACCTCCTACACGTGTGGTATCCTCGACGATGAGTTGCTTAATCTTAAGAACTTTTTCGCTGATCTTTGCTGAAATGGTGTCAACGGGAATTGCGGCAATCTCTTCGTCTAAGGCAAACCGACGTTCTGCCGTAGTGTCGATCTGGCGGCGCAGTTCCAGTTGTACTTGAAGTTTTTCGTTGATTTCTGCAAACATATTGGTCGTAACTATTCGCGTTTCCCGATCTTCAATCATGCAAAGAAGCGCTTCAATTTTGCGTTCTTGCTGGTTTAACCATTGCCGTTCACTTGCTAGAGTACGCCGTTCTTCTACTCCAAAATAACGCCCTTTGGACATAGCTTCATTTTTTATGAGACTATCGAATTTAATCGTGTCGACCATGGTAAGAGAATTAATCAACTGTTGATATACACGTCCGCGATATTCGTTAAAATCAAAGATGGCATCGAGTTTTAGTTTTCGTTCAGCCTGAATTCTCGCAAGATCATGTATTATAAGTTTCATTTGACCATTGAGCTTTTTCTCTTTGATCATAAGTCGATCACGTTCCTCTTTTTGAGTAATTGTCGCTATGAAATGTTTCATCCAATCGCTGACAAATAGAATTTTGAGGCTCGCATTTTTTTTCGGGAGTGTGGGGAGTGAATTTCCTACTTCTGCAAGCTGAGTTGGTGCGACACCGAAATCGATAAGTGCTCGATACCGATGGATGTATTCGTCGAGATCCCGATTTGAACGCAGCGCAGATGCGATCATTGCTGGAACGTAATCCCAGTAATTATCGGCTGCTGCACTCAGTTCGCTAGTTACTTTATCACTTTGATTCATACGAATAATTCATCGCATTCTGCCGAAATGGCATTGGTAGATGCATATTTCCCTAACGTATTTTACATCATGGAACTATGGATGGCAACAACGAGGTTTGGTTGGACGGAAATAAAATAGTGGTCGTTGCAGGACCAACCGCTTCAGGAAAAACGTCTCTTGCTGTTGCGCTCGCTGAAAAATATTCCGGCGAGGTGGTATCAGCAGATTCGCGTCAAGTATATCGCGGAATGGATCTCGGTACGGGGAAAGATCTTTCTGAGTATGGAAAGATACGGTATCACTGTATTGATATTGTCGATCCGAAAGAAGTCTACACGCTGTTTCACTACCAAAGAGAGTGTTACTCGTCACTGAAATCCTGTTTCGAACGGGAAAAAATTCCGGTGCTTTGCGGGGGAACGGGGCTCTATATTGAAGCGGTTCTGAACTCATATAAGATTCCCAATGTTCCCGAAAATGTTCAGTTTCGTGAATCGCAAACACTCCGAGAAAAGTCAGAGCTTGAAGCGGAACTGTTGCGCCGTGCCCCGGACATTCACGCAGAAACTGACTGTTCTAGCAAAAAGAGAGTTATTCGTTCGCTTGAAGTAGCGATTGCACGCGAATCGGGTCCGATAAGTTACAGTTCTGAGTTTGCCCTGCCTCTGAATCCTACGATTCTGATTACTGATTGGGATGCTGATCAACTTCGCCAAAGAATAACAACCCGCATGCACGAGCGGTTTGAAGAGGGAATGATTGAAGAAGTAGCCGCAATGAAACAACGGGAAGTCTCTGATCAGCGGCTTGACCTTTTTGGTTTGGAATACCGTGAAATTAATCGATATCTGAATGGATTGTACAGTTATCAGGAACTGTGTGATTCGCTTGAACAAGGAATCTTTCACCTGGCAAAACGTCAGAGAACGTGGTTTAGAGGTATGGAACGACGGGGGCTAGAGGTGCACACTATTCCAGGGAACTCCTTTGATCACGCCGTGGCAGTTCTTCGCAGTAGCGGTTTTGAAATATGATTCGCTCTATGGGCATTTTCAAGAATAGGCAAGAGTTCCGGCCACTGCCCAAATCCTGAATCCTTGTTGATATGACCGACAAATCCCGCATCGATAAATGCTGTGTCCCACACATTGGCAAAGTGAATCACGCGGACAAAACTCATGTACGGATCGTTATGGCTACCGATTAGCGTCGTCGGGAACGGGAGTCGCACAGTGGGAATGGGCGCAAATCCTTCAATTTCTTTTGGAAGATAGTCGCTTTCAGTATCGGCGGGAGCGACGAGCACTGCTGAGTCAATTCTCGATGTATCATATTTTTCAGCCCACAGTGCAATAGTAATTGCTCCCATTGAGTGCCCCACCAACTGAATTGGACCACTAGTAGAATCAACAGTTTCCTGTAAACGGTCAACCCATGCGTTCACTTCTGGATTGAACCAATCATCCTGCTGAACCGTGATTGCATTTGCTGAAATTTCTTGCAACCAGTACTGCCAATGCCCCTTGGGTGATCCTTGAAATCCCGGTACGATAATCTGTGTCATAACATGCCTCCTCAAATTCAATATGCTCTAAAATAGTTCGTCAAAATCGAATTGTCAACTAAGTTTGTCAAGTATGTTTAGTATGGCGGTTTCATAAAAAAAAGACCGACAATCGTGCCGGTCTTTTCATCCCTGTTTATAATGAGTTATGATTGATATCGTGTCGTGTCAGGTATTCCAGCTTCGGCAAAGGCATCGCGGCGATATTCGCAACTGATACACTCGCCGCACGCTCGACCTTCCTCATCTGGTTCGCGACAGCTAATTGTATCTGCCCAATCAATATTGAGTTCGTTGCCGCGAAGAATCGTTTCTGATGTGCGGGCATTCATGAGTGGGGACCAGATGTCGATCTTGCGCATAGATGTCTTTTTTACCGCGACTTCAGCATATTTTTCGAAGCTGTGAATAAATGCAGGTCGGCAATCGGGATTGTCGCCGTATTCAATCGAATTAATTCCAATGTAAATGTTTGCCGCTTGAACGAGTTCTGCGTAACTCAGGGCAAAGGACATATACAGCCCGTTGCGCGCAGGAATAACCGGATTTCCTTCTGCAACACCTGAGTGTGATGCTGGAAGGAGATCGCTCAAGTCCATTTTGACGATCTTATGTTCTTTGGCGCCATATTTTTCCGCCATTTTTTTTGCTGCTTCAAGTTTGCTTTTGTTTTTCTGACCATAATCAATGGTCAAGGCGTAAATTTCGTAATTTCTGCTCGCTGCAACTGCCAATGCTGCTGTTGAATGAAGGCCGCCACTTACTAATACGATTGCTTTTTTTCCCACTGAATCCTCACTTGGTTGTATTTGTACATTTAATTGATACTAAAATAGTATAGTATTGTAGTAAAGGGTTACTTTTCTGTGTTTCCCCAGTGAAAAATGCCATCACCTATTTTGAAAGAGTGAGCAAGGAGAGTGTATGCCACTAATATCCGTAATTATGCCGACATATAATCGCGGTCGAGAAATTGTAACAGCGCTTGATTCGCTGTGTAATCAGACCTTGGATGATTTTGAACTCTCTCTTGTCAACGATGGGGGGGAACCGATTGATTCCATTGTCGATAGCTATCGCGATCGGCTTTCGATTATCTATTGTAATGCGCCACATAACGGTGGTGCTTCGTCGGCGAGAAATCGTGCGATCGAGCAGTCAACTGGAACTTACATCTGTTTTCTCGACGATGATGACCAGTTTTATCCGGATCATCTAGAGACGTTGGCCCGTGAATTGGCAAAAGGTGAACACCGTGTCGTTTACTCTGATGCGTATCGTCAACTTCTTTGTTTGCAGGATGATGGATCGTATAAAAAAGGGGAAAAAGAACTCTTTTTCGATCAAGATTTCAATCGCGACTACCTTTTTGTCGCTAGCTATATCACTTCGGCGAGTATCATGTTTCATCGCTCCTGTCTCGATGTAACAGGGCTTTTTGATACGACACTTTCCACGCACGAAGACCTTGATCTCTGGATTCGTCTAGCACTTCACTGGGACTTTCTGCGGATTCGCAAAGTGACCGCGGAGTGTGTCGAACGGGATGCAGGGAATTCGCTTACGATCAACAACAACCTTCAGCGCTTACTTAATCTAGAAAACTTGTATCGCAGATATGCAAATAACACATCTGCAAAAGTGCAGTATCTTCAGTTCCGCACGCTTTATCGGATGTATTTAGCCTATAATTTGCCGATTCCGCCTTACCTGCAAGTGGTGATCGAACCACATGAAAAGGGATATGACTCTAACAACAATAGAGGAAAGCGATGATTTACATTGGAATTCACGTAATGCCTTGGGAAATAGGTGAGTATCGAAATCTTGTGCGAATGATGCGGTTGGGATTGATGGGGTTAAATGCGTCAGATCGCGGGCTGTTTTCCCTTGTGGCAACACTGAATTTAAATGGAGAAATTATTGACTGGGATCATTCGCGATTGCCGATGGAATTGTATCACGAACAGTTTCTGTTGAGCAATCGGACGCTCGATGGCTGCATTCCCGTGGTGGAACGGGTTGGTGGTGTGGCCTCGACCACGGAAGCATTGCGCAAAAATGTGCGTGAGATTCTCACTGATGATGATCAGTATCTCTGGCTCGATCCGGATATCTGTTTTTCTGATAGTTATTTTCAAGATCTTTTGGATGCTTTGGCACTCGTGAAAGATCGGACGCGGTTCTATATTGTTTCGCCCACATCGGTTAAGCTCTGGGATGAAACGTGGGATGTGCTTGTGCATGAATCTGATATGCACTATCCCTACAGTTACGATCGCATGAAAACTGCCGATTTTACCGAGTTTTATCGAAGCGAAGAGCGGTCGCTTGATCCGCTTAATTGTGTGAAATTAGCCGGTGGTTACGGCAATCTTTATTCCGCAGATCTGCTTCGGTGGTTCGATATTCCCGATTCGTATACAATTTACGGAGGAATCGATACCTACATCGAATTCGGCGCAGAATTCCTCAGAAAAAAGGGGTTGTTGTTGCAGTATCGCATCAATAATTGTGTCACTGTTCAAGATTTTCGTTTTTCTGACAAGGAACTCTACAAAACCTACACCGGCCCGAAAATCGACAAAGAGAAACAGCGCGAACTGAATCAGGCGAACGGCGGCGTTTTTCATACGGCGGTGCTCGATCTGATTCGACGAATAGCTTCAGATCTGGAACGATTCCCTATTTGACATTTTGTAATTGTAAAGGCATACTTTTTGAAACCTAACCGAAGGATATTGAAATGAAACAGGTACTGAGTCCAAAAATTTTGTTCTTGCCCGTTGTTGTTGTGGGCGGACTATTTCTCGCAGTGAACTCTCTTTACACGGTTAAATCCGGATTTCGTGGAATCGTGTTTACATTTGGTAAGATCGATGCTGTTGTCACTGAAGGACTTCACGTTAAAATCCCCTTTATTCAGAATCTGGAATTTGCCGATGTCCGCACTATGAAAGCGACTGCTCCGTGTGCCGCAGCATCGAAAGATCTTCAGACCGTGAGCGCGGAAGTGTCCTTAAATTACCATCTCGATCCATCAAAACTAAAAGAGTTGTACACGAAGGTTGGAATGCAGGTTGAACAGAAAGTTATCGATCCGCGCATTCAGGAAGTGGTGAAAGCGACCATGGCGAAATTTTCAGCGGAAGAGTTGCTTACAAAACGTGAAATGGTGAAATCTGAAATTGCTCGTGCGATGTCGGCGAGTGCTGCAAAATATCATGTCATTGTCGAAGATATTCAGATTACCAATTTCAAGTTTTCCGAATCGTTCGAAGCGGCTATCGAAGCGAAACAGACCGCTGAACAGCAGGCGTTAAAGGCAGAAAATGATCTGAAACGAATCGAAGTTGAAGCTCGTCAACGCATTACTCAGGCTGAAGCGGAAGCGCGGGCAATTCAGATTCAGGCGTTGGCAATTCGGGAGCAGGGCGGCGCAGAATACGTGAATCTCAAAGCGATTGAAAAGTGGAATGGTGTTCTGCCGACGATGACCGGTGGAGGCGCGGTTCCGTTTATTAATATTAAATAAGGAAATTTTACGTAAAAAGTGTTATTTAAACTCGATTATCTCACACAACACTTTTTTTCCCCCCTAATTGAGTTGGTAAGTAATGCGATTGGTTATTCTCTCTATAGTTGCTTTGTTTCTCGTAACTTCCGCATCGGAGAAGCAGACTTATCCCTACCCCGCTGGCAGCTACTCTTCCATTAATAATGGTCCTCTGACTCTTTATACTCATGTGAAAAGTGGTGATTCACTCGCTGCATGGTCAATCGATGGAAGAATGAATGGATTTTCTACTAGCTCAAAAGTTGAGTTGGTCTCTATCTTAAAGAGCGTTCCGTATGCCTATAGTCTATGGGACACAATGCCCATTCTTGCGGTGGAAGTGTATAACAGTGCCAGCGAAGGGGAAAAAGTTACTAGTGAAAATCGAGTAGAGATATCGAAAGTGACTCGAGAAATTGTTTTAGGGAAACGCGATTCGTTGAAAGATTTAAAAGTGGTGGAAAAGTACCATTCTGATAATGTGCCGACACTTTTATCTATGGCACACTCTTATGCTGAATTAGGTAAAGATTCATTAGCTCAGGTGTATGTAAATCGCGCGAAAATATTGCGCCCTAATGATCCAATTGTTCTCCATGTTGAAAAGACGTTACACGCTTCAAGAGATTCATTCAAATTGATTTCTCCTGCAATTGGCTATTGGTACCATAGGCCCATTGCTGAACCTGATTTTTGGTCCACATTTTCACCAGATGAAATGAGACTACTCCATAACATGTATGTTTCCACTGAATTTTCTAATCCCATTACTAGTTTCTTAGGATACGTAGTATTGGGCACAACAACAATGACTCAATTCGGTGTATCTTTAGGGTATGCTCAAACGGTAAATAATTCCATTAAGTGGTCTGTCGGTTTAGGTTATTATATACGGAATAAGAGCTACAATTCCGGTTATTATGATCACACTAGCGACAAAGCAGTAGATCTTCCCATTTCGGTTAGTTTTAATCTTGGGGGACGTTCTAATTTCGATTATTACCTTGGCTTGCGTGTTTCACCTTTTATGAGCTATTATCGATATCGGAACAATGATCAGCTACAAGAACATGGTATAACCGATGAACCTGAAATTACAGAAGAACACGAGCTAGAACTTAGTGCCAGTTTGAGCATTCTCTCTCAATTGGTATGGTACGGTAAAAGTGGTTCAAGTGCATTTGTATATACGCCATTTTCTCCCTCGTTTAACCGATATGGAGTAACTGTTGGAACGAACTTAGCTGTGGAGTTTTTTACGTTTAAGAAACAGACGCAAACCGTTGTAGAAATTGGTAAAACAGGAGCTTTTGAGTAATGCTTATTTTCTTAAAAAGGAGTGTGCTATTCGCCTAGAAATTAGTTTCGGATAATTGATTGATATGACAAAAAACGGCTGCCCTCACTTAGAGAACAGCCGTTTTGTATCTGATTTACTACCAACTATTTCCGCTTGTCGATTTCCACGAACTCCTGAAGGTCAGGACCGACGTAGATCTGGCGTGGGCGGAAAATTCTGCTCTTGTTGTCGATAAACTCTTTCCACTGAGCGATCCAACCAGGAAGGCGACCGATCACGAACATCACCGTGAGCATATTCGTAGGAATCCCGAGAGCACGGTAGAGAATCCCCGTGTAGAAATCGATATTCGGGTAGAGTTTGCGTTCGATAAAGAACTCGTCCGAAAGCGCAGCTGATTCGAGTTTGCGCGCGATATCCAAAAGTGGATCGTTAATTTCACGACTGCTGAACAGTTCGTCGCAGAGTTCCTTTGCCAGTTTGGCGCGCGGATCGTAGTTTTTGTAAATCGCGTGGCCGAATCCCATAAGGCGGAACGGATTGCTCCGGTCTTTTGCCATGGCGATATACTTTTCTACGTTTCCGTTATCATTTTGAATGCTTTCGAGCATTTCCACAACAGCCTGATTTGCTCCACCGTGAAGTGGTCCCCAAAGAGCGCAGATTCCCGCAGAGATCGCCGCGTAGAGATTCGCTTTTGCCGAACCAATCAGCTTAACCGCTGTAGTAGAACAGTTCTGGCCGTGATCCACGTGAAGGATCAGCAGTTTGTCGAGAATTTTTGCGTAAAGTGGATCTATATGATACGGTTTTACCGACGAATCAAACATCATGTTCAAGAAGTTCGAACAGTAGTTGAGATCGTGACGGGGATAGACCAACGCCTGACCGTTTGATTTGCGATAGGAGAATGCCGCAATGGTGCGCACTTTTGAAATGAGACGCGCTGCAGTTATATCGAAGTTTTTATCTTTTTCTTCGGTGAGATCGGGATAGAAACTGGAAAGCGATGTAACCATTGCCGCCATGATCGCCATGGGGTGACCATTGCGCGGAAAGCCGCTGAAAAAGTGGTGCATATCTTCGTCAATGAGCGAATGTTCGTTGAGATATGAACTAAACGCGGTCAGTTGATCGCGGGTCGGAAGCGATCCGTGAACAAGAAGATAAGCTACTTCGCGAAACGAACAGTTGCGCACTAAATCTTCGATTGCATATCCGCGGATACGCAGTTCACCTTGTTCACCATCGATGTGAGTAATGGTACTGATTGATGATGCGGTATTTGAAAAACCGTTGTCATAGGTGATATAGCCGGTTTCAGCTCTGAGGCGTGAAATATCAATGCCGTTATCGCCATCGCTGCTTTCCATAATCGGCAGTTCAATCTTTTTCCCGTTCACTTCCAGGGAAGCGAAGTTCGATTCTCCCATTAACTCTCCCATATCAGAAACAGTAACTAACCTTTCGAATGCCTTGAGAATATATTTTCTGCGCACAATAATTACTTAAGGAAAGCCAACCCCGAGGTGAGGTTATGATTACAAGAGAAGAAGCACTGGCATATCACAGCGAAGGTCGTCGTGGGAAAATCGAAGTTATCAGCACAAAACCGTGTAAAACGCAAAAAGATTTATCCCTTGCCTATACTCCCGGTGTAGCTGAACCGTGTCGTGAAATTGAAAAAGATCCCTCGAAAGCATCACTTTATACTGCCCGTGGAAACCTCGTGGGTGTCATTACCAACGGAACTGCCGTACTCGGTCTTGGCGATATCGGCGCTCTTGCGGGAAAACCGGTTATGGAAGGGAAAGGGATTCTGTTCAAACGCTTTGCCGATATCGATGTATTTGATATTGAACTGGACAGTAAAGATTCGGACAAACTGATCGAAGCGATTGCCATGATGGAACCCACCTTTGGAGGAATCAATCTCGAAGATATCGGTGCTCCCGAATGTTTCTATATCGAAGATGAACTGAAAAAGCGGATGGGTATTCCGGTGTTCCACGATGACCAGCATGGAACAGCGATTATTTCCGGTGCGGGCTTGATCAATGGTGCAGAAATTCAGGGGAAAAAGCTCGAAGATATGAAAATCGTTTTCTCTGGCGCCGGCGCTGCGGCACAGTCCTGTGCACTTCTCTATGTTGCTCTGGGATGTAAAAAAGAGAATATCACTCTCTGCGATTCAAAAGGACCGATCTACACCGGTCGCGCTGATGTCCCGGGAACGCGCAAAGAGCTGTTCGCCGTTGACACCGATGCCCGTTCTTTAGCAGATGCGCTGGTTGGGGCGGATATGTTTGTCGGCCTCTCGAAAGCGAACGTCTGTTCAAAAGAGATGGCTGCCACCATGGCTGACCGTCCGTTGATTTACGCCATGGCAAATCCCGATCCGGAGATCTCTTATGCCGATGCAAAAGCGGCGAAGCCAGACTGTATCATGGCTACCGGCCGTTCGGACTATCCAAACCAGATCAACAACGTGCTCGGTTTCCCTTTCATTTTCCGCGGTGCTCTCGACGTTGAAGCGACCACGGTGAACGAAGAGATGAAACTGGCGGCTACTCACGCGCTGGCAAATCTCGCCAAAGCGGGCAATGTTCCCGCCGATGTGTGCGAAGCCTATGGCGTGAAATCTCTCGAGTTTGGTCCTGACTATATCATTCCGAAACCGCTCGACCCGCGCGTTCTGGTGGAAGAGTCTATTGCCGTGGCGAAAGCTGCCTGTGATTCCGGTGTGGCAAAAGCGCCGATCACCGACTGGGACGGCTACCGCAAACATCTCGAAGCGCTTTCGCTGAAAATTCAGGGCTAAGCGTTTTCTGTTTTGATTTATAAAAGGGCCGTTTCCGAGATGGAAGCGCCCCTTTTTTTCGTCTAGAAGCATTGCTGAATTGCTCCACGGGGTTCTGAGCTTTGAGAAGTCCGTGGCGGGAATGCTCCACGGGGTTCTGAACGTCGAGTAGTCCGTTTCGGGATTGCTCCACATGGTTCTGAACGTCGAGTAGTCTGTTTCGTGATTGCTCCACGGGGTCTTGAACGTCGAGTAGTCTGTTTCGGGATTGCTCCACATGGTTCTGAACGTCGAGTAGTCCGTGGCGGGATTGCTCCACGGTGTTTTTCGAATCTGTACACCACGAGAAAAAGTGGAGACTGGGAGTGTCTTCGTTTCAATGTGAGAGTAACTTACCGACTGTGTTCCACTTTTTTGCCACAGGTTGCGGCAAGGCCGCCGGGCCTCCTTAGCCACCGCTTCCGGTGCAGCCGCTTTTCGGGTCGCAAGCGCCCCTGCAAATCTGGCGCACCGGCGCGCGTTGTCTTCAGGGTATCCCGTCGCCAATGCGCGCTCCACCGACTTACCTCCGCTCTAACAATATTGTCTATAGTCTCAAGGTGGGTTAAAGACACATAGTGCTTATCCCAAATGGCTGAGTTGCGAATTGTTACTCATGTCGTGTTCTCTTTACATTTTTTTATTACGTTTCTGGGGGCGTTGCGGGGGTGTCCCCCGCACGGAAGGGGAAGCAAAGACCACCACTATCTGGGTCTCAGCAAAGATAGGTGGGCTGAAGCGGGGGGAAACCGGCCGGTGTACTACGGTGCAACGAAGTTCTACTTTTGCACGGCGGGTATCCCCGAGAGAACGTAGCCAAAAACAAAAAGCGACCCAAATGGATCGCCTTGTGACAAACGAAAATCAATCCCCTTATTTCACATTGAAATCGATCAGAGACTCTTCGGTGAGAATCAAGGGATTCATGGTGCTGATGTTGACGCCGTTCCACGCGGGAGCTTTGAACAGTTCGGTGGTATCACCCACGATCATTGTGACAAAGGATTCCGGTTTGATCGTCGCACGAGCGGTTTTCATCACTTGATCGGTGGTTATCTCTTCCAGTACTTTTGGATAGTTCCGGTAGTGATCCATGGGGCGACCGAGAAGCTCATTTTCTTGATACGTAGAAACAATATCACTTCCCGAACGGAACGACGAAGGAAGCGAGGCGATAAACGAGTAGCGCTTTTCGTTGATTTCTTCATCGGTGAGCGTTTCGGCGAGGGTGTTTTTTATTGTTTCTACCGTGAGACCAAGCGCGTGGTTCACCGATTCTGACTTGGTGAACAGCGATGCCGAAATCGATCCATTGTAGCGGTAGTTTGATTCCACGGACGAACTAATCGAATAGGTGAGTCCCGCATCGGAACGAACCTTGGTGACAAGCCGCGAATTAAATCCACCGGCGCCGAGAATTTCGTTGAAAATTGTCAGTGCATAGTAGCGGTCATCGGGGCGTTTCAATCCCGCTTGACCGGTGATAATATAGGCTTGATTGATCGGTTTCTGCACAATCACGAGCGTATGAGTCGGGTTCAGGTCAGGAACGATCACCACCGGTTCTTTCGCAGTTCTCGTGGAGGGGAACAGCTTTTTGATCGCTCCGTCGAGCTGTTTTTTGCTGATCGATCCGGCACAGGCGGCAATTACCGGTGCGTAACTGACCATCTGCTGGTGGAACTGTTTCAGGTCAGCCGCTGAAACCTTATCTACCGATTCTGTCGAGAGAAGCGATGCCTGTTTTGATTCGGGGTAGAGCAGCTTTTTCCATGCGGTCATCATCACGGGGCCGGGATTGTCAAAGCGATGGCCAATTTTTTCCTTGAGAATAGATTTGTCGCGCGCTAACCGTTTTTCATCGAATCGGGGAGCGGCGAGCAGTTCAGCCAAAATCGTCACGGCCCGGTCGAACTGATCCGAGAGTCCGCTTACGGTGACAACCGTTTTGCTTTCATCGCCGGATACAGAGAGGCGAATTGCGTAGAGATCGAGAATTGAATCGAGCTGCGATGGCACATAGGTTTTGGTTCCGCCAGTTCGCAGAAGTGAACGGTAGAGTTGAGCGGTTCCGTTTTCACCTTGACCGTAGAGTTCGCCCGCTTTGAAACTGAGCTGCAGCGTAAAGATTGGTAGTTTTTCTTGAGCGAAATAGGTGGGAATCCCTTTGATCACCGAACGGTAGGCATTGCCATCGGGAATTTCCCACTTGAGCGAAGAAAAGGCGAGCGAATCGGGGTGAAGAGCGGGCTGAGCAAGTGCCGCTGACGCGAGAGTTATCCAGAGCAATTTTTTTAGATAGTTCATTTTGACTCCTTTGATTCGTTGATCAAGATTCCCACGGTGCGATACTCCGGATCGAGATAGGTTTTCACCGCCGGCGTTGTTGAGGTTACCGCGGCGATATCTTCGGGGTAGGTGAGCATCTGTTTCCAGTTGCCCAGTTTGCTGAAAAAGGCGATCTGATCCGATACGCCTTCGAGCGATTCGAGTCCTTCGTAGAAATTATAGCGCAGACTGTTTTTGATTCGCAGCAGTTCGTCCGCAGTTGGTTCTTCGGTGGCCGCTTTTTTGATCTCTTCGAGGATAATTCTTTCTACTTCAGAAGGATCGGTGTCAGCTTTCAACTTTGCCCAGATGTGGAACGTGCCATCCTCTTTGCTCCACGAATTTCCGGCTCCGGCAGCGGTGCAGAGCTGTTTTTCTTCCACTAATTTCTTGAACAGTCGTCCACTGGTTCCGTTAAAGAGATTTTCTACCACATCGAGAGCCAACAGTGCCGAATCGGGATAGCCCGGCGTGTGAAACAGCATGTCCAGGCGCGGTTCGCCATCGCTCACGTGAGTAAACCGCACTTCGCCGATTGGATCCGGTTCGCGAGTCACCACTGATTCGAGCGGCGTGGCCGGTTTTGGAATCGGCGCGAAGTAGTTCTGTGCCAGTTTCTGTGCCGAAGCGACACTGATATTTCCGGTGAGAACCAGCATGGCGTTATCGGGGCGATAATACTTTTCAATGTGATCTTTCATTTTCGCCACGGTGTAGTTGCGAATGTCGCTCATCCAGCCGATTGTTGGATTGCGATAAGGCGAAGCGGCGTAGAAAAGTGAGCTCAACCGTTCCCAGTAGCGGCCTTCGGGGCGGTTGTCGTAACGCATGCGGCGCTCTTCGGTGACCACATCCCGTTCGGAGTAGAATTCGCGAAGCACGAGATTTTGCATGCGATCTGCTTCGATGTTGAAAAAGAGTTCTACTTTGTTCGCGGGAAGAGTCACTATATAAGCGGTGATATCATCGCTGGTCCAGGCGTTGAGATCGGTGGCGCCGTTCTTTTCGTAGAGCGACCAAATTTCATCTTTTTTGATATAGGTGCGCTGAGAATCGAGCAGTGCGAAAATCTCTTTGCGCTTGGTTTGAATTGCATCATTTTCTTCATCTGAGCCGGAAGATTTGAGCGCCACAATTTCGCGGTCGATCGAATCGATGCGATTCATGTAGGGAATCTCTTTTGCGTAGTCGGCAGTTCCGAGGCGTTTGGTTCCTTTGAACATCATGTGTTCATACATGTGCGAAAGTCCAGTTGTCCCCGGACCTTCGTAGTACGATCCCATTTTATAGTAAAGTCGACACGATACGACTGCTACGTTTGTATCCGGCACGACAAAGAGTTCCAGACCGTTGGGGAGCGTTTCGTGGTGAACCGGAAGGGTAAACGCAGTGAGCGTTCCGGCCAGTGAAATAAGCGAGAGAAATCGTTTCATAGCACATCCTTGGTAAGTAGTGAGCTAAAATACGATCAATCCAGTAAACAATGAAATGATTTCCTCTCGTTCATATTTTGTGATGTTCGTTCAACTGTTTAATTCGTTTCGCCACCGGGGATTTGGGATTCCCCTTTCGATACATGTCTGTACATTTTTTCACAGTTTAGAAACCGTTTGACGAAATCATCATTTGAATGAGACAATAAATCACAACGAAACTGTTCTATTGTTCACCGAAAAGGTATATTTGGCATGAGTAATGCTTTTTGTTGTGAACAACAATACAAAAAGGAGACTGAAATGTCTGAAAAAATTCCTGAGTTTGCGCTTCTCAATCAAGATGGCATTGAAATCGATTCCGCATCGTTGGCGGGAAAGTATACCGTGCTCTATTTTTATCCCAAAGACAGCACCCCCGGTTGTACCACCGAAGCTCTTGCTTTTTCTGCGCTCAAGAGTGGTTTTGACGCGGCGAACTGTACTGTTCTTGGAGTATCAAAAGATTCTGTCAAAAGTCACAAAAATTTCTGTACCAAACAAAATCTTTCTATTTCACTGCTTTCTGATGTGGAAGGTTCTTTAATTGAACCACTCGGCGTGTGGCAGATGAAAAAAAATTACGGCAAAGAGTATATGGGGATTGTGCGCACCACGATTCTCGCCAATCCCGCCGGTGAAATTATCAAACGATGGGATTCTGTAAAAGTAGCTGGACATGCCGAAGCCGTTCTCGAAGCGGTACAAGCGGTTCAGTCATAAACGCAATGTAACAATTTCAAATAAAGGACGACGCATGAGTGTATTGCAGGTTCGCGACAATTTATTCTGGGTGGGAGCACTCGATCCCGATCTTCGCGTGTTCGATGTGGTAATGTATACGGACTACGGCACAACGTACAACTCTTATGTTCTGAAAACATCAGAAGGTGCTGTTCTGTTTGAAACGGCTAAAGCAAAGTTTTTTGATGAGTACCTCGAAAAGGTTCGTTCAGTAACAGAATTGAATGATATCCGCTATATCGTTGTGAACCACACTGAACCGGATCACGCGGGAAGTCTTGAAAAACTGCTCGATTACTGTCCGAAAGCTAAAGTTGTTGGTTCACAGGTGGCACTCAATTTCCTCCGTGAAATCTGCAATCGCGACATTCCTGGCATTGCCGTGGGCGATGGCGATTCGCTGACAATCGGTCACGAAACAATGAAATTCCTCTCCGTACCGTTTCTTCACTGGCCCGATTCGATGTACACGTATCTCGAATCGTCGAAAACATTGGTCACTTGTGACTCATTTGGCTGCCACTACTCTGATCCGAAAGTGTTTAACGATCAGATCGAAGGGGACTTTGTCGATGCGTATAAATACTACTTTGAAATGATCATGGGGCCTTTCAAGAAGCATGTTCAGTACGCACTCAAGCAGATCGCGCCACTAGATATCGAAACAATCTGTCCCGGTCACGGCCCTGTTCTTCGCGAACGACTTGACTACTATATCGATCTCTACGATCAGTGGAGCCGCGAAGAGATTCCGGCAAAACGAGATAAGCCACTTGTGGTGAACGCCTTTGTTTCAGCCTATGGCTACACCGAAGAGCTCGCACGCGAAATCGGTCACGGCGTGAAAGAGATTGTTGACTGCGATATCAATCTTTACGATATGGTCTATGCTGATGCGGCAAAAGTTTCCGCAGAAATCGTTTCTGCAGATGGACTTCTCTTTGGAACGCCCACGGTGAACGGTGATGCACTGCCGCCAGTGTCAAATCTGGTAAATGGTTTGAACGGGATTCTCCACGGTGGAAAAGTAGCGGCGGCGTACGGTTCATACGGGTGGAGTGGTGAAGGCCCCGATCTTCTCACTGCGCGTCTCAATCTGATGCGCATGAAAACAATCGAACCGGCTTTGAAAATCAATTTTAAGCCTTCCGCAGAAAACCGCGAACTGGCCCGTTCATTTGGACGTCGTTTCGGTAAAAAAGTAAAAGAGGAGTGGGAGAAAATCGGTTCCTCTTCCAACGGTAAGACGCTTTGGAAATGTACCGTTTGTGGCGAAATTTTTGAAGGTGCTTTACCTCCGATGACCTGTCCGGTGTGCGGCGTCGGCGCTGAAGCGTTTATACCTTATGAAGAAGATGTTGTGAACTTCAACTCTACCGCGAAAGATCGTTTTGTCATTATCGGCTCTGGTGCGGCAGCAGTTGCTGCGGCGGAAGCCATGCGCAAGCGAAACAGCGAAGCGTCGATTGACATTTATACCGCTGAAGGCACCATGCCGTACTATCGTCCGATATTGACGGCAATGATTTCTGAAGAGGTATCTGATGAACAGTTCTATATAAAACACGAATCGTTCTACAGTGACAATCGCATAACGATCCATCTCAATTCGCCGGTGGCATCAATTGATCGCGTGGCAAAAAGTATTACTTTGGGATCAGGAACAGTCGTTACGTACACCAAATTGCTCTTGGCAATTGGTGCAACACCGTTTGTACCACCGATCAAAGGAAAAGATCTCAACGGTGTTACAACACTGCGCACCGATTCAGATCTTACTGATTTGAAATTGATGCTCAACGGTGGTTCGAAAAAGCGCGTTTCTGTTGTGGGTGGAGGTCTGCTCGGACTTGAAGCGGCGTGCGAATTGGCAAAACTCAATTGCGAAGTAACCGTGATTGATACAGCTCCGACGATTCTTCCTCGCCAAACCGACGCCTTTGGCAGTGATCTTCTTCGTCGCATTGTCGCTTCGGGGAAAATCAAGATTATCACCAACACGGTGGTTCAGGAACTTTACGGAAATATCAGCGGTACCGTCGAAGGCGTACTTCTTGCCACTGGTGAAGATATTCGTTCTGAACTCGTGTTGATCTCTGCGGGACTGACACCGAATATTTCGCTTGCCAAAGAGGCGGGACTTGAGTGTTCGCGTGCTATAGTTGTGGGAAGTGATCAGCGCACCAGTGATGCGGATATTTTTGCCGCCGGCGACTGTGCGATTACTGCGGGAAGCTACTACGGAATCTGGGAACCGGCTCTTGGCCAAGGTCGTACCGCTGGAGCAAACATGACCGGTGATTCTGTCGAGTTTAGTGGTCGTCAGTACGCAGCAACGCTGAATGCCTTTGATACATCGCTCTTTGCGATGGGAAACCTTCACAATAGTGGCGAGGTTGATGGATCGGCGAAAATCGTTCAGATGGACGAGTTGCGTCAAACTTATTCTGCGCTCTACTTTACCGAGGGCAAGCTTGACGGCGCGCTTCTGATCGGGGACATTTCGAAAGCGGCAGGCGTGATCAGTGGAATTAACAATAGCTTGACGCTCGAAGAGTGTCAGGATGCAAAAATTCTGAAATAGATTTACAATTCCAGAATAAAAAACGGAGGGGCTGGTTGGCCTCTCCGTTTTTTTTGTTGATAAGTTCAATTTGGTGTGATTGAACAACGATACGATTTTCGTTTACGCTTGCCCAGAGGAGCGAATCTGCTGAAGTAACTGAGCGGCCTCGTGGCCAAAACGTCCCTCTCTGTCGGACTGATATACATAGGTGAGAAATTTTTGAGCACGGGCGATATCTTCCTGTAATGCAATCCGAAGTTCCGCTGATTTTAACAGAGATTTTAAACGGAATTCTAGATTATCTTTAGTGAACTGTGCTGCAAGTTCGTAGCACTGCATGGCTGGCTTTTTCTGATCGTGCATATCACAGTGCATTGCCCACTGATAATACTGTTCAGGAGAAATTGACAACTCTTTCGATTTCCAGTAGATTTTTTCAATCTGTTGAGCGATTTCTGTGGCAAAACGAACGGTATCGAGCATATAGATTGACACTCCTTCGGCGAGATCGGCAGAAGCGGCTATGAAATCTTTTGAATCATAGGAGTTCCAGCCATCGGAAAGGAAATCGCGTTTTCGCTCTGCAGCGCGCGTTGCTCCTGTGTGAGGGTGTAGTAATTCACCGGCAACCTGGGGTAGCGATGAAATATCGGTGCTCGTGGGAACATAGATTGCCGGTTCAGGCTCAGATTCGAATTTTTCTCCTTGAATGAGAAACCCAAAGATCACGCCGAGAGCAAATCCTGCCACGTGAGCCATATAGGCTACGCCAGAGTATTTGCCGATCAGCAATCCGTAGATAAGTTGCCCCACAAAGTAGAGTCCCAAGTACCATCCCATGGTCATGTCAAAAATTCCCCACCGAAATCCGACAAAATAGGCAATTTTCACCTTGATTCGTTTACCCACCGCCCAAAGTGCGCCCATCATTCCCGCCATAGCGCCAGAAGCTCCCACCAATGGTGTCGAAGCGACATTCGCGCCTTGTAATTCAGAAATGACGATGAACCCCAGTCCTGAGAATACGCCTATGAAGAGGTAAAAAAACGCAAACTTTTTAATTCCCCAATACCGTTCCATCATGATACCGGTAATGTAGAAAAACCAGAGATTTCCCAAGAGATGAAGCCAACCGGCGTGGATAAACATGTGCGAAAAAAGATCAAAAAAGCTGAGATGATTTTTGACTAGTGCGCCGCGGTACATGAGTGAGGTTTGATTGACCGAATCAATTGCCAATGCCAATTCCTTTTTTCGCTTGGAATCGTTTGCGATAAAGGCGGCAGTCATTTCACCATAGGTAGCGCCATTGCCGTCGCTGTTTGCGAGAGATTCCGCCGCTAAAACCGACTGCGCCAATTCTGCCACCTGATCCGAAGCTTCACTGGTAAGCGAATCGGTGGTATTCATCATCTCCCACGCGGCAATAACTCCCGCAATTTTCTCTTCTGTTTTTATCGTGTCAAAATGAATTACAAGCTGAACGACAAAACAGATCACAATAATTGACAGTGAAACAATGCCGATTTTAGAATCGTGGTGATCGGTCGAAATAGGAAGAAACATGGAAGAACCTCATTTTTACAGCCACTTTTGTAGAAACAAAACTATATCAGAATCATTCATTTCGGATGAAAACTTTTATGCAATTTTAGCCCAAATGTGGATTCGAAATCAAATACAATTATCACGTTCTTTTGCAATTGCATTTTTATCACCAGAATTGACTCAATGCAGAGAACCGATTCTGGGAATTACTCATTGCTCGTTTCATACGGAAAATGTTTGATAAATCCTGATATTAGATCTCTTTCTGTTCAGCACGAGTGTTCTTCAATGGTAAATCCACCGGTTGCTGCGGGAACAAAACGCATCCGCTTTTTGATCGATTCGATCCGGTCTTCCTCGTGGTGCGTTACATAGAGTATGGTTGTTCCGCCGGTTCGTCCGAGATAATCCACGAGCCGAAGAACCAATTGTCGATTGATCGGATCGAGTCCAAGACACGGTTCATCGAGCACGAGAACTGCGGGGCGTTTTACCATGGCGCGAAGGATCAATGCCATGCGTTGTTCACCATAGGAGAGTCGGCGAAATGAGTGGTTTTGCAATGTCTCCATACCGGCAATTTTCAGCCACTGCCGCGCTTCAGACTCTTCGCTGGGGGAGCTTTTGGTATATAACCCGATTGAATCGTGAAATCCTGAAATTACTACCGACAATAATGAACCGGAAACGCGATAGTCTCGCTGAAGCAAGGCTGACACAATCCCAACGTGCTGTTTAATATCCCACACCGTTTCCCCCGATCCCCGTTTTCTGCCAAAAAGAGTGATATCATTGCTGTAAGCCTGAGCGCAATCGCCGCTGATCAGTGAAAGGAGCGTAGATTTTCCACAGCCGTTGGGACCGCTGATCTGCCAGTGTTCGCCAGGTTGAAGATTCCAGGTAATCCGGTTGAGCACGATCGAATCGCCGTACTGCACAGTTACTTCACGAAATAAGTGGCCGTGACGTTCCGAA
This sequence comes from bacterium, assembly GCA_020048285.1. Lineage (GTDB taxonomy): Bacteria > Fibrobacterota > Chitinivibrionia > Chitinivibrionales > Chitinivibrionaceae > JAIFMU01. The sequence continues at coordinate 1,403 of JAIFMU010000045.1, read as the reverse complement.
GAGTCGTTGTAAATCGTTAGATTTGAGAATGATTTCTCGTTCACCGGAGATGACCATTTCGGCGTGATCCATAACAACTACCGATTTGCATGCCGCGGGAATCTCTTCGAGCCGATTGAGAATCAGCACCACGGCAGTTCCGTGAGCGATCACCGTGTCGATTGCTTCAGCGGCAGTAGTTCGACTGGCCACATCGAGTCCGTCATAGGGTTCGTCGAGAATGAGTAGATCCGGTTCGGTTATCATCGCTGCAATGAGCAGAGATTTAGCGATTTCTCCGGTGGACAGGTGGCGAATGGCTGTATGTTGTTTGGTTGTTAGGTTAAATCGTTCGATAAGCTCGTGAGGAATTGATGTGGTGCCACTTTCCCGTTGGATCAGTCCTAATGCGGTGATTCCCGGATTGAGCAGTGTCGCTTCCGTGATATCCGCTTCGATATAATCCTCTTCAATTATTGCGGCGATCCGTTCAAATGAAACGAGTTCAGTTCGTTGTGCGTGAACCGCGGTTCCTTCTGTTATGGTTAGTTCACCGGAAAAGAGTTTTCCCATCAACGATTTTCCCGAACCATTGGTACCCAAAATTGCCAGGGAATCGCCGCGGTTCAGTTCCAGTGAAAGTTTTCGCAGCTCTTGGTTTTTTGAATTGCGCGCTGTTACATTACTATATCTGCAGATTGTCATTGCTGTTCCTTTCGAGAAATCGTGTTCAAAAGTACGCAATGACACTCGCATATTCAACAGTAAAATAGGAAAAATAGTTCTTAACAGTGGTTACTTTGACTGCTCTTGACTATCGCCAAGTCAATTCGTGAAAAATGACACAAAATAATCGTGACACATCATATTTTACCGCAGCGAAAATAAACGTTTTACAATGGGGTTGTTGTGAGTAAGAAAATGTCTGGTTGGAGTGTTGTTGCCGCTGGAATGGGAATTAATCTTGCCTTTGGTGTGTTGTATGCATGGAGTGTCTTTGCGAAAACATTGACCGAATCGGTTGCGGCCGGTGGATTAGGTCTTTCCAAATTTGAAGGTTCTCTGCCGTATATGACGGCTATCGCCATGTTTTCTCTTATGATGATTCCTGCAGGCAAACTTCAGGATCGCTTTGGCCCTCGCTTTGTCACCGCTGTGGGAGGAATTCTCACTGGATTGGGTCTTATTTCAGCCAGTTTCTTCCCCACTCTTCCGGGGCTGATTGTTTCGTTTGGTATTTTTGCCGGAGCAGGTATTGGACTGGGCTACGCTTCTACAACCCCCGCTGCGGTGAAATGGTTTTCCCCAGAGAAAAAAGGAATGATCACCGGTTTGGTTGTGGGAGGCTTTGGGCTCGCACCACTCTATATCGCTCCATTGACAAATTATCTGATCCATGAATACACAATATTTGGTGCGTTTCG
>JAIFMU010000144.1:1612-10451 GCA_020048285.1 bacterium | reverse complement strand
GGCCTTGGCACTCTATGAAAGTGAAATGGAAGACGATCTATATTGAAATCAGTGATGCCCTGTCGCGCTCATTTCTGATTTTCTCTGAGATTCGAGCCGGTGGAGATGGTTGATTAAATCTTCATCGGTGGCAAAGGGGTGTAACTCATCGTGCTGGTTTTCTGATGTTCCCATTGTGCAGAGAACGAGAATGATCTTCTTTGTCCAAATGAGTTTGCGGAATTCGTCCAATTTTTGAATCAACCCACCGTCGCAATGCGCTTTCGAAAAATCCAAAAGAATAATATCTGCTTTCTGAAGAATTTTCCCAATGAGATCTTTGATTTCTGCGAGAAAGTTGAGTGTCAAAGTTCCTGAAACCATAAAAAGCATGTGGTTGTTAATAATTCGCGTGGCTATTGCTGGTTTTGAGACTTCTTTTTCGGTCGCAATTTCTTTCGTTGGCTGAGATTCAACGTGAACTGGCACATTCTGCTTCGGTATTTCGTGGCGCAATTCGAGTGATTCACCGAGCATAAGTCGTTGAAGTGAAAATGTTAACATGCGAAGATCGAGCGAGTCACTCAGGTAGCCGCAATGAAGTGGTAGTTGACAGAACTCCTTAGCCGATTTTGATGGGCCACAGAGTAAAACGGGAATACACGTGGCTGAGTCATTTTCAAATCCAACCATTTCCGCTTTGTAAAGCGATAAAAATGATTCGATTTCAGAAGCAAGAGTTTTTTCTGAAACGCGAATGAGCAGTGCATCGGGGAGGGTTTTCGATTCGGTTATTTCCTCTGCTGTAACTTTGTAGGTGAGTTGGTAGTTGTGTGAAATCAAGTAGTATTCGAGCGGGTCAAATTGAAGTGCGGCTAAATCGATATAGTTAATCGTGGCGTTTCGATCTGTTTTCGGGATATCTCTGGAGTATGCTAATTCAATTTTGTCCATTTGAAGATAGGTTGTGAAAATATTGATTTCATCATTTACTGATTTGAAAAATGCCGTTTCGGATGCCCGATTTAATTTAAGCAATCCTGCTAATTCGCTTGGAATCCCTTCGATAGATTCATCGCACTCTTTTCCAACGCTGAGAGAGTGAGCCATTATTTCTGCCACGCGGATTGATTGCACGAGCGTGGTCATGTTTTTGTCGGTTTCGTGTTTCCACGAAAAATCTTTGAGCCAGAACTGAAGTGGCGCGAGGAGCTCTTCCGGCATGTTCCACTTTTCAAAGAGTCGGCAGACCACATCGTTGTGAGTCATTTTCCAACGGTTTTGCTGTTCTTCGACAAAAGAAACGCCATTTTGAGTTGCAGAGCGCAGCGTATTTGTGAAAAAGGTTGGGTAAAATTCATCCATGAGAATGATTCCAAAATCGTGCAGTAATCCGCCTACAAAGGCAATTTCATACCGCTGATACCCCGCCTGGCGAGCCAGTTTTCCAGCGATAATCCCAGTGGCAAGAGAGTGGTACCAAAATGCTTGCCGATCGAATCCGACGCTGTTCTCTTCGTCTGAAAAAAGCATCATGATCGATAGAGAGACGGCAATTGCTTTCGTTTCAGTAAAACCGATTCGAACGATTGCGTCTTTAATCGAACTGATCTTTGATCCCACTTTTCCGTAGAGAGCGGAGTTTGCTGTTTTGAGAATTGCTGAAACGATAACGGGGTCAATTTCAATTGCTCGAGCGAGATCCGATGCCCCGGTGGTGCTACTTTGTGTTACCGCGAGAACTTTTGCAACAGTAAACGGAAAGGCGAGCAGTTCACCTATCTTGTCCACCATGATGGAAATTCTTTCGGCCCGTGATGTATCGGGTGACATAATTTTTTCAGTGTCTGTACTTTCTCCTTCGTACTGCTCTGCCGTTTCTTTGCGAAGGTCTGACCCCGAACTGTTTTTGGGGCGAATGACTTGTCTGATTTTATCGGTTGTCATTGGTCGACCGTAGTAGGATATTCGTCCAATCTCAGTGATTTTTCTGACTGTCTCATTGTTGAGGATATCGCCGAAACAGAGCGTTCGAATTTTGCTCATGCGCGATTCTGAGTAAACTTGCTTTAGAAATGAGATGTTTCCCTGTGGATTTTCAGGAATTTCCATTATAATTGTCTGAGGGCGAAACTGAAGGAGTTGATTGAATGACGCTGATTCTACTGGTAGTGGAAGAGTGTTGAATCCATAGCTTTCACAAATGATTTGGATTACCTGTCGTTCACGCTGGTTTTCGATGAAAAGTGCAACCGTTTCCATGCGTTCCCCGTCATTTCCTATTGAAGATTATCTGCAATATAGTGGATGATATACTTGTTTGTTGAGTCGTCGAGATCTGCAAATTTCAAACTAAGTCGATTGTTAACCCATGTTATTACTTCGAGATTTATTCGAACTGCAACTTGTCGAAGGCGAAGACGTATCCCTTTAATTTTCATTCCCACAGCGAAATGGTTGTTCATCAGTCGTTCAAAGCTTCGCGGTAGTAAAATTGCGACTCCACCAGCTGAAATATCGACAATTTCACTGGGGATTTCTTGACCATACCCCTCGATATTGAGAAACAGCATGGCATTGTCAGAGGGCGCTGGGGTAATTCGCGTGTGGATGCGTTTATTGTCACTGAAGCTGTTTTTGGACATCCATGAAGAAAACACTACCTGAAACTGATCTTGAGTGAAAGGCTTTTTTATAAAACCATTGACGCCAAGTTGAATAAGAGTTTGAAGTACTGACTTTTCGGGGCGGGGGGTCGTTATAAATATTTTAATAAAGGTGAGTCGTGAATCAAGTTTGAGGTTGAAAATAATATCGTTCAGCAAATCTTCTTTTGTCGAATAGTCTGCAAGGAAAATTTCGTATTCTCGCGATTGAAGAAGAGGGAGAATATTGCTTTCGCGATCAACGGTTATTGGTGACAGTTTTGCTCGAATCATAAATGATGCGAGAAATTTTTGCAGTTGTCCGTTTGGCTCATATATCAATATTTTCATTGCTCAAACCTTTGTTACAGCTAGTATACCATCTGTTTATCAAATTTTCCACTAGTGTGTGCAAACTTTTCCGACATTTAATTCGAGGGTAGGCAGAATGTGCACTGGACGGCAGATTTTTCCTGCTGTTTTGTAGGGAATTTACATTGTTAACGAGTAATCAGATCATGGCATAGAGCTTGCATAGTTTGACAACACGTGGAGGTTGCATATGTTGGATGCATTAATTGGAAATAGTCGAAAGAAAGAGATTTTTTCAAAAAGTCTCGATGCTTATATGGCACGTAATCGTGCGATATCTTCGAACATTGCCAATGCAACAACTGCTGGATACCAGAAGCGCGAAGTTGCCTTCGAAGAATCGCTTGCAAAGGCACTTTCCGGTGGCCTGAAAGGTTCTCGCACTGATTCTGGGCATTTGCAGCTCGGTGGTGGATCTGTTAGCTCTGTAAAGCATGAAGTTGTTCGTTCGTGGGATCCCACTCTTGCTAGTGGTGTCAATAATGTTGATATCGACGAAGAGATGGCTGATTTGGCAGAAAATCAGATAGCCTATAAGCTTATTTTACAACGACTTTCTGGGCATTACAAGAAATTGAACGCTGCAATTGGTCTTAAGTCAATTCAGTAGCGAGGAGTAATATATGAGTGATCTCAACGGGATTTTTGGTGGCCTTCATATCAGTGCATCTGGTATGCGTGCGCAACGTGTTCGGCAGAATGTGGTTACTTCAAATTTGGCAAATGCAGAAACGACTCGCACTACTGAAGGTGGGCCGTATAAGCGCCAGTTCGTTGTATTTGAAGCTGATGGCGTGGAAACAATGTCCGGTTCCGGTCGCGAACGAGGTCTCGGTGGTGTGACGACGAAATCAAACCATATGCCGATTCCTGGAGATCGTTTCATGCTCGAAAATCTTCGTTTGGGAAGCGGTGTTCATGTTGCCGAGATTCGAAAGGATAGTCGAGAACCACAACTGGTTCATCAACCAGAACATCCTGACGCCGATGCAAATGGCTATGTTGCAATGCCAAATGTCAATATTGTCGAAGAGATGGCTGATATGATATCTGCTACTCGAGCGTATGAAGCAAATGCAACTGCATTTAACGCAACAAAAACGATGCTTCTTGACGCCGTGAACATGTAGGGGGTGAACTATGTCGATGGAAATTACTAATTCATATAGCAATCTGCAGAGTGTTCTTGAAGCAGCTCGCAAGAGAACGGCAGCTGCAGAAGTCAAAGCTCCTGAGAGTGTCAGTAAGTCTGAACCCGTTCGCATGCCGAAGTCGGCAGGAGGTTCACTTTTTGAACGACTGTACGGTGCAACACCAGAAGCGAAACAGGCCGAACCAGCACGTCTCGGAACGCGGTTCGACCTCTATGCGTGAATATATTTTACATTTTACTCGGAGTAGAATATGAACAACATTGATGCAATACGTGGCCTAAGCGGAAGTTCTCCTCTCGAAGGGATTAAATCTGCGAAGAAAACAGAGCAAAACAGTGGTATTTCATTCAAAGATACCTTAAATGGATTCATGAGTGAAGTGAACAGCATGCAGACCAAAGCCGATGAAGCGATCGAAAAGATGGCCACCGGCGAAATTACAGATTTACATCAGGTTATGGCTGCTTCGGAAGAAGCAAAGACCGCATTTAATATGATGATGGAAATACGTAACAAGGTTATGGATGCCTACGACGAAGTTATGAGAATGCGTCTCTAACGTAAGGCTATTCGATGGGTGAGTTTTTTAAGCAGCTGATCGCCCAGCTGAGTTCGATTTGGGAAAAACTGTCCATGCAGCAGAGAATCATCATCTCTGCGCTCGTTGGGCTTATGTTCTTTGGTCTTTTCGCATTGGTAATATGGTCTGGATCAAATGGTCCAGATGGTGATTCCGGTGGTGGAAAAGGTGCAAAGAACAGTAAAAGTATGCGCTTGCTGTTCAACAAGGTTCCCGTCGAAGATATGGCTAATATCACCGAAGAACTCGACAAAGGTGCCATGAAATACGAGTTGCGCTCGGATGGAACGGCGATCTATGTCGCAGAAAAAGACCTCTATACCGCTCGCATGGCACTCGCTCGTGAAGGTCTTCCCGCTCGAAAAGGCGTGGGATTTGAACTTTTTGACAAAGTGGATCTCGGTGCCACCGACTTTGAACAAAAAATCAAAATCCAAAGAGCAATTCAAGGTGAACTTACCCGAACCGTTGAGTCTCTGAAAGAGATCGAATCGGCTAGAATTCATGTTGTTATGCCAAAAGAATCCATTTTCCTCGAAGAAAAATCACCAGCTAAAGCATCAATTACACTTAAAGTTCGCGCTGGCGAAAAACTTTCGAAGGACCAGATTCGCGGAATCGCTTACTTAGTTTCCAACAGTATCGATGGACTTGATCCTGACAATGTAACCATTGTCGATGGGACGGGCCGTCTTCTTTCCAATCCCTACAAAGATGATGAAACAGCTCTTGCTAGTTCGCGTAATGTAGAACTTCAGGCAAATGTTGAATCAATGCTTCAGCGCAAAGTCGAAACACTTCTCGGGGGAATTCTCGGCGAAGGTAAAGCAAGCGTAACTATTTCTGCGGATCTCGATTTTGATCAGGTCGAACAGAATGTTGAAAAATTCGATCCTGAAAGCAAAGTGGTTCGTTCTGAAGAGCGTGATGAAACGGCAGTAAAAAATGCACCCGATGGTGACCGCACAAATGAACGTTCGTTGGCAAATTACGAAATCAACAAAACCGTAGAAAAGATCATCAAAGAGGTGGGAGCGCTGAGACGACTTACCATTTCTGTTGCAGTCAATGGCAAATACGTAACAAAAGAAGATGGCAAACGCGATTATCAGGAACGTACACCGGAAGAGTTGGCGAATATCGACGCGATTGTGAAAAACGCCGTGGGTTACGATTTGGCTCGAGGCGACCGGATTTCTGTAGTGAGCATGCAGTTCGATGAAACAAATGCGTTTGAAATTGACGAAGAAGCCAAAAAGATGGAGAAGGGGATTGTCTTCGAGAAAGTTGCTCAATATGGAGTACTTATCTTTATCTTTATTATTTTGATTGTTATGGTTTCGAAACTTGCTAAATCGATGGTTGAAGCAATGAATCCGCCACTTCCGGAAGTGGAGATTCCCAACATTATCGAAGAAGAAGAGGTGGTTATTCAGCTACCTAAAAATATTGCGCGCTCCAATGAACTTCTCGAACGGGTGGAGATCATGACTGAAAATGATCCGAACAACGTGGCTCGAATCATAAAAGACTGGTTGAATGAAGCACCGGTCAAAAAAGAGAAATAAAACGATTTAATAAAAATCCGGTGTCTTTCGATGTCGGATTTTTACATATTAAGGAGTATCCCATGCATATGACCTATGATGGTACCAAAGAAGATGGTCCAAATCCAGAAGTTATAGCGTTAGCAAAGAACGTTGCGGGACCACGCAAAGCTGCAATTGTCATGGTTGCACTTGGTTCGGCTGCATCATCGGAAGTGTTAAAGCATCTCGATGAAAAAGACGTGGAACTTCTGACTACCGAAATTGCTCGCCTCGATAGCGTTAGTCCTGAAATTCGCGAAGCGGTTCTCGAAGAGTTTCATACTTTAAGCCTTGCGTATCAATATATTTCTCAGGGTGGTGTAGACTTTGCACGGGAAATTCTCGAAGAGGCACTTGGTTCTCGAAAGGCCAAAGAGATCATGGAGCGCGTGCAGCAACGGATTCGCACAACAGGATTTAACCTTTTGGAAAGTGTCGATCCAAGTCAACTCGTGAACTTTATGCGCAAAGAACACCCACAAACTATCTCTCTTTTGCTTGCTCATATGTCCCCTGAAAATGCGGCTCCCATTCTTTCTGAACTTCCTCAAGAGGTTCAAGTGGATGTGGCCGCTCGTATTGCCACGATGGAATCGGTCTCTCCCGATACGCTTAGTCTGGTAGAAGAGGTTCTTCTCGATCAGATCAAATCGCTCTTTGGTGGGGATATCTCCGAAATTGGCGGCGTCAAATCTGTGGCAGAAATTCTCAACTCGGTGGATCGTGCAGCAGAGAAAAATATCATGGAAAATCTCGAACGGGAAAACCCCGATTTGGCCACAGAGATCAAAAATCTCATGTTCGTTTTCGAGGATATTCTTCTCCTCGACGATGCTTCCATGCGGCGTGTACTCAAGGAAGTGGATTCCAAAGAGTTGGCCACAGCGCTCAAGGGTGCTTCGGAAGAACTTCAGAACAAATTTTTCGGAAATATGTCCTCTCGCGCTGGAGAAATGCTCAAGGACGAGATCTCATTCATGGGACCAATTCGACTCAAGGATGTGGAAGAAGTTCAGCAGAAAATTGTCGATGTCGTCCGGCGGCTTGAAGAAGATGGTGAAATCTTCATTAGTGGTCGCGGTGGTGATGATGACCTTATCGTATAGCAATCAGGGGGCTGAAAATGCTGCATAGCGATTCACGGAAAACGACAGAACTGATTGAAGAACTTCTTCGTCGCGAAGATCCTGCGTTAGTGGGTGTAAAGAAAATCCTGCGGAAAAAAGCTGCAGGTGGATCGGCTGACACGTCATTTAAAGTTCATACGCCAGAAGTGTTTCTTTCATCAACTCATGATAAGTCTGATGACAATACGTCTATGTTCACCGATGAGGAAAAGCGTGTTGTCGAATTGGAAAAGCAGAGTCTCGAGATGCGTGACGAGATCGAAGCTCGGGAAGCTCTTCAGATTCAGGCTGTTCAGGAAGCGTATAACGCGGGGGTTGAAGAGGGGCGTCGAGTTCAGTCTGAAATCGATCAGGAGCAGTTACGTCAGCAGTTAGATGCGTTGTCTAGTCAAGCTGATGATTCACTTATGGAGTTGATTCAACGGGATATGATCGAACGGGATGCGTGGTTTTCTTCGCTTACCGATGAAATTATGAAAGTCTCCTTTGCCGTGGCTCGACAAATTATCACAACCGAAATTCAACAAGATCGATCAATTGTAGAGCGAATTGTCCGCCGCGCAATATTTTACCTTGCGCAACGAAAAGAGGTGGAAATTCGTGTTAATCCAGAAGATGTAGAACGGGTGCGCGAACTGATTCACTCATTTCAAGAAGGTGGTGAGCGATTTGTCACTGCAATGGTTACGCCCGATACAACAGTTGCTCAAGGCGGTTGCTTGATCGAATCGCCGGCAGGAATTGTCGATGCGACTATCGATCGTCAATTTGAAGAGTTGGAAATGGAAGTAACTCGCCTCTGGCATGATTTCGCACAAGAACCGGAGGAGTTGCGTGGCACATCCTAATTACGATCCCATTGTCAATGCAATCCGGAGAATTGATCCCATTGTGGTTCAAGGAAAAGTCGTAGAAGTCGTGGGGTTGCTCATTGAGTCCACGGGTCCATCTACTTCAGTAGGAGATGTGTGCCTGATTTTCAATCGCATTGGCGTTGAAGTAGGACGCGCTGAAGTTGTGGGCTTTCGCGGTTCGCGCACACTGCTCATGCCGCTGGGAACAGTGGAAGGAATCACACCGGGTTACACGGTTATCACCACTAAACGACCACTCATGGTTCCCACCGGAGAAAAACTTCTTGGGAGAATTCTCGACGGACTAGGTCGCCCTATGGACAACAAAGGGCCACTTCAGTCCGATGGCGAACGACCAATTTTCTCAAAAATACCCGATCCGCTCAGTCGGCGAAGAATCGACAAAATTTTCCAAACGGGCATTCGCGCGATCGATGGAATGTTGACCCTTGGCGAGGGGCAACGCGTGGGGATCTTTGCCGGATCCGGCGTAGGTAAATCCGTTCTTTTGGGCATGATGGCTAAAAATTGCCGCGCCG
>JAIFMU010000144.1:0-1578 GCA_020048285.1 bacterium | reverse complement strand
CTGATCAGCCGGCACTTATTCGCCTCAAAGCGTCTATGGTTGCCGCGGCAATAGCGGAATCATTTCGAGATCTCGGCATGAGCGTTCTTTTTATGTGCGACTCGGTAACGCGTCTTGCCATGGCTCAGCGCGAAATTGGCTTGACCATTGGCGAACCTCCTGCGGCAAAAGGGTATACGCCCTCCGTGTTTGCTATGTTGCCTCAATTTTTAGAACGTGCAGGAAATTCGGACAAGGGGTCGATCACGGGGCTCTTTACGGTTCTCGTTGAAGGCGGAGACATGGATGAACCAGTCGCTGATGCAGCTCGCGGTATTCTCGATGGTCACATTCTCTTGTCTCGCCAACTAGCACATAAAAATCACTTTCCCGCGATTGATGTACTTCAGAGTATCTCCCGTTGTGCTTCTGATGTTATTACCGATCATCATAAACAGGCTGTAGGGGTAATTCGCGATCTCATGTCGTTGTATCATGAAAATGAAGATATGATCACTATCGGGGCGTATGAAATGGGGCGCAATCCCAAAGTTGACCGCGCGATTGATTTGAACCGGCCGATAACAGAGTTTCTCAAGCAAGATCGAAATGAAAGCTCTTCAGTCGAAGAGTCAATGACGCGATTGATTCAACTCGCCGCTCATGGTATGAAACGATGAAACGGTTTGTTTTCACGCTTCAAGCGATACTCGATCTGAGATTACGTGAAGAGAATGATGCAAAGCAGGAACTTGCAGATAAAGAGATGGAACTTCACAGGTATCAGCAAGCTGTCGAATCGATGCAGCAGGGATTACAACATTTTCAGGAAGAAGAGCGGATTGGTCGCGCTCAGGGGCGAAGCGTTATTGAACTGCGCACCTCTGTGAGTTGGAGAAATAAACTCAAACTTGATATACTTCAAAAGGCGCGCGAAATGCAGGATGTTATGGTTGATATCGATCGTGCCCGCCGCAAACTTATTGAGTGTACCAAAAAGCGTCGCGGTTTAGAAATCCTAAGAGAAAATGCTTTCGCAGCGTGGAAAAAAGAGCGGGATCGCCGCGATCAACTCTTTATGGATGAACTTGCTCAAAATGCTCATATTCGTAAACAACGGCAGCAAGACCATGATGAAATGTAACTATTTCAAGAAATTTATAACCGCTTTAATCGACTTCGTGTACCCACCGTTCTGTTTTGATTGTGGTGGGAAAGTATATGGTCGAGAGTTTTTCTGTGAACTTTGTCGCTCACTTGTTCTTCGCGAATCGATCCCCGCTGTAGAACGGTCTGAAAATCACGCTATCGATACAATAATACCATCCTTTGATTTCGATGTTGAAATAGTTCGTAAGTCGGTGCACGCCCTGAAATACTCAGGCATTCCCGGCCCTTCATTAGAACTTCTACACCATCGAATCCCATCACTTGAACTGCAACACTATCATTCTGTTGTGCCCATTCCTCTTCATTGGAGAAGAAAGGCCAAGCGCGGATATAATCAGGCTGCACTTCTCGCAGAAAAACTCGAAAAAATGGGTATCGCCGATCGTATGATCGAACCCATAGCACGAAAACGATTTACAGAGACGCAAA
>JAIFMU010000037.1 GCA_020048285.1 bacterium | reverse complement strand
GGCTGAAGACGCAAAAAAGGCTGAAGACGCAAAAAAGGCTGAAGACGCAAAAAAGGCTGAAGACGCAAAAAAGGCTGAAGACGCAAAAAAGAAATATCAGGCCGAAGAGATTGATGACGCCAACTTTGGTGGATAATACTCGTTTTGGTGCAACAAAATGCGGGCTCGATCGTTTGATCGAGCCCGCATATTTTTACATCTCATTCACTATTGCAATCAATCGTTACTGCAGAAACAATTACCATCCGAAAAACTGCTTTGCCTGAGCTGTTTGTGTTTTCCAGTACTGATCCCACCAACCTACAGGCTGATTTTTATCGCCCACGTATTCGGTGGGGCGATTGGTGACACCCCCCGTGACAAGACTTCCGACATAGTCCGATTCATCGTAGACCCGCCCAATCTGAGTGGCGATCTCCGCCAAATCTCGATCGTTCACCACCCCGTTGTCGGTGGCTTTGTAAAACTGAACTGTCACCCGAACGGGAAATGCCGGATCGCGTTCAATGGCGAGATTGTCCATTTCGGTGAATGGCCCTTCGACCTTGCCGTGACCGATCACCGCATTTTCCACCGAACTGATGCCCTTGCTTTTCATGGCCGATTGTTCCATACAGGGCGAAGGCGCACAATCGTACATGATCATTTCATTTTTGCGCATCTGAACTTTTTGCTTAAGCGGAACCTGAATCATCATAACCATATTGAGCCCCGCTTTCTGCGCTGCGGTTCCGGTTGCCTGAATCGTTTTTCCTTCGGCAGTTCCCGAAAAATCACTCATGCGACTCCCCGTAAACGACGCTCGCTGACCATTCTTGTTGAAAAAAAGTCGCTGTCCCCAAACTCCGCCAGAACTTAATCCATCGCGCTGATTGTCAATTATCGTCATGGACGTTCCTTGACGCGTAGCCAAAATGGTCAGCACCGCCGGATTTCCGGCGTAGGATTGGTAGTTGAAAAGCACTGGATTAAAAGTGGCGGTTCCCGCTTTGGGGATCGGTAGAAAACAAGCTTGAGCGCTCACGAGAAGATGAGAATCGCGATTGGCCCAGAGCGACTGTTTCATTCCCGCCCACGAACCGGGTTTGCTCATAAAGGCGCGGGGATTCTGAAGAAACTGCTTGAGAGTGATCCGGCGAAGGGTTTTTCCTTTTTCATTTCCCACCATGATATAAAACTTCTCCGCCGAAACGTCGCCTGTTTTGTCTTCGTAGTTGGGAAATCGAATCACCGGCATGGTGGTAAGTGATCCTTCGTGTTCCACCTGAATGGTCATATCGCTAATATTGGGACCGACCGAACTGTTTTTGTACCTTCCCGTGTCTTCCCAGGTTACATTGAGAACCTGCAGTCCATGGTTCGACGCCAGCCGCTGAGCAGTGGCATCCTGAACCATTTCAGATGTTTCGTACACCACTTGACCGTAGCTGTACGGTGCAATACATCCGCGTTGGGGCACTGATGTGGCAGAACTAAAAACTGCCACGGCGATCATGCTAAAAAGAATTCGCTGTTTCATATGAACCTCCTGAAAATTGTTTCGTTCAGAACTATGACAGCGCCTGTTTCAAAAAAGTTCCCCACAGATAAATCTTTTTTCAATTTCATCTGCAATTCGTTATCAACAAAGAAAAAAAACGCGAATTTCTATCTCTAGAAATCCGCGCAATATCAAGCAATATTGATCTGTTTACTTACAAAACTGAACCAGGTTGAATTTTTTCGCAGCTTCCGTGAGAACCGGAAGGTCTGCAGCAGTTTTAATCACCGCAAAATCGGTTTCAGGAATGGTAAGAACACCGGCTTTTTCCGCGGGAGCAATCACATCGGTAGCTGCATAGCCCACTTTTTCCGCGTTGTCGTAGCCAGGGAAAATGATTTTCACCGGTGAAGCATAATCGGGAAGCGGATTGTTTTTAAGCAGTTCCGTGGTGAATGCGTAGAATCCGGTGTTAAACGGAAGGAACTTTCCGTTCTGATCTGTCAGCGATTCCGTCTCACTGTTGCGCACGTTCTTTTCAATAATTTTCAGCTGATCACCATCTTCGCTGGCCACAGTGACGAATGTTCCGTAAGGATCGGTGGAAGGAAACGCCGCGCGGCTGATACCGATTCCCATGCCGTCGAACTGTTTTCCCGCCGAAGCGATCTGTTCGATCAGAAGCGGATTGTAGACAGCTGTTCCCTGAAGAACCATAATCCGCGACGCGCCCAGCGATTCGATCCACGAAAGTGGCGACACACCGTCGCTGTTTTCTTCGAGAAGTTTCATCAATGGTCCACCGGTTTCATCGGGATTGGTAGCCAATGTAATTTCGCCGTTCTTTTCGATCCAGGCGATTTGGCTCTCGTCGGTCAAATGAAGGCGTTCATCTTGAGCGATAATCTGGATATTTTTCAAGCCGAAACTATTTGCTTTAGCGATGATTTCAGGAATCACGCGAGCAGTGTCGGTGTTAGCCGGCCCGGTGGTAACAATAACAGGAATGTCAAAGCCAATTTTTTGCGAAAGACGAGAAAGCAGGGCAAGGTTAATCTGAAGTGCGCCAAATCCTTCGTAGAAATCGGGAAGAGGCCAGGTAGCTTTCGTAAAGTCCGCTAATTGTTCAGCTGTAAATCCCTGTTCCATAAGAGAAACTTTAAGTCGTTCGCCTTCGCCACCAGCAGTAATCACGATTCCATAGGATTTTAGGTCATCGAGCGTTACTGTAACCTCTTCGGAACTGAGCGTCACCGGAAATTTTTGGGTAGCTTCAGCGAGAAGATTCTGACCATTTTCAGTATTGCGAAGGGCGCGTGCTCGCATAGTAACCATATCGAGATACGTTTCATAGGTGCAAAACTGTTCTACCTTTTCCTGAATTGCTTTCTGAGTGTTTTCAGGTTGTTTTGCAAATTCATATACAGAATCGGCAAGTTGATCGTAGTTCCACGACATAGACTCTCCTTAAGTTAACTGAGTTACTTTCGGAAAATACCATTTTTCGCCGCAAAAAAACGAAAAAGGCCCCGGTTTTTCACCGAGGCCTCTTGATAATCAATCCGAATCAGTCTTAGAGAAGACTGAGCACTGACTGCGATTTCGAATTTGCTTGCGCAAGCATCGATGTCGCTGACTGTGAAAGAATCTGATTCTTGGTAAAGTTCGAAGATTCGTTGGCAAAATCGACATCGCGAATATTCGATTCTGCAGCCTGCTGGTTAGTTTCACTTACCAGAAGGTTATTCACACTGTGTTCAAGACGATTTACATAGGAACCCACATTCGCACGCATACTGTTTACGGACCCAATAGCAGAATCTAATTTGGAGATTGCAGCCTGAGCCCCTGCTGCATCCGCCACATTTTGATCGCTCAATTGAAGACCGCCACTGATAGCCGTAGAAGTGGAAAGGGTATCAATCGTAATGGTAATACTGTCTGCTCCAACCGTGTCGTTCGCATCGATCCACAGTGCAGAACCGGCACTTCCACTTCCAAGACGGGTAGTGGTGGCAGAAGTATTTCCAGATACCAATTTCATGCCATTATAGTTAGTTACATCGGCGATACGGTCAATTTCAGAACTGAGCTGTTTGAACTCTTGATTGGTGTATTTCCGTTCGTTATCTGTAAGCGTATCGGTGGATGACTGAATCGCCAATTCACGCATACGCTGAAGAATCGAGCTCACTTCGTTTGCCGCGCCTTCCGCAATATTAAGTGCTGAGATACCGTCCTGAGCATTCTTGCGAGCCTGACCAGCTCCGCGAACCTGGGAACGAAGATTTTCGGAAATCGCCAGACCTGCAGCATCGTCGCTCGCACGGTTAATACGAAGTCCGGTTGAAAGTTTTTCAAGATTACTGTTCTGAGCGCGGTTTCCCTGATAGAGCGCTGCCTGAGTAGTCATTGAAGAAATGTTGTGGTTGATACGCATGGTAACCTCCCTGTAGGTTGTTTCTAAAATGCCCGCAATCCGTTGCGGTTCGTCTACTGTCTCTGATGAAATTTCCCTTGCGGGGTGCCATTTTCTCAGAGGGACGAGTTCGACCTGTTTTATGTATCGTCTCGCTGTAACTGTACTTTAATTTTTTTTGAACATTTTTATATTTTTTTTTCGGCCAAGAGAAAAAGAGGTTGCAAAAGATCAAAAACAGTATTGATTACAATAGTGTATATTACGCGGTTCAGAAAAAAGGGGCGAAGCATGGGACATATTAAAGTTCTGGATCGAGCAGTAATAGAACAGATTGCGGCAGGTGAAGTAATTGACCGGCCCGCTTCGATTATTAAAGAACTTCTCGAAAATGCCATTGATGCCGGAGCCACGCGTATCGATATCGCCGTGGAACACGGTGGATTGGCACTGATTCGTATAACCGACAACGGTTCAGGAATCGCTCAGGATGAACTCATTCTTGCCGTGACCCGTCATGCCACCAGCAAAATTACCCAATCGACCTTTAAAATAAGCAGCTCCGACATCGGCGATGGCATGGGATGGTCACTTCCTGTCGAAGGCGGGATTCCCCTTTCAATCGAACCGTGCAACCACCTTCGGGGAACATCAGTGGAAGTGCGAGATCTTTTCTATAACCTTCCGGCGCGAAAAAAATTCCTCAAATCTGAGAAATCAGAAACCATGGCGATCACGCGCATTGTAGAACAGGTCGTCCTAGCCTTTCCTTCGATACAGTTCACCGCCACAATTAATGGCAAACGCTACTTTGACCTTCCACAGGTAGACACAATCCGCATGCGAATAGCTCAAGTTGCCGGTTCAGAAATTGCTTCAAAACTGGTTCACTGTCGCGCAGAAACCGACGACATGGCTGTGGACATTTTTATCGCTCCACCGGAACAAGCCCGTTCGCGCCCGCGATATCAAAATCTCTATGTAAACCTTCGCCGTATCGAATCCGACTCCGTAAACAGCGGCGTTCGTGAATCCTATAGCCGATTTATCGAAAGTTCATTTCGCCCTGACTGGTTCTGCTATCTCGATATCGATCCAGCAAAAATTGACGTCAATGTTCATCCCACGAAACAGCAGATTCGGTTTGATGATGAAAAGGGAATTTTCTCATTTCTTTATCGAGCGGTTAAAAATGGCATGACAATTTTCCGCGATGAACAGTTCGAACCAATCGAAGAGACAAGTTCAGGCGGACTGAAAATTATCTCCTACCCCACCCTTGAACCTTCGCACTCACAATCTCTGGCAGAACCGAAAGAAAGCACCATCCGTTCATTCCAATCGCCTTCGACACCACTTACACCTCGCCCTACTCTCGCCTTTACTTCGCCAGAACGAGTTCGCGAACAATCGGTGATGCAGACTTCAATTCCGCTGTCACTGGGCAGTTCTGAAACACGCGTCGGCGTATCTTCGGGCCACGGAGCCACAATCCCCGAAACAGTGTACGAACAGATCAACTGTTTTCAAGTTCACAAGCGTTATATTGTGACACCAGTAAAAGATGGTGTAATGATGATCGACCAGCATGCCGCTCACGAACGTATTCTCTACGAACAGTGTCTCAATGGACTCGTTTCAAACACCGTCGAATCGCAACAACTGCTCTACCCGATCACCTTTGAACTCCCCGCCGAAGAAAAAGATATTCTTCTTACGATGCGCGAGTTTTTCGAAAAAACAGGCTTTGAAATTCAAGATTTTGGGGGAAATACCGTGGCTGTTTACGCCGTTCCCGCCACGGGAACATTCAAATCAACGCACGTGAAAGATTCCATCGAAGAGATGCTTCACCAGTTCATCGAAGAAGATGACGAAACGATTCTATCCAGTTCTCACCGCCGATTCGCCGCTTCGTATGCCTGTGGTGCGGCAATCAAATTTGGCCACGACATGCCGCAACAAGAGATGAACTCATTGATTCACCAACTGTTCGGATCGGAAAACCCCAATATCTGTCCTCACGGCAGACCCACCATTATCAAACTAACTCTCGACGAACTGGGAAAACGATTTCTGAGATGACCCCTTCCCACTCACGGAACGATATTCTTTCAAGATTGACCTTTCGTGATTAGTCAAATGAAAAAGCGCCCCTTCATTCAGTGAAAATAGCCTGTTACTTTTTCTGCCGATTCGCTATATTACGCCTCTTCATTTGAACCCACTCATTCACACCAAATGCTTAAACAAATAGGATTAGTATGAAAAAAGTAGCATTCCATACCTTCGGTTGCCGAACCAACCAAGAAGAGACCGGCGCATTTATGGCATCGTTCCGCGATAAAGGGTACACCGTTGTGCAGGATCCCGCCGACGCAGACATTCTTGTGGTGAACACCTGTTCTGTCACAGGGCAAACCGAATCTAAAGTCAAGCGTTATATCAAATCCATGGGTGCCAAATACGAACACCTCGAACTGGTTCTCACGGGATGTCTCGCGCAGCAGGTTCCTCAGGAACTAAATGCAATCAAAGGTGTAAAACTGGTAATTGGCAATGAAAAGAAAAAAGATCTCCCCGATCTCGTAGTGGGCAACGGCGGAGGGATTTTCGTCGAAGAGATCACAGCAGAAAGTGCTGTTGCCACACCGGACGTAATCGAATCGCCGCTCGAATCGAATCGCACTCGCTTTTCGGTAAAACTTCAGGAAGGGTGCAACCACGTTTGCAGTTACTGTATTGTCCCTGCTCTGCGAGGTCCTTCGCGTTCGGTTCCTCTCGACGAAGTGGTAGACACAGCGAAACGAGCTGCCGATGCGGGATACCGCGAAATCGTTCTCACCGGAACCCATATCGGTCAGTTCCGCGATGGTTCACTTCGCTTTATCGACCTGATTCAAGCGATTCTCGATGCAGATCCGCGCTACCGCATTCGACTCAGCTCGATGAACTCAGTGGATTGCACGGATGAACTCTTTGAACTCATGGTGAAAGAACCGCGTATCTGCCGCCACCTTCACGTGAGCGCTCAGGCACTTTCCGTGGATATGCTCACGATCATGAAACGAGCACCTCATGGAATGGAACGTCTTCTCCCCCGCCTGACTCACTACCGAAAACTGATGCCGGAACTGACTATCGGCGGTGACTTTATCGTGGGAATGCCGGGAGAAACTGAACAGATTTTTCGCGAAACAGCAGATCGTCTCGAATTGTTTGGATTCAGCTACGGCCACGTTTTCAAATATTCACCTCGCCCGGGAACTACCGCCGCAGAACAACCCGACCAGATTCCTGAATCGGTCAAAGAGAGTCGGTCAAAAATCCTTCGCGACAAACTCGAACAGTTCCACGAACAGTTTGTCCAGTCGCTGATCGGCTATGAAATGGACATAATCACCGAAAAAGAGGGCTCATTTACCGGAATCAGCGGAAATTACCTTCGCTTTGCCGACGAATCACTAAAGGCTTCAAAAAACCGCGTGGTTACCTGTAAAATTGAGGGGTGGGATTACGGTTCCAAGAGTGTGAAATTTAGCATGGTTGAACCTTAATACAGCCCTGCTAATTCCCTACTATTCCCTAGGCGATTGATTTAATCGCCTTTTTCTTGTACTCTTCTCATTAAAAACAACTTCACTAATCAGGTGAATCACCCTCATACTGACCATGTGGTTTTTACCAATTCTCAGGAAGAGATGTGTGCAAAAGTAACACGCCTATCCGTGTCATCACACAGTTTGACTTCATTGAAATACAGTATTACTTCAATTGTTTCAAAATGTGTTTCTCATTTCCCGAATCACCTTTACGATCAAATAAGTTACACTTGTTTTCGTATCAATCTTTTAAAACTTCTCTAACGAGCACCAATACATTTTGGCACGATTTTTTCTACACCCTAAAAAGTATACCATCACTGTCATATATGTATATTTATCGATATTTTTTAGTTACCATAGAACCTTTTCATACTAAAATTTGTGAACAAAACCAATAGACCACTAAAAGGGGGGTTTATGAAAAAAAGGATGCTTTTAAGCATACTAATCGTGCTGAGTGTTATGGCACAACAGCTGTTTGCTCTGGATACAAAGAAAAGCCGAGTGGCTGTATTCTGGAACAATGGATCTTCAATTGTACCCTACGAAACACCCGTAGGCTACTCAGTTGGAAGTGGTGCGGATGGCACTTCTGCTCCTGAAATCGGCAAATCAGGACTCAAACTGTTCCTGACTTCTCTCGACCCTGCCGTGGGGTACACCGGAACAACGACACTTGATACCGCATCGATAAAAGAGTCGGTACGCGACAATTCGGGAGTTATGACAAGTGGTTCGACACCAATTCTTCCCAACGTGCGCATCTATTCAGTTGGCGCAGATGTAACACTGAACGATATCAAAGCCGATTTCGGCGGAGAATATCCAGATGTTATCACTGTGATTAATGCCGGAGGATCGGTATACAATGACGAATTGAAACAAGTACTCTACGAAGCTTCACTGGCTGAAGTGGGTGTGCTCTTAATCGGAAGTGCTTCCACATCATTTGCCGTGGCAATCGATGAACTGGCTATCAAAAACGGCAAAGAGAAGTTCTTTGCGGTAAAAGGTATCCAAAAAGCGTTCAATGTAGAATCGTACAAAGGATCACTTCTCTTTGATTTTGATCTTACCGGCGACAGCAAACCGGACTCCGTGGTGCTCGAATACGACGGAACGACTCATTCTATTAAATCGATCTCAAACGTTGCCTACCAGTCGAACACTGACTCATACACCTATACAATTGGATCGGCGATCTACACACAGGGAGGTGCCAGTTCACTTCTGAGCGGAATCACCGTTAAAAACAGTTACGGCCAGTTCGTGATTGCCAATGCCAAAGCGCAATCGGTATTGGCCATGAACGGTTCAAATCAACTGATCACCACCCAACTGATCACCGCCGACACGATTCCTTCGGTCAGTTCTTCCAACAAAAAGACTATTCCTGTAAATACTGTTATTCAGGAAGCGGGAACAGCGACTCCGTTTGGAACAAATGTACCTCGCGCTTGGATGAAAGTAAAAAATGGAGCGGCATACGGTAGCAGCATATCATATAAATCAACAGAAACAGTTGCCATTCCCGGAGCAGAACTCTTTGATGGTGGCACAGCCTATATCGAAGAGTCTTCCACCAGTTCAGAGTTTCATCTCTATGCACCGAGCAAAAATGGCGGAAGTGTTGTAACAGACGCAACGGGATTCTACAAGAGCACGAATGCAAAATATCCCGAAGTCGTCGCTGACGGCGGACTCTATAAAGTAAAAGCGAACGACACTGTTTTTGTGTGGAGTCTTAAGGGAGCCGGATGGGATCGCGACCAACTTCTCGGGTCATTCATTGTCGATTCAGTGAAAAATGCTCCCGAAGGATATCGCTTTACCTTTGCCAATGATTTCATTATCAATAACAAAAAGATGTGGGAAAAGGGCGAAACATTTGATTTTATATCCGGCTACGAAATGAAATATCCTGCCAAAGGATATGATTCTCTGTCGATCGATATCAAGGGGATTACCGCCAATGGCAACGCTGAAATTTTCAACAACATTTTCACAAAAGGCGACTCAAAGCTAGCGGGAACTGATTCTGTTATGCTTTTCAAGCCCTGGACAAAAAATGGGCGCATTCAGGCTGCCGCTGAAATCTGGGCTGTTGACACGGCCGGCGGTAAAGTGGCGAAGTTTAACGATTGGTACAAGGTTGGAGGTGTCTTTGATTCAACCAAATACTATTTCGGGCGATTTGGCCAACAGGTAGCGCGAGGTAACGATCAGTTCTCTTATCTCGTTGAAAGTGGTGGAAATTTCACCAAAACAAAATTTGACCGCCTTCCCGATGCCACTGTTCCCGCTTTCGCCGACAAAGAGTACTACGCTCTTTCGGTGATTCAAAAAAATCACCAGCGTTTGGCTATTGTGGGATATGAACCTCAATATCTTGAAAATGCGACCCTTTCTAAAAACGTGATTCGCGACCTGTTCAGTTGGACCGCTGTAGATGATTCGCGCATGCCCACAGCAACTATTCAAATGGGTATTAAGGATGCGGCGGGAAATATCTACGACAAGGGCGACACTGTTCCCACGTCGGTGAACGAAATCCGCGTCATTGTTGACTATTCGAACAAGAGCGATGCCTTTTACGCAATTGGTGCCGCGGTTACCGGAACCTTGAAACAGGGAACCACCGCCATTGCTGTAGATTGGGCAAATCCAGTCAAAAAGAGCAACGGCGCAAAAATCGACACATTGATTTTTCCGATCACCGGACCGATCAGTGCCGTGTCAGGAGCTTCAACCGCGCTTACTCTGACCAATGTCGTTATCACCGGTGCTGCTCCGACACCTGGTAAAGTGGACACGGCAGCATATACGTTCCAGAAACTGAAAGGGCCCGTTTCAACAAACAAAGCACTTCCTGTTTCCGGAAAAGATATGCTCACCGTTTCAACCGACATGGCAAACCAAGCCGTGACAGGAGTGTCAATAACCTACCGCAAAAATGGAGGTTCCGATCAGACCGGCAGTTCTCCTCTAGAAATCACCGTAATCAAAGATGACTCCGTCGCATTTAGCGCTTCGAAAGCGGGCTATATTGCATCAGATCTTGCTTCGTTCAAGTACACTTCTGATGCGCCGTTTATCAAATCCGCGATTTCCGATGTGTCAATCAAAGAAGACGCCGCAGATTCGTCGATTAAAGATCTCGACGATGTATTTGGCGACGGAAACGGAAGTACTCTTACCTACAAAGTGAAATCACTTGATTCTCTGCTTGTTATCGGAAAACTAAACGCCGACAACAAGTTGATTCTCGATGTGCAACCAAACAAATTCGGATCGACAAAAGTAATCGTTACAGCCACCGATGGAACCACTTCGATCGATGACACGGTCGATGTTACAGTGACTCCGGTGAACGACGGACCAATTGTCAGCAAAAAGATCAGCGATATGGTGGTTCTGAAAGATTCAACCACCGCAAAAGTGGCTGATCTTGATACGATGATCACAGATCTCGATGGCGACAAGATTACGTTCACTGTAGAATCTGTAGACAGTTCAATCGCCGTGGGCAAACTGGATGTGAATAATCTGCTCACAATTGATATCAAAGGCAAAGTGGGCAAAACGAATGTAATTGTCACCGCCACTGATGGTACTATTTCGGTGAAAGACACGTTCGAAGTTGATGTTCGCGCAGAAAACAAAACACCTTCTGTTAAAACTGCAATCCCGAACCTTTCTATCAAAGAAGATGCCGCCGACAGTGCAATCGCCGATCTGGACGATGTATTCACCGATCCCGATGGTGACAAGTTGACCTATTCAGTGAAATCACTCGATTCGACGCTGGCAATCGGCAAACTCGATGGGGACAACAAACTTATCGTAGATGTTCAGCCCAACAAGTTCGGTTCGACAAAAGTGATAGTTTCTGCCACCGATGGCCAGTTCACGGTTCACGACACAGTGGATATTACCGTGACCCCGGAAAACGACGGCCCTGTTGTGACAACGGTAATCAAAAATATCGAGATCAAAGCTGATAGCAAAGATACGACCATTATCGATGTGGATGATGTATTTGACGATCCCGATGGCGACAATCTCACCTACACGGTGAAATCACTTGATTCGACACTGGCCATTGGCAAACTCGACGTTAACAATGTTCTCTCTATCGATGTTCAACCGGGTAAAACCGGAGCGACGAAAGTGATAGTCATTGCCACCGATGGCAAACTTTCTACCTCTGACACGATCGATGTGGTGGTGGGAAATAAGATTCCCGTGGTAAACAAAGGAATCAACGATATCATTATCAAACAAGATGCGAATGATTCGACAATTATCGATCTCGACAATGTGATCACTGATCCCGATGGCGACAAGGTGACATTCACCGTTAAATCGCTTGATTCGGCGCTGGTAATCGGAAAATTGGACAGTGACAACAAATTGGTTATCGATGTTCAGCCGGGAAAAACCGGAAAGACTAAGGTAATTGTCACCGCCACGGACGGAACCTCTTCGGTTTCGGACACGGTGGATGTTACTGTTGAAAATATCACCCCGGTGATCACGAAAAAAATCGATGATATAACAATCAAACAGGACAGCAAGGATTCAACCATTGCCGATCTCGATGATATTTTCGATGACTCTTCGACAGATACCCTTACCTATGTGGTCAAGTCGCTCGATTCAACGCTTGCGATTGGAAAACTTGATGTAGATAACAAACTGATTATCGATGTTCTTCCTGGCAAAAAGGGTAAAACAAAAATAATCATAACGGTTTCTGATAAGAAAACAACCGTTTCTGACACTGTTGATGTCACGGTCACTGACAACAACGATCCTGTTGTTGATACGATTGTAAAAATCAAAGTAGACACAGTGGTGGTAAAAGAGGTGATTACCGATATCGACAAAGATACGACGGTTATCGATCTTGACGATCTGATCAAAGATGTTGATGGCGACGTGTTGACCTTTACGGTTGTTTCCAAAGACAGTTCTCTGGTAATTGGTAAACTCGATTCGGACAACAAATTGATTCTCGATATTGAACCGAACAAATTTGGTAAAACAATCGTTATTGTTACCGCCGATGACGGAAAAGGTGGGATTATTTCCGACACGATTCCCGTTGAAGTGACAGAAATCAATGCGTTCACTTATGACAAGCGCGCCAATTTCCATGTGGGACACGCAATCAATCCCGATATGTTCAGGATTGCCATTTCGCCGAATCCCGCCCCTGCTGGAACAACGTCGATGCGCTTTGATTTGATGCACCAATCTGCCGATGCGGCGGATATTGCAATCTATAGCAGTGTGGGAACAAAAGCGGTCGATCAGATTGTTCAGTTCAACAATGCGAAAGCACTGTTTGAATGGGATTTCTCGGCATCGAGATCGGCAGTGGAAAGTTCGTCTTATCTGGCAATTATAACGTTCCGATCAAAGGGAACTGTGATTAATCAGGAACGAAAAATGATCGGAGTTCAGAAATGAAAACTGAGGTACAACCAATGAAAAAATTGAAATACACTCTTACAGCGGCGCTGCTTCTAGCTCTGACCGGCTGTTCAGAACTGATCTGGCTTCAGAACCGCACGCCGGTTCTGGCCGATGCAGTGGGTGCAATCACGGTGGCGAAAAATGACACCGTAGAGATCGAACTGAAACACGTGGACGCCTACGATGCAAACGGCGACGTGATGACTCTCGAAGTGCTCGACGATGACAAAAATCCTAAAACATACGACCGGATTGGCAATCGCGTTGTTCCCATAAAGGATTTTGTCGGCGTGATCTATGTACGCGTTCGAGTGACCGATACAAACGGTTCAGCTTCGAGTGTGAAAAAGATCGCCATTCACGTGACAGAAAACGCGAAAAAACTGATCCTTCCGTTGGTAGTCGGTGCTCAGTGGAACTATCTTGATACGTTCCACACATTGAAAAACACCGATACGTCGAAAAATACCGACACGTCTACGTTGACCGTAAAATCAATTTTTGCGGGAACTGTTCCCGGAGTGACCGGTTCGATCTATGCTCTTCGATGGAGCGGCCTGAGCGGTATCAAAGGAACAACAGATACAGTGGATTATCTCTTTAGCAACAGCGATTCGGGATTGATTCAGGTGGGTGGAGTCTCTTCGAGTGGCACCTATGACCGCAACCCGATGCTCTTTGCGCGCTATCCTGTGATTCCCGCTCAGGAGTGGAAATTCCAGTCTTTGGAATACAACACAGAACTGAAACGGTTTTTCCTCGATTCGGCAATGAGTAAGCTTGTCTGTATAGATGATGAAGTAGCAGTAACGGTTCCGGCAGGAACATTCCTCTGTGTGCACTATCGCTACGAAACCAAAATGCTGAACAGATCGCGCAGTCTCGCCGAAGTAAAAGTGGCGGGGCGCATGATTCCCGTTCCGGCGGCAGTTCGCGCAGATGAAATTGTCACGGTAATGGTCAATCTCTACTACGCTCCCGGCGTGGGCTACGTGAAAAACGAAAGCTTTGTCGGATCGACCAAAGTGTTCACCAAAGTGTTAAATCGCAACCCATACGAAGAAAAGAAATAGGATAGCGTTATGAAAAAAATGATACTCTTGCTTCTCCTTGCTCTCACCGTTTCTGGCATGGGCGCGGAAAAGTTGAAATATGGCGACTTTCACCGAGCTGATCGCCACTGGTGTTTTGGTATGGGTCCCAAAATCGGTGTATCCGATTGGGGTGCTCACCTCAGAATTCTCAACCGAGATATCTGGGGATTTGACTTCAGCGGATTCCGCAACTGGGATCAAGAAGGGTACGGCGGAACGGCAGAACTTCTCTTTAAATTTCCCAAAGATGCACCCGTTCGCCCGTACTTGGCAATCGGAGCTGGCGTCTACCGGGCAAATATTGACACTTCGTTCGAAAAGAGAAATTTCACCACCGACCTGACCCTGATGCACTACGTCGGAAAAATCGGCGCAGAAGCTCGCTTTGGCGAACACGACAAACACGGCATTGCCATCGAAACGGGCTACCAGTACGGAAAAGGGTATTACGATTTCCGTTACACCCCGATCGGCGACAATAATCAGTCCGTAAAAGAGATGCCGTTCAAAGTAAAACCGGTGGAACTGAATC
The DNA here is from genome assembly GCA_020048285.1 of bacterium. Taxonomy (GTDB): domain Bacteria; phylum Fibrobacterota; class Chitinivibrionia; order Chitinivibrionales; family Chitinivibrionaceae; genus JAIFMU01. The sequence goes on along the minus strand of JAIFMU010000037.1, from coordinate 3,031 downwards.
TCATGTACACGTTCTATCTCTGCAAGGAGAAAATTGGCGACACCGACCTTGACGGCCTTATCGACACCGTTGACAAGTGTATCACCATGCCGGAAGACAAAGACGGATTCGAAGATTCCGACGGATGTCCCGATATCGACAACGACAACGACGGCATTCTCGACACGGTTGACCAGTGCCCGAACAATCCGGAAGATCGCGATAGTTTCGAAGATGAAGATGGCTGTCCTGATCTGGACAACGACAAAGATGGCATTCTCGACGATGTCGATCAGTGTCCGAATGCGCCGGAAGATATGGACGGATTTGAAGATGCCGACGGCTGCCCTGAACTGGACAATGACAAAGATGGTCTCGTCGATACGGTTGATCAGTGTCCGAACGATCCGGAAACCGTCAACAAGTTTAAAGACGAAGACGGATGTCCTGACGAAGAGCCAAAAGCGATGGAAATCACCCGCGAAGCGATCGTTCTCGACGGCGTGACATTCCATACGGCCAAAGCGACGCTCAAGCCTGAATCGTTCCCGGTTCTGGACAAAGTGGTGCTTTCACTCTTGACCTGGGAAGAAGTTCAGATTGAAATCCAGGGCCACACGGACAACGTGGGTAAGGCTGACTACAACCTGAAACTCTCTCACGCTCGAGCGCAATCGGTGAAAGCGTATCTCGTGAGCAAAGGGATCAAAGAGTCTCGGATGCGCGCAGTGGGCTACGGAATGGAACGGCCAATTGCAGACAACGCCACCGAAGAGGGACGTTCGATCAACCGTCGCGTGACCATGCAGAAAACAAACTAAGAGTGATAAGCTTTTAGGGTTCAACGGTGTCTTTCGAAAGAGAGGCGCCGTTTTTTAATTCTCTGCGCTGTGCCCCATTTTTTACCGAAACATTATTCAGAACATTTCGTACATTGCTTGGGCCTCGCGACGAATGAACAAGAACTACAACATACCATAGCATGTACTATGCAGGCACACAATCACGATCATTTTAGTACTTGTTCCCAAATCTATTTTCAGAACAAGAGATTACGATGGGAATGTGGGGAGATGGGCAGATAAGGAACCATTGGGATTCAATGCGGAGACGAATTTCTATCGGTATTGTGGAAATGATCCGGTAAATTTTGTCGATTTAGATGGAAATGAGTTGGTCATGGCTGGTGCAGGGGCCTTTATTGGTGGCTTGACAAGCGTTAATAAATATCAGAACTATTATATGAATGGTGCTATCTCTGGATCTGATTTAGCTATGGCTACGTTTTACGGTGCATCTATGGGAGCACTAAATGGATTGTTACCGGGGGCCGGAGCAATTATTGGCGGTATCATCGATGGTATTGTTGATGATATGGTCATTAAAAATACATTGGAAGCAAAAATGAAAGATAATTGCGGTAACTACACTGGCAAGTAAACTAGTTTTGGGGAGTCGCTGGTTACTAATATTATCACAAATTCAACAGGGCCTTTTACTTCTAAAGTACCGGGTACAAAGGTCCTTAGAGATAAAACAATTACACAGACAAGTGCTGGTCGTTCAACGGGTTCACAACTGGGGAATATTGTAGGGGCTATTATTTCTGGTTTTCAAGGATTTTTTGTCAAATAAGGTATAAAATGAATGTTAATATTAAATCATTGATTTCCATTGTTCTTGTGGCATCCTATATGGTAACACTGTTAGTTTCACTTTTATTGTACCCAAATCACTCAAAAGATCGGGTTGGTCTAGTAAATTTTTGGACAATTTTACCACTAAAAAACACATCATATATTCGTAGAATACTACATCTTGTATTTACGGTAATACTACTGAAAATGCGATTGGCTTGGTGGTAGTTGTTTAACAAGATTCGGGCTCAATAATCTAGGTAGTAATAAAAATGGTAAGAAATAAAAGAGTAATAGTTTTAATTTGTATACTTGCTATAATTATTCTTCTTGCAGAAATAGTAGAATACAATTTTGGGGTAATGAATATTTACAATCACTGTATACAAAAAGAGTTAAACATTGGTCATAAACCCCTTAGAATTCCAGTGTATTGGTTTTTGAAAGAGGTCAAGTTTGATGATTTAGACTGCTTCAAAGCATATTCATTTCCTCACGGCAATGAAAAGTCAGACTCTGAGGTATTTTGTGTATTGATAATGGAAAATGGAAGAAGAAATTATGAGTTATTGAAACAATCCGCAAAAAACAATTATAAAGCAATCGAGGATGACACTCTTACTTGGGGCAAAACCAATATTGTAAAAGCCTGTTTTATGAAAGCTAACAGAAAGTCAAATGCCTATTTTTGTATAGATAGAGATTTGTATTTTCTTCCTACTTTATTGAATATTGAAACCGGCAAGGAATCACTTTTAGAGGATGACGGGAAGAACTACAAAAAAGTAGAGATATTAATTCGTTCGATTGTAAACCAATCACCTTAAAATCAAACTTAAGATGTAGTGCAACGTTTTCAATACAATAAAGGTTCGGGCTCACCCCCGAACCATTTTTCTCCCACTCCTCAACAAAAGAGGCACCCAACCGGATGCCTCTCTTTTTTCAGCTTTTCGCTTTCAGCCTGTCGCTTATGGCTATTTCGCATCCTCAATCCCGAACTCTCTCCAGCCCGCCTGATCGATACTCATTTTCACTACTTTCCGCGCTTCCGTCAACATCCCTTTCAGCGTTTCCATATTGGCATCGATCTCGGTTGTTTTGGTTTTCAGCTTCGCTTTCAGTTTTTCCTGTTCAATGTCCAGCGACTTGAGTACGTCCACTGTCTGTTCCAGTTTAGTAATAAATGTGAGGTCGAGCCCCCGTTTTCCCATGGCTGGTATGCGAACATCCTTCGGATGGTAATTCATTTCGTATTTTTCCCTGAAAGGGTATATGAATACTAGCCGTGGGCACCGCCCACGATACGGGATGTATCAAATTTGATGGCTATGTACCCTTTAGCTGTGGGGTAACCCTAACGAAATCCCGAAGAGTTCAAGTGGATTCATGTTTTTCCCATTTTCCAACTGGTG
>JAIFMU010000028.1 GCA_020048285.1 bacterium | reverse complement strand
TTACAAAACACCGGCGAAAAACTCATGAAACGACATTCTCCAAATCATTGTGGAATGGTTGTGGTACAACCGCGGACGGGGCGTGTAATTGCTCTTATTTCATACAACAATCCCAAAGTACCAAAGTTCCGCGATGAGTTGTATATCAATGCCGAACTGCCTGCTGCATCGATTTTTAAAACAGTAACAGCAGCAGCCGTTATCGAAAAAAACAGCTTGTCACCAGAGTATGAATTTCCTATTTCAGGAAATGCGCACACTCTGTACAAAAAACAGATTACCAAGGATATAAAGCCAACATATAAAATGTCGCTAGCCGATGCCTACGCTTTTTCTGTGAACCCCATTTTTGCGCGCATGGGACTCTATTATGCGGGGATTAATACCCTTCAAGAGTATGCCGAAAAATTTGGATTCAACGACACAGTTCCCTTTGAACTTCCTGTGGGAATCAGCCGATTCACTCCGGAAACCGATACTTTTGCCATCGCAGAACTCGCTTCGGGGTACAACAAAAAAACGACCTTATCCCCAATGCTCGGGGCTCTAATCGCCGGTGGTGTATCCAACGGCGGCCGAATCGTTCGCCCCACTCTCGTGGACAGTGTGGTCGATCTGCAAACCGGACGCAAGATTTATCAAGTGGAACGGCGACCCTGGCGCGTAATCATGTCTGAACAGGGCGCAGCCACTCTCAAAGGGATCATGCAGACCACCACCAAAAAAGGCACGGCTCGCCGCGGATTTGCGACGATTAAAGGAACTCGCGCCTTTGACCATTTTCAACATGGCGGTAAAACGGGAAATCTCAATACAGATCCAGATGTCGTAAAAGGCAGAGTCGAATGGTTTATAGGGTTCCTAAAAGACAGCAATCTCGAAGATGAAGATCTTGCCTGCGGAATCGTTCAGGTTCACGGTGCCATTTGGCATGTTCACTCATCCTTTTTGGCAGATGAAATGCTCCGTACGGGTATTAAAGATATTCAAAAACGCAAAAAAGTTGCCTCGGAAAAAGCGGACAGTTTGAAAGCTGCCAAGGTGACACCCGCGCCACAGCTAGACACAACAACTCGTAAACAAAAATTGTAGCAGAGCTATGATAAACAAGAAATTTAGGTAAAAAATGAGCACCGAAACCAACGAAACTACCCCAACCGGATTTCATTCCGGATTTGTCGCCATTATTGGTCGACCAAACAGCGGAAAATCAACCCTTCTCAATGCCGTCTTGGGCGAACAGTTGGCGATTGTATCACCGATGCCACAAACGACTCAACGCAATATGCGCGGGATTTACAACGAAGATAATCTTCAGATCGTCTTCGTCGACACACCGGGTATCCATAAGGGTAAGCATCAACTAAACCACGAAATGTACAATATTTCAACATCAATGCTCAAAGATTCCGGCGTTGATTTGGTCTGTTACATCGTCGACATGAGTCGTGAATTTGGCGAAGAAGAGGACGATATCGCGGCACGTGTAGCGAAATCAACCCATCCTGTAATTATTTTATTCAACAAAGTCGACCAAATTACACTTCCCGAAGCACTAGACAAACAGGAAACATTCCGCACGCGTTATCCCGATCTTGCCGCTTACCCACAACTCATGCTTTCAGCGTTGAATGAAACCTGTGGCGAGGTATTCATTGATTTCCTTCGCAAATTTATCCCCGAAGGGCCACAGTTTTACCCTTCCGATGACCTCACCGATGCTTCGTTGCGCTTTTTCGCCGCAGAATATATTCGCAAAGAGATTATCGGCAATACGCACGAAGAGGTTCCTCACGCATCGTATGTAGAAATTATGGGATACACCGAAACAGAAACCGGCCATGAAATCACCGCCGATATCCATGTAGAATCGTCGGGACAAAAAGCGATTATCATCGGCAATAAAGGTGCGACAATCAGTAAAATCCGCAAAGGCGCCGAGTGGAAAATGCGCGGCCTCACCGGTGTAAAATGTAAGATCAATCTATTCGTCAAAGTAACAAAACACTGGCGCGACAAGAAAAATTTCCTCAAAGAAGCTGGATTTTCAGAATAAGAGAGGGGCAACACGTGATCACTGGAGCGAAAGTACGTCTTGAATTAGTTACAGAACAGACACTTCCAGCCTATATACGTCTGGAATCTGACCTTTCAACACGCGGTGATCATGCTTCGCTCGAACTCGTTTCAGAACAGCAACTAAAACGTCAATTTCGCGAAACCGGCTTTTGGGATTCGCGAGGTGGACGAATTCTCATGTTTGAAACCGGTTCAGATCGCATCATCGGTTCAATCAGCTTTTCCAAGTCGATTCACTATTTCACAGCCTTCGAATTAGGATTTATCACCTACCTTGACAGTGATCGCCGCAAAGGATTGATGACAGAGGCAATACGCTTATTTTCAACATATCTTTTTACCGCGAGAAACATCACCCGACTCGAAATACGTTGCGAACCTTCCAACGAAGCCTCTCGAAAGGTCGCCCTTTCCTGTGGGTATGTTCACGAAGGAACCAATCGCGCAGTTCGCAGAAAAGGCAACGACCTCGTAGATCTTGATCTTTTTGCACGTACTGTTTCTGATCTATAAATCTACCAAAACACACCAAAATGTGACCATTACACACTGTTTCATCACACCTGAAATTTTCTAGGTAATTTTATTCACATATTTCACCTTTTCTCTTGGTATATTTGAGGTTAGTCGGTGGGATTGCCACCGCAATCAATCTCTGGATCAGAATACTACCATCGTTGGCTGAGGTTTTTATGCGCAGAATCGGCATCGTTCTAGCTCTTTCGTTCATTGTGACGGCATTGATCTCATGTAGTGAACAACCAATCGCCGCCGCAAGCAAGGGTTTTCCCATTCAATGGCGCGGACCGAGCGATACCATTCCTAAAAATCCACAAAAGAATTGGGTATACTTTAATACATCGATGAAAGTGACGCTCATTTGGAGCGGTGCAAAATGGGATACCATGACAATCAGTGGCATTGATGGAGTTTCAATCATCTGGCTCGGGCCTCAAACTGATTTTCCTACCACGGCACCAGAAAATGCATCATTTTTCCATACAGTGCTCAAAAACACCTACATTCGCCACAACAATGAGTGGGAGCTACTCGCTCCGGGCGGAGTTGATGGCCTGTCAATCACGTGGAAAGACAGCAGTGCAACTCATCCCGCAGAACCGAAACTCAATTGGGCCTATCGCAATACAACGGATAAAAAAAGCTACATTTACAATGGAATAACATGGTCGGTTTTAACAGCCGACGGGATTGATGGAAAATCTATCGAGTGGCGCGGCCCAGCTGATCAAGCTCCTGAAAATCCAGAAATTAACTTTACATACTACAATACTATTGACCGAGCGACCTATATTTTCACTGAGAAAGGGTGGCAAATAATGTGTCGTGACGGCTTGGCTGATCCATTGGGAACTTCCATCGTTTGGCTGGGCCAACGTACCACTCCACCGGATAGTCCAAAACGCAACTGGGCGTATTTCAATGAAAATGACGGTTCTAGTTACATTTTTAGCGATACAGGTTGGACGGTTTTCATTCTCGGAGGGAAAGATGGCCTTTCAATCATTTGGAAAGGCGAACTGATCACCGCACCGGAAAATCCTGAAATAAACTGGGCATACTACGATTCATTGAAAGAGACCAGTTACATCTGGGATGGGAAAAACTGGTCGATTCTCTGCAAGGGTGGAACAAACGGCATCGATGGTTTATCAATTATTTGGCGAACAGGCACCTTCACTTCGCATCCAGAAAATCCCGAAAAAAACTGGGCATATTACAATGAAAATGACGGCACTTCATACATTTACAACGGATATTACTGGGAAATAATCGCTCGCGACGGGCGACCGGCCAATCGTTTTATACGTCAATATGTAGAAAATGGCGACACATTGATTCTCGACCATTGGCTTGATAGCGACGAGTTGATATTTATCGGTCAGTATATTACCAACGACGGCGAGATTAGAAACTGGAATATGCCCGATGAATCCTGGCTGCGTTCCTATGCGGTCACCAGCGATCAAAGCTTGTTCTCCACCGCAAATACCGATGATCGCCACGAACTATTTAGGACCTCCAACGGGATTCTCAATATTGTATCAGGAGGGGAAAGCGACTACCCAAATCAAACGCGCATACGAGAGGTCACCTCGTCTGGTAGCGATTGGCGATCATATCCCATTGCCGATGAAATTGTGTCTATACAAAACATGTGCGAACCGTACAACAGGGCCACAGCCTGCGCATATATCGATTCACAGGGTACTGCAAAAGTCACCCTACTCACCCCATCAAAAAGTACAATTACCACCACTATCGCATCGGATGTGACCGCTTTTAAGATCGGCTCAGCGGGGAATTCTGAAATTATATGCGTTTGGATTGCCGACTCGATTGGCTATATCGCGAAGCTGTTCAATACAGGCACCATGAGTATGCCGATTCAGTTCACCACCACATCATCGATTGTGAATCCAGAAGAACTTCTGGTAGCTGTTCAGAAAGATCTTTCGACGCTCATTATAGAGAATACCCAAGGTGGAACTACACGAATAGTACTGAACAACAACACAGTCACGTACGACAACAACCACTTCATCCATGCACCAAAATACACTCACGATCCACTAGTCGAAACAGATGGATCGCTGACCTATTTAGAAAGAATCAGTGGTGGCGGAAAATATGGGGGGTATGGCTACCAGTTATTGGCGAATCTTTCTGCACAGGGTGAAAGTAAAGGAACAACTATCTGTTCCTACTGGGACTACGCCGATTTTTCTAAGGCACCCAATGGTAAATATGCAGTAGTACATTCGCAAGAATCCTTTGATCTAAAGAGTACAATGGTTTCTCTCTTTGACAGTGAACGAAACAAAATCGCCGATCTCGAATTCCCGCAACCACTTTCTCAACCGCGGATCGCCGCGTTGACAGACAACTCCTTTATCATAGCCTACAACGACTACTACAATCCCACAGACAAACGATATGTCATTGTTGAAGAGTCTTCAGAAAAACCGCAACTCATTCTCAAGCGAATGGATACAAATCGCGCATGTTTAATCAATAACTCCGGAAGAGGACTCGAACTCACACTTTCGGTAACAAAGGGGCAAAAATGAACGACAATTTCGAAGAGCTTTGGTCTAATGATTCGAACTGGCGCTACGGATTTCTTTATGTCTGTCGCGAAGATCCTCGCTGTATCGTTCCGAGACGACAGAAATGGATGGGTAAGACCCTAAACTTTGGCCACAAGACATCGATTTCACTCTTTTTCGGAACCATGTTTATCTTGCTAATCCTCCCTTTCCTCGCGACTCTGGGGATTTTCGGAAATGGACCGCAGTGGCTTGTGGTCGAGTTACTCCTTATTATCGCGGCCAAAATTTTCTACTATCGAGCCGATATTCGCTCCTAAACACCAACCCGAATCGCACTTTTTCTCATCACACCGATCTTCCCGCTCTTTCCACTGGAAAAAGTTCACGCAAAAAGTGTATTTTCAGCAGGTAAATCAGCGTAAAATTTTCGGAAGGAATCCCGATGAAGTACATTTCTACCCGCGGTGGTATGGAACCTCAGCAGTTTTGTGACATTCTTCTTGCCGGACTCGCCCCTGACGGCGGCTTGGCAATTCCCGAATCCTATCCTCACTTTTCAGCAGATGACCTTCAACGGTTGAGCACACTCAATTACCGCGAACTCGCCTTTGAAGTTATCTCTCGCTTTATCGATGATATCCCCGCGGAAGAGTTGCGCGATCTGATCAACAAAACCTACACCGCAGAAACCTACTGCAACGGTCGTGAACCTTCCAAAGCCGATGATATCACACCGATTATCAAACTTGAAGACGACCTGTACATTCAAGAACTATCCAACGGACCAACTTTGGCGTTCAAAGATATGGCGATGCAACTGCTCGGCAATCTGTTTGAATATGTGCTGGCAAAACGCAACGAAACAGTGAACATCCTCGGTGCAACTTCGGGCGACACTGGATCAGCGGCGGAATACGCCATGCGCGGGAAAAAAGGGATCAACGTGTTTATGCTATCGCCGTTTGGCCGCATGAGTCCATTCCAACGAGCGCAGATGTTTTCACTGCAAGATAAAAACATCCACAACATCGCAGTAAAATCGATGTTCGACGGGTGTCAAGATCTGGTTAAAGCGTGTAACAAGGATGCTGATTTCAAAGCGAACTACAAAATCGGCGCGGTGAATTCAATCAACTGGTCGCGCATTGTCGCTCAGGTTGTGTACTATTTCAAAGGGTATTTCGGCACCGTTACCACCGTGGGTGAACCGATCGATTTCTGTGTTCCATCGGGGAATTTCGGAAATATCTGCGCGGGACATATCGCTCGCCAGATGGGTCTTCCGATTCGCAAACTGGTGACCGCCACCAACGAAAATGACGTTTTGGACGAGTTTTTCAAAACCGGCGGTTACTATCCACGCAAAGATGCCGAAACCTACGCAACTTCAAGCCCTTCGATGGATATTTCGAAAGCATCGAACCTCGAACGGTTCGTGTTTGACTTGGTCGGTCGCGATGCAGCAAAACTCGCTCAGATGTGGACCGATGTTGAATCTGGCAAAGGATTCAAACTCGATGACGGTACATTCAAAAAAATGGCCGAACAGTACGGATTCCTTTCGGGGAAAAGTTCTCACGCTGACCGTCTCGATGCGATCCGCGAAGTTCACGAAAAGTACGGGTTGTTTATCGATACGCACACTGCAGATGGGTACAAAGCGGCACTTCAGACCCGCACTCCCGGTGTAAAGATGGTGATCATGGAGACCGCTTTGGCTGCGAAATTCGAAGAGACCATTCAGGAAGCTCTTGGAACTCTTCCCAACCGCCCTGAACATCTCAAGGGAATCGAAAATCTTCCTCAGCGTTCCACCACCATGGAAGCGGATGCGGTGGCACTGAAAAAGTTCGTTATCGAACGACTCTAAACGATCTCTTTTCCTGTTGTTAGAGAGGTGAATCCACAGAGTGGGTTCGCCTTTTTCACATTCGCCAACGAATAGTCGCCCGAATTGGTATTGTTTTAAACATGGATCGGAACTATATTTCCCCTGTGAACAGCAATTTTCCTGTTCGCACTCAGGTAGTCCCTTGTTGGACGACTTTATATAGATAGGGAGAGCTTTCGGGCTCTCCCTTTTTTCGTTAGGGAATCGGAAGATATGCGAATTGCAGGGACGTCATATTGGCGTCTTTTTTGTTGGCAAGACGGGAGACGCGAACATCGCGTCTGTACAGAAAATTATTCCGAATCGTAGAGACGCCATGCTGGCGTCTTTTTTGTTGACAAGGTGGAGACGCGAACATCGCGTCTGTACAGAAAATTATTCCGAATCGCAGAGACGCCATGCTGGCGTCTTTTTTTTGGCAAGACGGGAGACGCGAACAACGGAGACGCGAACATCGCGTCTGTACGGGGATCATTATATTAACGGAATTGAGACCGAGTATTTAAGAACGTACTACCGTTTTCCGAACTGACCGTTCACCCCGAACGCGACGCGTCCATCCACGGGATCCACAGAAGAGGTGATCTGGAAATGGCGGTTGAAATCGTCGAGATGAGCATCGACAGCGGCATCGGCGATTCCGTAAAGATAGAAAATCACACCGTACCACATGAACATGGTACGTGAACGATTCGCCGTTTCGTAGCGACTGTCCCACTGTTGCTGTTCGCCATAGCTCACGAGTTTATACGCGCCGTCGGGAAGAGCGACGAGTTCGTCTTTATACTTTTCCGTGAGATTCATCACGCGCTGAAAGTTGATCGCCGAGTAGAGACAGCCGAGTTGCACCGTGGAAAACATAGCTCCCTTGAAAATCGATCCGTTGTACAACTGCCCTGCTCCGGAAAAAGGGATCGCCGAGAGCCACGCTGCCCGTTTGGGCGTCGGATTTTCGCGGCCGGTGAACCGATTGGAACAGCCATAGCCATCGACGAGGTTCCACGCGTAGATTCCCGCAAACCACCCCGACCAATTGAGCCATTCGATCTTAGCTCGCTCTTTTTCAAATTCGCGCAGTTTCAGTTCGTTGAGCGATCCCATAAGTTCCGTTGAGTCTTTTGTTTCAATTTTGATCTGTGCCGAAAAAGTACGCCGAAGCGAATCGTATTCGTTTCGAGCAACGTACACCGGCTCTTTGGCTGACGTATACCACTCATGACGCATATAGGATTGTGTTCCCATGAGAAGACTCATGCCCAAAAAGAGCGATCCTCGGGTAAAATGACGGGTAAAGAGTTGGCCCCCGCCGGGAATTATGGACAGCGACGTGGTCAAGGCGGGATTGTACTGTGGAACTGTGTCCCCATTGAACTGATCTGCCAACCGGTCGAACTGGCTCGCAAAAAGAAAAAGGGGAATGAACAGAAACAAAAAAAACTTTTTCATTTGGTATGCCAATCGATTGGGGAGTTCCCCAGTTCAGTTAGAGCGTTGTTAATCTTTGAAAACGGGCGACTTCCGAAAAAGCCACGGTGAGCGGAAAGAGGCGATGGGTGAGCTGATACGATCACACGATGGCGCGACTCGTCGATAAGAGGACGTTTTTTTTCAGCATATTTTCCCCACAGGAGAAAGACTAGCGGGTTTGAATTCTCCGAAAGCCAACGGATAACCCCATTAGTAACCTGTTCCCAGCCGATTTTGCCATGCGATCCGGCGCAGTCAGATTCGACGGTGAGCATACTATTATTACTCCGACCGGCAAATATGGTTCTATTCTTAAGCCGCATACAGAATTTTCGGGTGCTTAAAATATTGTGCAATACGTTGTGGG
>JAIFMU010000225.1 GCA_020048285.1 bacterium | reverse complement strand
GCGAAAATTCTGCAATTAAAGAGCAACAAGTGGTGTATCTTCAGGGGGAGTTCAATTTCCCGGGGCATTACGCCAAGTTGCGTGAAGATGAAACATTGCTCTCTTTAATAAAACGAGCCGGGGGACTAAAAAACTCCGCCTATCTTGAAGGTGCCCGTTTTATTCGTGGAAATGACAATTTAGGTGTAGTCGCAATTAATGTAAAAAAATTGCTTGAAAATGAATCTTCTAAAGAGGATATTATTCTTGAAAACAATGACACGCTATTTGTGCCTACTGTTCCGAAAACGGTGGTCGTAACCGGTGCAATTAACTATCCGACAGCAGTAAAATTTGAATCCGGTCAGAGTGTTAAATATTATGTGCAAAGAGCAGGTGGGTTTACTTCGAATGCAAATACGAAAAGTCTTTACATTATATTAGCGAATGGTGAAGTGCGTCAGGTCAAGAAGAATAATAAATCGATTAATGCCGGTGCTAAGGTTGTTATCCCTGAATTGGTTGGAAAAACGGATAAAGTCAACTGGACAGCAATGGCTTCGACTATGCTTGGGCTAGCAGCTTCGTCTCTTTCTATTTTGATAGCAATCAATACGCTCAAGAAATAGAGGATTTTATTTAAGGAAGAGCGATCCTTTTCGCTCTTTCACAAAATTTTCTCGAATTAACGCTTCTACTACCTGATCAAATCGCTTATCGTCAATAAATTTTTTCAAACTATCCAGTCGTACTTGTGTTAGTTCTGTGATTAGTCTAATAATCTTCCCTCGAATTTCCCGCTGTGATCCTTTAAACGTAGACTGCTTAACGTGGTGTCGACTTTTTCGCGCTGGATTTTTATGTGCACTTTTGAGCAGTGTGCCATAGTCCATTAAGGCAGAATACCAATGATACGGATCTATGCGATCAAGTGTTGACTCAATTAAAGGGACGAGTTCTTCGTCGTGAACATCATTTCGGTCGTTAAAGAAGTGGTGAATGAATACTGCTCGAATATTTGTTTCGATGAATACGAAAGGCTCGTTGTAGGCATATACCGCTATAGAACTGGCTGTTGCGGGGCCAATTCCTGGAAGTTTGACCAATTTTTCGGGATCCTTGGGTAAGACGCCATTGAAATGTGACATTATGTATTGCGCTGATTTGTGTAGAAAAATGGCTCGGCGATTGTAGCCAAGTCCTTGCCACAACGCAACGATTTCACTTTGTGGAGCCTCCGCAAGCATTTCAAACGAACTGAACCGCTGACGAAATTGTTTGAATTTTTCGATAACGCGTGGCACCTGAGTCTGCTGAAGCATTATTTCAGAAAGAAAAGCGTTAAATGGAGTTTTCTCCACCCTCCATGGAAGATCGTTTCTTCCCTGTTCAGTGTAAAATGTCTTGACAGTAGCGATAAATAACATTTCGGATTCAGTCATAATTCCCTAGCCTATAGTCGTAAGTAATATTGCACGAACCATTGAAAGTGCTTGGATAATGCGGATTGACACATCATTGGTGAATGTATCTATAAAGTATATTAGCGATGTGAATTATCGAAACTTCAAACTACCTTATAAGGGAATGAATCTATGAGTCTGAGTAAAACACTACAATCTCCAGAAATTCTTAGCCAAATTCGGGGGAAATCTCTTGCGGAAATTCGAAATGAATTTCTTGGTATCGGGAAAGTGTGGTTTGAAGAGAATCCCGAAGAAGAGGCTCAGATTCGCGAAAATCTCCTTGCACTCGACATTCCCTTTGACACTACGACCGTTGAGCGAATCAAAGATAATATTGTTTATCATTATGCTGAAAAAGTGCTTCCGCTGGCGGGAACAACAAATTCGTTTGCCCGATATATCGATTCTAAAATCGATTGTGCTGAAGCTAAGGCTTTGATCACGGAAGCTAAGAAATGTGGCGGGGTGTTAGTTGCAACACCACATTTTGGAGGGGTAGAACTTGTTGTTCCGACAATTTCGCGAATGGGATTTGCCGCTAATGCCGTATTGAAATTCTCTACTCAGAATCTTTCTGACAAAGCACATCAGTTCGCCGAGTCGATGGCTGCTACTGGGCTGTTTTCTCCGATATCATTTATTGAGTTGGGAAAACCTAACAGCAACGGCGCTCTCGATATGGCCGCAGCACTTCGTCGTGGAGAAGTGCTCTTTACTGTTTTTGATGAGGAAACGGGGTACTCTGTTCCCGCGCAGCTTTTCGGAAAAACTGTTGAAGGTGGAGCTGGGCTGGACAAGTTGTTGAAGTTTGCCGGAGCTTCAGTCTCTGCGTTTAATGTGTTTATGGTACGCACTGGAGAAGATACCTTTACTATGAAACTTCTTCCTGTGGATCTTGCTTCAGAAAGCCCAATTCAGCAGATGTACACCAATCTTGAGTCGGTGTTAAAACTGCATTTGGAACAGTGGTATTTTCTTCACGAAGAAATACCGTTTCTGGATGTCGTTGACGAGTGATTCTGTGGATATGTCCAGCGTTCGCCTCTGAGAAGGTATGCCGGATATATATTTATTAAATTCAAAAACATGAGAGGAGGAACCGTTATGTCAAATCTTGTGCCAATGGTTCTAGAGAATACCGCTCGAGGTGAGCGTTCATACGACATTTTTTCGCGTCTTTTGAAAGAGCGAATTATTTTTATTACCGGACAAATCGATGAAAATACTGCGGATCTTGTGATCGCTCAATTGATTTTTCTCGAGTATGAAGATCCTGAAAAAGATATTACGATCTATGTGAATTCTCCCGGTGGCTATGTCTCTGCAGGTCTTGCGATCTACGACACTATGCAGTTCATCAAGCCCGATGTAACTACCATTTGTATCGGTCAAGCATCGAGTATGGGTGCGGTAATACTCGCGGCGGGAACAAAAGGAAAGCGCTTTGCTCTTCCTCATTCGCGTATTATGATTCACCAACCTCTTGGTGGTGCAACTGGTCAAGCTGCGGATATTGCAATTCAGGCTAAAGAGATTATCAGAATTAAAGATACGCTGTCAGAACTTCTTGCAAAACACACGGGCAAGAAAAAAGACAAAATTCGTTTAGATACAGATCGAAATAATCATATGGATGCCAAAGAAGCGCTTAAATATGGACTCATCGACGAAATATTGGAGAGTCGGGCGTAAATGGCACCTAAAAAAGAGATGAAATGTTCTTTCTGTGGTCGCGGTGCCGCTGAGGTGGATCAGCTGATCGTGGCATCGACCCCGGGGGTATACATCTGTGACGAATGTGTTGAAGTTTGTGTTGATATGGTCGCCGGTGGAACCACAGGGGACAGTGCTTTGAAAACTGCGAACACAAAACTCGCCGTAAACGGATTGACCATTGATACGATCCCAACACCGCGGGAAATGAAAACATTCCTTGATCAGTATGTGATTGGCCAGGATACAGCGAAAGTTACGATTTGTGTCGCGGCGTACAATCACTATAAACGTCTTATTTCTCGTGGAAATGTAGCTGATGATGTGGAGATTGAAAAATCGAACGTTCTTCTGCTTGGTCCAACGGGAACTGGAAAAACGCTTCTCGCTCAGAGTTTGGCGCGACTCCTTGATGTACCATTCACAATCGTTGATGCAACGGTCTTTACCGAAGCAGGCTACGTAGGTGAAGATGTCGAAAATATGCTCGTACGCCTTTTGGCTGCAGCTGATTACGATGTCGAAAAAGCACAGCGCGGAATTATCTACATCGATGAGTTTGACAAGATTGGGCGCAAAGGTGGGGCAAATCCATCTATTACTCGTGACGTTTCCGGTGAAGGTGTTCAGCAAGCGTTGTTGAAAATTCTTGAAGGGACCGAAGCGCATGTACCACCCAAAGGTGGGCGTAAGCATCCTGAACAGAAACTCGTTCCGATAAATACGCGCGATATTCTTTTCGTCTGTGGTGGTGCTTTTGTTGGACTCAATGAGATCATCGAAAAACGAACTTCTCGCGGCGGTATGGGTTTTACTTCTGATGTGGTAACGAAAAACTCTCAGGAAGAAGACAATCTTTTGTCTCTTTGTGAACCTGAAGATATCGTTCACTTTGGCGTTATCCCTGAATTGGTCGGGCGTATCCCCGCAATTACCGCATTGAAACATCTTGATGCAGAAACGCTTCTGCGAATTCTGACCGAGCCGAAAAATGCATTGGTTCGCCAATACAAAAAACTGTTCGAAATGGAAGATGTTGCTCTTACATTTGCTGAAGATGCACTGCGCGAAGTGGTTGCTGTTGCGGAAGTAAAACGTACTGGTGCTCGCGGATTGCGCAATGTTGTGGAAAACGCACTGACCCATGTAATGTTTGATATTCCGTCCTATGACGATGTAACTGAAGTGATAATTACGAAAGAGGTAATTACTCACAAGGCTGAACCAAAACTCGTTCGTGGATGATTTTTAAAAGCCTGATGATCAATGGGTATCATCAGGTTTATGTTTTTTAATTTCGTAAATCTGATCACTGGCCGTACTGGAAGGTGAATTTCAATAACGGAGAGGGAATGACACGCTATTTTGCTTCTACTTTAATCGGGCTTGTTCTGCTGACAGGATCTATTTCAGCAAAGACTTTGACCGAAATAACTCTTGAGGGCGTCGTCAAAGGCGAAGAACGGCAAGTTCTTGCTCAAGTTCCCCTCAAGGTTGGCGCCGATGTGAATGAATCGGATATAGGCCGCGCCATTCGTCAGTTGTATAAAACGAAAAAGTTCCGCACGGTATCTATTTCGTCGATCAATGAAACTGACAGTTCCACAGGATTGCGCATTTCACTTGAAATGAATCCGTATTGCGATGGCTATGAATTTCATGGCAACAAAAAATTGACCAAGACGAAACTCAAAGAACTGGTGACCATTCAAACCGGTGAACTCCTCAACGATGCTAAGATTTATGAGCATGTTGTTAAGATCAAGGATGCCTACAAGGAAAAAGGGTACCTTCAAGCAGACGTGCAGTGCAATCTTGTACCGACGTCAGTGCCTAACTACGTCATTGCGAAGTTTGAAATTCGCGAAAATGACAAGGTTCGGGTTGAGACTATCACCTTTACTGGCAACAGTGCATTTAATGACAAAAAGTTGCACAGAAAATTCAAGACGAAAGAGCGTCATCTTTTCAGCAGCGGCGAATACGATGAGACAAAATATAAAGCTCATCTCGATACGCTGATGCAGACTTACAAAGAAGAAGGATACATTGAAGCGCGTATTGTTTCCGATTCTGTTGGTTTTAATGCCGATAGCAGTGGGCTCAATGTGAATATCGATCTGGATGAAGGACGTCAGTTTTTTGTTGGTAATTTCTATTTTAGAAACAATAAAGTGATTGAGACTGCGCGTCTTGCATCGGTCGTGACGATGCGTCAAGGCAAGCCGTTTGCCGCTTCGAAATTCCAAGAAACGCAATCAATGGTGGGAAATGTCTACCGCAATGAAGGGTATTTGTGGTCGCAACTCGTTCCGACATACAAGTATCGCGGCGATACTGTCGACGTCATTTTTGATATCACGGAAGGTAATCCTGCAATTATTCGCAAAATTGACATAGCAGGAAATGATAAGACTCGCGAGCAGGTGATTCGCCGTGAATTGGTCATATACCCTGGACAGAAATACAGTCAGAGCTCAATGGAGCGGTCGATCCGAGAAGTGCGTCAACTCAATTACTTTGACAACGTAACACCAGATATTGCGCCAAATAATGATGGGACAATCGACCTTGTGTTTGACGTGAAAGAAAAAGAAAATATCGGCCAGTTCTCTGCAGGTGTTACCTATTCTGCTCAAGAAAAATTTGGTGGAAATTTCTCGGTTTCGATTCCGAACTTCCGAGGAGCTGGTGAACAGCTTGATGCTATGGCGGAAATTGCTCAGGGACGTCAAAATTACTCGTTAGGATTTACGGAACCATGGGTTTTCAACACGCCGATACAGTTTAACGCTCGCGCGTTTTACACTGATGTTCACAGCCGTTATGACAGCCGTTATGATTACAAACGTATCGGAACAGAGTTCGGTGTTGGTCGCAAGCTGAAATGGCCTGATGACTATTTCTATGGTTCTGCAAAGTATCTAATTAGTTATGATAAAAATAGTTATACTAGTCCCGATGTTGAAGATGAGCTTGGGATTGATATCGTATCTAAAGGTATTTTGAGCCGACTCTATCTTGCACTTATTCGGAATGATACAGATGTTCCACAGTTTCCGACTCGCGGGTCGGTGTTTACAATTGGATCGTATCTTGGCGGAATTGGTGGTGATTACAACTATCTCAAAGGTATTGTGTCCTACGACTGGTACCAGCCACTTGGGAAAAAGTTGGTCATGGGTGCGAAAACCAAATTTGGTATGGTTGGATCAATGGGTGATAATATCAAACTTGGATACAACGACCTCTTCCAGGTTGGCGGAGTCTATTACGATGGTGTTGTTCGCGGGTATGATGAGACATCTCTCGGGACGGACTTGATGATGATGACACTTTCGACAGAACTGCGGTTCCCGATAATCGAACAACAGTTCTATCTCGGTGGGTTTTTCGATATGGGGAACAGTTGGAACAAACTTGAACAGGTAAATATCGGTGGAATGTACAAAGGAATTGGTACAGGAGTTCGCCTTATGCTTCCTATGGTTGGTCTCCTTGGATTTGATTTTGGGTGGCCACTTGATGTTCCGAAGAGTTCGGCTAATCCACTCAATACGGATTACAAATTTTCCGGAAAACCAAATTTCTATTTTATTATGAACAGAGGATTTTAATCTCGCTACAGGAGGAATTTCATGAAACGTTCAGCTAAACTGGCTCTCGCACTCTTTGCATTGGTATCGTTTACGGTTGCGGCAGAACTCAAAATCGGATACATCGATTCTGATGCGGTTCTCGCTGGCTACTCTGGAACAAAAGCGGCAGAAGAGAAACTTCGCCAGTTTTATGCAAAACTCGAGCAGGAAGCGACTGAAAAACAGGGGCGAATCAAGCAGATGCAGGATGAGCTTCAGAAGCAAGCTCTACTGATCAGTGAAGCTCGGAAAAAAGAGCTCGAAAAATCTCTTCAAGATTCACTTATTGTGTATCAGCAGTTCCTTCAGGAAAAAATGGGTCAGCAAGGTGCTGCTGCACAGAAGCAGTCAGAATTGATGCAACCTATTATCGAAAAGATTAACGTGGCGATCAAGGAACTTTCTGAAAAAGAGAATTTTGATTTCATTTTTGATGCTAAGGCAGGACTTCTCTTTGGAAAACCGGCCTATGACATTACGCAAAAATTGATTTCTGTACTGAACAGCGGAAAGTAATCGCTGAGAGTTTATGAGTTTGGGCGCGTCGCAGTTGTTCTGAGGCGTGCCCTTTTCGTATATTATGTACAGTAATTCATTCAGCAAAGGAACTGTTTCATGCGTATAGAACCAATTTTGGCCGCTGTTTCGGGAACTGTAACTGGCTCACTCACTGTGGAAGAGTTTACTGGAATCAGTTCATTGAATGGGGCTACTGATACTTCGCTGACATTCATCGTAAAACAATCTTATATTGAATCTGCCGCTCAATCAAAGGCTGCGGCAGTATTCGTGCGTGAAGGGTGGGAGATTCCCGGGAAAGCAACTATCACTGTTGCAGATCCCTACCTTGCTTACGCACAAACCGCTCTTCTCTTCGAAGATAAATCTCCATTATTTGGTTCGGAAATTGCACAATCTGCAGCGATAGACTCCTCTGCGCAAATTGCCAAAGGCGTTGTTATCGGCCCGAATTGTTCGATTGGCGCTGATGTTATTCTTGGTAAAAACTGTAAAATAGATGCGAATGTCGTGATTGAACGAGGTGTGACACTTGGTGAAAACTGCTACGTTCACTCTGGAGCAGTTATTCGGTACAACGTGAAATGTGGAAATGATGTGATAATTTCATCAAACGCAGTAATCGGAAGTGAAGGTTTCGCTAACGCATTTCACAAAGGTCAGTTTACGAGGATTCCCTGTTTCGGAACAGTGAACATTGAAGATCGAGTGGAAATAGGTGCATGCACAACAATAGACCGTGGAAATTTTGAAAATACGATTATCAAGGCTGGCACGCGCATTGACAATCTCGTGCAGATTGCCCACAACGTTGTCGTAGGAGAGTCTTGTGGAATTGCTGCTCAAGCAGGATTCGCCGGATCTACCACCATTGGAAATCGGGTTATGGTTGCCGGTCAAGTCGGTATGGCTGGTCATTTAACTATTGGGGACGATGTTTTTATTGGCGCACAGGCCGGTGTTCCATCGGATCTCGCCGGAGGTGACGCGTATGCGGGTTCACCATGTATGCGTATGAAAGAACAACGGCGCGTTGAAATTGCTCAGCAGAAACTTCCAGAGTTACTACGCGAGTTCAGGACTATGAAAAAAGAGATCGAAGCACTGAAAGAAGAGATTAAAAATGGCAAAACAGAAAACCGTTAATAGTATCGGTTCCCTCTCGGGAATCGGCTTACATACAGGTGTTCGTTCAACAGTAACCCTTTCGCCTGCGCCAGAAGAGTACGGGATTCGCTTTGTGCGCACTGACCTTCCCGGGACGCCGGAAATACCCGCCGACATTGATTATATTGTCGGCGCGGCACGAGGAACGGCGATCGGAATCGGCGATGCAATCATCCATACGATTGAACACCTTCTTGCCGCATTCGTCGGCCTTGGGATTTCGAACTGTCTCGTTCAGATCGATGCAGAAGAGATGCCGCTCATGGATGGATCGGCCATGCCTTTCGTCAATCTGATCAAAGAGTTGGGCGTTCGCGAGCAGAATGCTGAGCAGGAATATATCGTAATTGATGAGCCGACTTGGCTTTACAATAAAGATAATATTGCCATGTCCGTATTTCCCGCGGAACAATTTCATGTGACATTGATGGTAGATTATAAGAA
>JAIFMU010000181.1 GCA_020048285.1 bacterium | reverse complement strand
GGTCGATAACATATTTATGTATATTCTAAATAATGACAATTGGCCTCCTTGTTGTTTATCCCGCTGTTCTTATGAAAAAAAACTTCTCTTTATCGCGAGAATACACAAGAACGTCGTTCCGGCATATTTCAAAGCGATCCACACGATAGAAAGTACAGAAGTCAAGCACGGCTCTGAAAAATAATGCCCCATAAACCCCTCCTTAAAAAATCATAATGTTTTGTGTACTTGTAATATCGGTTACATGTTGGACACAACTTGTCCGCCGAGTTGCCTTCTCTGATTCGAGGGGTATATATTTGTATTGCGCTGTGTACTTTTAGGGAATAAGAGGTCATTATGGAAAATGCAACAACAGAGAATAAAAAACGTCTTCAGTTTAAACGGTGGTTTTGGATTTTAAGCAATGCACTACCTAGTCGTAGTATTTCTTCGAAGGATATCTTCCAAGATCGAGAATTTCTTGATTTCGTTAATGTGCCTAATTCCGAATCTCTTGAGCCTAATTCCGAATCTCTACAGAGAACCATAAGAAGAGATTTACAAGCTTTATGCGAGATGGGGTACATAGAAGAAATACGACTTGATCGAAAAAACAATGAAGCTCAAGAATATCGTTCGACACGCGACAAAAACGAGCTATCTTTATTGCTAAAGCTAAAAATTGACCCCTATATATTACAGTCCATTCTTCTCAGCCAAGATATCTTTCAGTATTTCAACAATACGGAACTTCAGGAAGCAATGAAGGCACTCTACACAGACGTGCACAATATCTATCATTATGACGATAAGGCATCTGCAGTAGAAAACGTGATTAAAGTTAAGCACGGTGCTCAATATGAGTTCGATAAGCAAGGTGAATGTCTCGATAGTTTAATAAATGCATGTAGAAGTCACGATAAAGTAAAGATTAAATATCGTACAGTTTTTCAGAAAACAGGCCGTGAAGATACTGTTCATCCATATAAACTGATTCTGTACAAAGAGAGCTTTTATCTGTTGTGTTACAAAGAACATAATTACTATAAACTACGAGGTTTTAGGCTCTTAAATCTCATTCGGTTTGAACACGTCAAGTTGACAGGAGAAACATTTAATCCCAAGATAGAAGAAGTCGAAAAGGAATTGAAGAAGATAGACGAAGCCTTTGGGATTCTGACCTATGGCGATGAAGTTCTGCCGGTACGTATTGTCTTTAAAAAAGGATCCTACGTAGAAAAGCTAATCAGGGAAAAGAAATGGCATACATCTTCGGAGTTTTCTGATCAGCCGGAAGGTGTTGTTTTGACAATGAATGTGCTTGTTAACGAAGAGCTTGCTCGATGGGTATTGGGGTGGGGAAAAGATGTAATTTCTGTTGAACCTGAATCGTTACTTGATGCTATTCGAAATATCGCAAAAAACGATTGGTAGCCATTTCACGAAAATAGACCAGTTGTTTGTGTCAATATTTTGATGAGTTATTTCCCCTGTGCCTCTTAGCTATAAAGGACTCCCATGCCATTTCCAATAGAACGAAAATTTGTAGTTGCCATTTCCTCCAGCGCTCTCTTTGATGCCGGTGAATCAGGGCGCATCTTTGACACGGAAGGTCCCGAGGCATATCGGGCATTTCAGGAAGCCCACCTTCACGAACCAATGGAGCCGGGGGTTGCATTCCCGTTTATCCGTCGCATTCTTCGGCTAAATGATCTTTTTCCCGATGAACATCCGGTTGAAGTGGTTATTCTTTCGCGAAACTTCCCCGAAACAGGTCTTCGCGTATTTAATTCGATAAAGGCTCATGGACTTGATATAACTCGCGCTGCGTTCTGCGGAAATCGTGCCCCTTATGAATTTCTCGCACCGTTCAATGCAACACTCTTTCTTTCTGCTAATGAACAGGATGTGCGCGATGCCGTAGCACGAGGCCTTCCCGCAGGATTGGTGATTCAGTCTCACTGTGAAGACGATTCGGATGTTCAGCTTCGACTTGCCTTTGACTTCGATGCGGTTTTGGCAGATGATGAATCAGAGCGCGTTTACAAGAGTTCCGGTAGTCTCGATACATTCAACCAACATGAAGTGGACAAGCACGAAGTTCCACTTAATCCTGGTCCTCTAAAAGAGTTTCTTACAAAAATTGCCTATTTTCAGAAAATGGAGGCGAAACGGTTTAAACAGGATCCGGTGTATGAGAAAATTCTCACCACATCAATTGTTACAGCCCGATCAGCACCAGCGCATGAACGAGTAATAAATACGCTCAAGGGATGGGGTATCTCGGTAGATTCCGTTTTCTTCTTAGGGGGTATTGAGAAAAAGCGCATTCTGGAAGCACTAAAACCACACCTCTTTTTCGATGATCAGATTGCTCACCTGAACAGTACGACAATTCCGCAAGTGCATATTCCGTTCGGGGTTGCGAACGGATCCTGTTGAATTTTTTCGACGATGTGTAAGCCCTCTATGCCAATCTATCGGTGCTCATTACGGGAAATAAACATGAGGATTTATGTCCATAGCAGCACCGACTCGGCTAAGAAAAGGGCACCTTTCACAGAAGCCACTGTAACACAAAAATTTGAGATGTAAAATTTAATAGAAATGAACGGGTGCGAACCTTGATGCACTTCTGGCGAAGTCGGATTCATGTGTGATAACGTTATCCAGTTTGTTGAGTTGCCTATATTTTTTTTTCTTGATTTTCCACTTGATTTCTTGCACAAAGCTTATCTTCAATGTAGAATATGTGGGTTTTCTGAGAATTTTGGGTATTACGATTTTCGAACGGTTTGGTAATCAAAAATACTATCAGTTGTTCGTGACAGGGCTAAAGTCGCTATGCCGAACATAAGACACGAAAGAATCTCTCAACTTCTTGAATTTGGTTACTTTCGGGTTTGATGAGTTGGTTGCGATTTTGAACCATATTTCAGTTCCTGAATAATAGTTTTGAACATAAAAGGCGGGGCAACGATGCTTATACGATTTCACAAAGGAGCTCTCTTTATAGGAATTTCACCTATAGGAGAGATGTATGAGAAAAGAGTGCAGATTGATTCGGGCGTTCGGCAGGAATGAATCCGGTGTGGCGGATGTTCCAAAAAAGATCTCGGGCACAATGATTTCGCGTATTATCAATGGGAGGGAGACGGGCTGTTCCCGCTGTTTTCCCCATGGTCCAGAAACCGAAAATAGCACGTTTGCAAACATCCAGCGAACATGGAAAAATCATCGAAAACATCAGTGGAGATCATTTACGTGACATCCGCGCAATAACAGTAAAAGGGCGAATCATTCGATTTGCCCTTTTCTCTATAATGCCTTTATCTTGTGATGTACAAGTTCGGCAGAAATCCGAATTTCAAGAAGCTACTCTTAATGATACCTGGTCGATGTAATGGACAAGTTAGAAAGTACGATTTTCTGCAAAAGACTCTTCTTCAAATTCCACTGGCGATTTGAATTCACGATTTCATTTTCAAACATCACATCCCAAAGCTTTATTCTCAGCTTATGTAACCCACGTTACTTTTGAATGCCATTCGGACATTTCGATCAAAAGAAAAAATGACAGTATCTCACGATTCATGCAGAGACAAACGGCATATTGTTGTACCGTGACCAAATGGTCACACTGATTCACGAAGTATCGTGTTTTAATTTCGATAAAGCCGATGAACTCAGGATAATAATGGGAAAGAAATAAGCTGAACAACTTGAAACATCTAAAACGTGAATTTCTCGATGGTTCAGCAGGCCGAGGATTTGAAACAGTCATTGCTGAAAATGGTTGGTGGTTTTTGCTGAACATATCCGCTCATGTTCGTTTACGAGAAAACGTTCAAGCATAGGTTGTTAGGGCAGTGTGAAACCTCTTCCCGAAACTCAAAGTTCTCCGATTATCACCAGTTCACATACAACCTTACCACTGCATTCTCGAATCGTGCAGAACTCATATTCTGTGCCTTGTTTTTCCGCCCAGTCAGGAATTAGCTTTGTTACTGTATGTCGTTGAGTGTTCTGATCTGAAGATACCTGCATAATCCAGAAGTGATCACTCTTTCGTATGCGAACCCACCCATTTTCAACCAGATAACAGACGATCCCTTCGTGATTCGATCGGTCTTCCTGTTCTTGAATGACCGAATCGGTAATTCCGAACCGTTCGGGAATAGAAATCACCATATCTGCGTGAAATGTCCCATCTGGGAGAGGAAATTGTTCGCCATCAGGTGAAATCCAAAAAGCCTCGAGGTGGTTCATGAAATCCTCTATTTCTAACAATCGAAAATCTTATCCAAAATACCATTTTGTCAATTTTTGATGAAAGGCGGTATTACCAGAATAAGTTCGGGGATTTCAAACGGTAAATCGGGTTCAAATTCAAAATACAGCATGAACTCCTACCCGATAAACCGCTCCCAGACCTTTGAATTCACCACACGCACTTTCTCTTCATCACTTAACCGATGCCCACCTTCGAGTTCCATCCGGTGTGATGGTTCAATTGAAAACAGTGAATCAAAGAGCCCAAAGGGAATGATCTCATCCGCTTTAGACAGAACCGCATAAACCACGTCGCAATTGAGTGGAAATGATGAAAACGGAAAATCTGTTTCCACTAGTTGATCGACATGATTTGACGTAAATTCGTACTCTATGCCAGTGTCGAAGTTAGTCTGCGTTCCGATGAACATACTCATGCCTGAGATTTTTACTGCCGGATTGATGAGTAAAATGGGAACGTTACAAACTCGTGAGATATTCAGAGCAGCCCAACCACCAAGAGAATTTCCGATCAATTTGACAGTTTCCACTTTTTGAATATCGCGGATCCGTGCGATCAGCGGATCAAGGCTGTTCGGTGAAAGAACGTCTAACGGCATCGGTTCTGCACCTACGGTTTCACAGAAAAAATTTCCCTGACCGTTACTGTTGAATCCGGGAAGATAAAAGAGTTTCATGGTGACCTCACTTTTGAATGTTTGAGCTTAATCTAATAGCAAAAGCGAAAAAGCGTTGATGAATTTTACAAAAGGGCATCTCGGTATCAAGATGCCCATGGTCGCTCTACCCCCGAAAAACTTTCACCGGATTTCCGCGAATCAGCTCATTGTGGTTCTGCCAGTTATCCCGATCCAAATCAGCCCGATTCTGACTATTCAAATCAGCAACCCGATTCATCAGAAGCGTGACTGCTGCAGACTTGTTCTGAAACTGACTCCGCTGAGTTCGAACCACCACCGAAATTCCAGTGGGAACGTGAATCGTCCGTACTGCCGACTCGGTCTTGTTCACATGCTGACCACCCGCTCCAGACGAGCGCATCGTTTCAAACCGGATCTCATCTTTCGAAAGTTCCGTTTCAGAAAATGATTTCAGTCGGGCCAACGACACGAACCAGTTTTTCCGCTTATGGGTCGGCCGAAATGGACTCTGCTCTGTCCACTGAATCGTTCCAACCCATTCGTTCAGGAACAGATCAGTCGATTCACCGGAAACAGAACAAACTACGGACTTGTAACAGTCACGGTAGCCATCCATTTCAGAATCGATAAGTTCAACGAGAATATTTTGCGACTTAGCTTCATGGCAGAACCGGTCAAGAACCTTCCCCACCACCCACGAACACTCGATCGGGCCGCGACCTGCAGAAATAAGAATCATTTCCATGTGTCCTCCCGTTTTTTGTAGGTGATCACCGGCTGATACGAAGCGATTACCTCAATCAATCCCGCATCTTTCAAATCGAAAATCACCTGATCAATATTCTTATACGCTTCAGGTGCCTCTTCATAGAGAAGTGATTTGTCTTCACAGATCACGCGACCACCGAACTTCGTATGCGTCAGCGAATCGAGAGGGACTTTCTTTTTAAGACGCGCCTCCATTTCGCTTCGCTTTAGCTTTCGACCTGCTCCGTGAGCGATTGAAAAGTTCACTCGTTCAGTATCGACAGTCGGCATCACCAGATAACTGAGCGTTCCGCGGGAACCGGCGATCATCACCGCTCCACGGTTTGCCGGAGAAGCTCCTTTGCGGTGAACCCAACGGTTTCCATCACAGAATTGTTCACAAGTTACGGAGTTGTGAACGGTATCGGAAATCGGAATTCCAGCCATGTTCAGCGAATCCAGAAACCGTTTCGCGATCACTCGACGATTGAGTTTGCCCCAATTCACCGCATAATCGTGGTTTTCAAGGTAGTGAATCCCCGCATCACAACAGGTATCGATACCACTCCCCGATCCGTTCAGTTCAATATGGCGATCCAAAATCGACCGTCCAAGTCCGCGAGATCCGCTGTGAACCAACAGTGCAAACGCATCTTTTACCAGTCCAAGCGATTCGAAGAGATTGGGCGAAACTATCTCCGAAACTTTCTGAAGTTCCGCAAAGTGGTTACCTGCCCCGATTGTCCCCAGTGCTTCACGATAGCGAAGTTCACCAAGATCGTGTTCAGAGATTTCCTCATCGTAGATCGAATCAAGATCCTCCAGTTTTTTCACCATCGAATCAATCCGATGTTTGTGGATCAGCCCATCGGTCTGCCAAAATCCCATTCCGCATCCGATATCAGATCCCACAAGATGGGGATAAATGATCGACTGTGAAGCGGCTGCCATACCAACCGGACCGGCGTGTAAATCGGGAAGTCCGATGACGGAAATCATATCGTTCAAAGAATGAACTTGTTCGAGCTGTTGAACGGCAGTGCCTTCAATCCAGCTCTTTTGAGTAGAAATAATTGTAATCAAAATTATGCCTTTTTCAGTAAAACTTCTGTTTTCTGAAGAGAGAAGGCTGGTTAGAAACGCAATCAAGCTCTCTTCAGACTAAAAATTGTCCGTTAGCTGTAGATTGGTTTGTTTGATTTTTCATGATGAACCTCCGTGTTGTTGTTTAGAATTTGGGCGGTAATATATGTCTGCCACTGCAAGCCGTAAAGAATATTTTTACTACGGCATTATATTGTATCTAACTCTCCTTCGGAAATAATTACCAATTCAAACATTAAAATTCGTGAGTATTGAAAAGATAAACACTCTTATCGGATAAGACACGGAATCGTTTCTGACCACTTCCCTGAAGAAATTGTGACTGCGACAATTCCTGCTCCGATGTGACTCGGAATTGTCAGCGAGGCATACCCTTGATGATTGCTAATCACAGACTGTAAAAAAAGCTGTTTGCCGTTAAGCGCATAAATGGTAACGGTCAGGGATGTTCGCGGATCAATCTCATAAAGAGAGATTTCTCGGTTGCCATTGAGAGTAAATGAAACTTTGGTTGAAGCGACATCCGTAAAATGGATGGCTGACCCTTTTTGATATTCATAGGCACCAACATCTGCAACTCCGTTCACAACACGTGGATTCTCCGCAAGATCAAGATCACTTCCGTCAAACTTGACGGCACCGCCAATCCCCTTGTCGATACAGATTGAACCTTGTGTAAGTTGATAATCCTGCGTACCATTAACTTTGTTGAGGCCACACAGTTCAATTGAACTCCCGGCGATATTCCCCCGTTCATTCAACGCTGCCGACGATGAAGTCGTAAAGGGCTTCCCGGAAATTCCAGTAAGAAGTGAATTTTCAAAAATCATAGCGGTTGCCGAATCAAGTTTAAGAACCGATTCCGAGTTAAGCCAGTTTGAATGTGCAATTATCGCTGTATCACTCTGAGAAGTACTCCACATGTAGATCGAAGATGCACCGGCTGCTTAGCTGAAAAGAGAATTGGTGATTTTGCACGGTTTAGATTCGATTATACACATATCGGCACCGAATACGTTAGTTCCGGCGACCTGATTTCCAACAAAATAAGAACGATTAACAGTCAACGGTGATTGATAGAGTTTAATTGCCCCACCCTGTGTTGCACTAGAATGATAGAAAAGCGCGTTCGATATTGAAACCTTAGTTCCAGACGCACTGATTGCCCCACCGATTACAGCACTGTTATCGCTGAACAGTACATTGTTACAAAGAAGAGAGCCTCCAATACTGTAAATCCCTCCACCATTTACGAAGCTGCTATTTGACGTTATTTCGCATTTATTTATAGTAATAGCTGAGTTGCGAGAATTAATTGCTCCGCCATCACTGTTGACCTTATGATCATAGATAATCGAAGTATCCAGCTGAAGGGTTCCATCTGAAATAAATAGCCCACCTTCGCCATTCCCACTGATTGTAGAATTTGTGATGGAAAGTTTTGTATTTCCCGATAAAATTCCGTATCCACTATTGTTTTTGATGTCGCAGGAGTCTAATTCGAGCATGGCTTTTTGAACATAAATACCATCATGACTATCATACAGAACGCAGTTTTTCATGTTCAGATGTCCTTTAGTGGCCAACAGTATATTGCTCTGGCTGCCGCCCTCTATTGAAGTGTAAGTCATACTCGATGTTGCACTTGAGTCGACAATCATAATCCCACCCCATTTGCCGTTCTGATCTTTCGGTTTAAAATACACCGGCATCTTTGCAGTGCCCTGAGTACTAAACGATCCCCTGTCAACAGCAAATAGACCGCCGTTTTCCACAAGAACAACAGTCCCGGGAGCAAAGGTCACCTTTGCACCACCGGCAATACGGAAAATCTTTGAAATAACGACCGTGTCAGAATAGGTAATGTTAGACAGTATTGAGTCAGGAAGAGTAATTGCCGCATGCGAAAGTGCACTTAAAAAAAGGAGAATGAGTAGGTGCAAAGGTTTCATATAAAACTCCATAAGAAAATTGAATCAATGACTCGGTAAAATTTCATGGTCGTCTCGAAAATACTCTTCGGGCAACGAAAAAACAGCACTTTCCCAACCGAAAACTCATCTGGTGATGATGCCAATACTCGTTCTATACAAACAATAATATCTATATTATCCTAAAATCCGCAGTTAGGTGATAAATTCCACCCTAAATTGCCCGCGAAATGCCACCGCAACATTCGCGATCGAAGAACTGAAATCCAACTGCGGAGCAGTTTGGATCAGCCAGTTTGATAAT
>JAIFMU010000008.1 GCA_020048285.1 bacterium | reverse complement strand
TGAACCAGTTCAAATCAATTTTCCTTGGTGAAAATCCTAAGGGACTCAAACGTGCGGCAAATTCACAGAAATGTATGCGCGTGTCCGGTAAGCACAACGACCTCGAAGAAGTAGGCGTTGACCACTACCACCACACCCTGTTCGAAATGCTCGGCAACTGGTCTTTCGGCGACTACTACAAAAAAGAAGCGATCTCTTGGGCATGGGAACTTCTCACCGAAGTTTGGGGCCTTCCAAAAGACAAACTCTATGCAACCGTCTACAAAACTGATGATGAATCGTTTGATATGTGGAAAAATCTTACCGACATCAATCCCGAACATATCACCCGTCACGGTGACAAAGACAATTTTTGGGAGATGGGTGAAACCGGGCCATGTGGTCCGTGTACCGAAATCCATATCGACCTTGGTGAAGGCATTTGTCCTCACGAAACCGAAGCGGATCACACCTGCGAAGTGAACGGCGACAACTGTCACCGCTACCTCGAAATCTGGAACAACGTGTTCATGCAGAACAACCGTCTCAAAGATGGTTCGCTCGAAGATCTTCCGGCGAAACACGTTGATACCGGCATGGGACTCGAACGGGTTGTTCGTATTATCCAGAATGCAAAATCTAACTATGACACAGACCTGTTCATGCCGATTATCAAAAAGCTCGAACAATTGTCGGGCAAAACCTACGATCGCGGCACCGACGGGATTCCGTTCCGCGTAATCGCTGACCACATGCGTGCTCTGACGATCGCGATCACCGATGGTGTGTTCCCTTCAAACGAAGGTCGTGGCTACGTTCTTCGCAGACTTCTTCGCCGCGCATACCGTTACGGTCGCAAACTTGGATTCAATCAGCCGTTTATGCATACACTCGTCGATTCAGTAATCGAAATTCTCGGCGATGCGTTCCCGGAAATCAAAGAACGTCGCGAATTCGTGATCTCTGTGATCAAGGGCGAAGAGGAACGGTTCGATGCAACGCTTGAAACGGGAATCGATAAGTTTAACGGTATGGCTGAATTGGCAAAAGTTGCCGGCAAAACTGAAATTTCCGGTGCGGATCTGTTCTCACTCTACGACACCTACGGATTCCCCGTTGATCTCACTCGCCTTATGGCTGAAGAGATCGGGTTCACCGTTGATGAAGCGGGTTTTGATGCAGAGATGGAAGCTCAGCGTGCTCGTGCTCGCAAAGCTCGTTCTGAAGGTTCCGACGATGGACTCACCGCTGACGGCTGGACAGATTTGGCTTCCGGCGAAGGGACAGAGTTTCTTGGCTATAGCTGCACTTCCGCGGAAGTTTCAGTAAGTCGCTATAAAATTCTCGACGAAAACCATGCTCTGGCGATTCTCAACAAAACGCCGTTCTACGCAGAAATGGGTGGTCAGGTTGGCGACACGGGAACCGTAACCTGCTGTGGAATCAGTTCGACCGTGACCGATACGATCAACTGGAACGGCATGGCGGTGCATAAACTCCACTCGGACGTACCATTCACGGCGAACTATTTCAAAGGGACCTTTACGGCAACCGTGAACGTTGATCGTCAGAACAATATTCGTCGCAACCACTCGGCAACGCACCTTCTTCAGGCGGCGTTGATCGCGGTTCTCGGCGACCACGTAAGTCAGTCAGGTTCGCGCGTTGACGAAAACTCACTGCGCTTTGACTTTACCCACTTTGCTGGCGTCACCGACGAAGAACTGACCAAGGTCGAAGATCTCGTGAACAGTTGGGTTTCTACAAACACAGCGATTGCGACGGCGGACATGGATGTCGATGCGGCGAAAGCTGCGGGGGCGAAAGCACTGTTCGGTGAAAAATATGGTGATTCGGTTCGCGTTGTGACGATGAATGATGCTTCGAAAGAGCTTTGCGGCGGACTTCACGCAAATCGTACCGGTGATATCGGTGCAATCGTGATCACGTCGGAATCGTCGGTTTCTGCGGGCGTTCGCCGTATCGAAGCGGTTTGTGGGCCTGAAGCGATCAAACTGTTCCGTGCGAACAAAGGAATTCTGAAACAGGTGAGTTCACAGCTCAATGTTGCCATGGGCGGAATCGCTGATCGCGTCAACGATCTGAAATCAAAAATTAAAGATCTTGAATCGGAACTGAAAAAAGTTCACGCCGCAGCGGCCGGTGCTCAGTCTGATGAAATCATTGCGGCGGCGCAGAAAAACGTTGTCGGTTCTGTGGGATATGCGGTTGAAAATCTTGGTTCTATGGACAAAGAGACCTTTGCGAATCTGTTCAACGCGATTGGCGATTCAATCAAACAGAAAAACCTGAAAATCGCGGTGGTTCTTGCGGCTGAAATAGAAGGAACTGTTTCTCTTGCAGCGGTAGCTTCAAAAGATGCGGGCGTTCACTGTGGTGATTTGGTCAAGATCGGTGCGGCAAAAGTCGAAGGTACCGGCGGTGGTTCACCGGTTCGCGCTCAGGCTGGCGGAAAAGTTCCGGCGAACATTCCTGCGGCAATCGAAGCGATCAAGGAAGCAATCGCGGTGAAACTGGCGTAAGTATGATTTCTTGGGCGATCGCCGATCGCCCGTACATCAACGGGAAGAATCAGTTTGGTTCTTCCCGTTTTGCTGAATACTTATTTTACCTATGCGGGCAGTTAAAACCCGCACCGATCCTTTTTAAATCGGCCCATGTTTGAATGGAATCGGATTCTTTGCCAGATTAATTTTAACAATGCAATTTTCTATAACATAGCATATTACATTAATGAAAAAGATTTTATTAAACGATTTTATATTGAAGGTACAATGATACGTTTGACAATTCTATTCACAATACTATTTCATGTTGGGGCTTTTTCAACTGAACAAAAACCAGATATTCTTATAATAGAAACAGATACACTCTTGCTTGACGATTACCCACTAGAACAATTGAATTTGAATCAGCGTCCATTTAATCTTGCTACATATACAGTTCCAACATCAGACTGCTGGAGAGGGTATATAGCTGTTTGGGAAATTAAGAATGATTCGTTATTACTAACTCGTCTAATATCAACTGATAGCTCAAAAATTGAAGCTCCGAGGGATTTGTTAACAAGAAATGGAATTACCTTTACTACTGTTCTGAATTCCGTTTTTGCAAATTGGGTAGCTATGGATTTGATCGGGATTTCAATGTCATTTGAAAATACGGTTCATTATCTAATCCCTTCATCGAACAATTGCCCGTACGGCAAGAGAATTAATCCCAAAAATGTTGAACGAGCGTTGGTAATTAAAAATGGAATTGTCGCTCATCTCAATCTTAATGCAATTATTAAGTGAAAAGCGCTTTATAGACAGTTGTGTTCTCCTAGAAAACTCGGACAAATCACTTTGTCATTGAAAACAATTGCTATCCCATCAAGGCACTCCTAATGTATTAAAATCAAATGGGATACAGCATTTCCCAGTAACGACTTATGATTTATGGCACAGAAAACAAACCTACATAGAGGGATATTGATTGAAACTACTACTGATTACCGGCGGATCGCGCGGACTGGGGGAACAACTCTGTATTCAAGGTGAACGTTCAGGATGGAACCTCTGCGAATTTTCTCGCAGTGGCAGTTCGTCCTATTCGCACGCGATAGACTTTGCCGATCCCAAGTGTGGGATCACAGGCGCAACAGAAGTGCTAAACCGATTTAGTTCACAACCATGGGAAGAGATCCGCGTCATACTCAACGCCGGAACAATTAATCCGTTGGGAACGCTCACGTCGCTTGAACCGGAATCGATTCTCGCCGGAATCAACGCGAACATCACCGGGCCAGTTCTTTTTGTTCAAACAGTACTACGTTTATTTGAAAAACATTCCTGTCGCAAACTGCTGGTTCAAATCAGTTCGGGAGCGGCGATTCACGGAAGAGCAGGATGGTCGATCTACAATCTCGCCAAAGCGGGAATGGACAATTTCATGCGAGCGATTGGCGAAGAACAGGCGCAACAGAGCCATCCCTTTGAAACGGCGATTGTCGATCCCGGCGTGATGGACACGGCTATGCAGGAAGAGATTCGATTGGGGGATTTCCCTTCGCGGGAACGGTTCGTTTCGCTCAAGAACAGTGGTGCTCTTCGAGCGCCTTCCACCGTGGCTAAAGCGATCTGGCACCGATGTGATACACCATTTGCTTTGGCTGAACGGATTACCGTGGAAAATCTTTTGCTCGGTTAGTCATCAGAAAGATCTTCGTCACCTGTTTCGGGAGCAACGGCGGGAATCTTTGTCGTATCCTGTTTGTTTGTCAGTTGTTTGCTGAACTCAATGCCGTACATTTCAAGCAGAACCACAAAGAGCGCAGCCAGAACTGGGCCGACGATTACACCGAGAACGCCAAATGTGGTCAGCCCACCGATTACCGCAAAAAAGACCACGAGATCGTGAAGTTTTGCGTGACTTCCCACGAGGCGCGGGCGAATCACGTTGTCGATATTTGACACCACAATAAGGCTCATGAGAAGAATCGCTACGCCTTCGCCAATGTTCCCCGAGGCGAGCATGGCTACTCCCGCCGGAAGCATAATAA
The DNA here is from genome assembly GCA_020048285.1 of bacterium. Classification (GTDB taxonomy): domain Bacteria; phylum Fibrobacterota; class Chitinivibrionia; order Chitinivibrionales; family Chitinivibrionaceae; genus JAIFMU01. The sequence continues at coordinate 4,501 of JAIFMU010000008.1, read as the reverse complement.
CCCAGCAACCGAGCATGGGAATCATGGCTAAAAAGAACATCACCACACCCCAGAGCATCCATCCGGGAATCCCACAGAAAAAGAAGGTCGCCGTAGCAATTGACGACTGAACGAGTGCAATGATAATGGTTCCACGCACCACCGCTCGCGACACAAGAAGGAACCGCGTAATTACCATTTCGTCATAAGAACGTCTAAATGGACTGATTTCACGGAGTTTTGCAGTGATACTTTCGCCGTCCTTGAGAAAGTAGAACAGCGTAAAGAGAGTGATCAGGGCCTGAACAATCAACCAAAGGACATTTGCCGAAGCGGACTGAATTGCGTTTCGAACAAACCCCACTACTTTCATGATTGCCTCGGTGATCATAGCATCGAGATTCGCCGTTTGAATAATCAGGGAGTGAAACTGCGGATACCCCTTGAACATCTCTTCGAGACCGATGCTGATTTTCGTAGCTGCGCTACTCACGTCCATGGCACCGGACAAAAGAAGTGACGAAGCTTGTTCAACAGCCACCGTACTCAGCAAGGAGGCGGGAATCAGAAATGCTAAAAGAAAAAGTGCCGTAGTGAAAAATGCCGCAACGCCCCGATGACCATGGGTCACTTTATTGCGAAGAAACTCGGAAATCGGATAGACCAGTGAAGCCAACGCGGCAGCAATAACGATCGGTTCGAGGAACTTGCGGATGACGAAAAGCATGAGAATCGCCATGATCCAAATACCAATCGTAATCGCTTTGCGATTGATAAGGGTCAGATCATCCATTCCCTGTTTTGAATCACTACTTCGTCTGCGCAGATCCATATTTTCTCCATCACCAAGTACACCTAAAATATACTCTATGTAAATCATTTTGATTCGTGATAATCTCAATCATTATATAAGTACGTAGTTTTTTAACTCAAATTCTGTTAAAAAATGTAATTTACTATCTCTTAACTATTAAAGGGAATCTTCGATTAAATGGAAATTATAATTGTCGGTTTATTGATTATCCTTAATGGCTTTTTTGCTCTATCCGAAATTGCCCTCGTTTCATCTCGGAAAAACAGACTTCTCGAGTTGCAGAAAAAAGGTAATTACGGCGCAAAAATAGCCATAAAACTCATGGGTAATTCTGAACATTTTCTCTCGGCGATTCAAGTGGGAATTACCCTGATCGGAATCGTTCTTGGCGCATACAGCGGCGTAAATATTGCCGAAGATATCACTCCTTTTGCCTCACAAATCCCCTTCATTGGTCAGTTTGCCGAAAAACTTGCCATAACCATAACGATTGTACTTATAACCTATGTATCTATCGTCATTGGTGAACTGGTTCCGAAAACGATCGCCATGAGCAATCCTGAGAAAGTTGCGGTGATTGTCGCTCCGGTGATCCATGTTGTCTCTATCATCTTTTTCCCCTTTGTAAAACTTCTTTCTGTTTCGACAAATCTGATCAACTCGATTATTGGAATTACACCTCCCGAAGAGCAAATTTCCCGCGCCGAATTGCGTCAACTCATGCGGGATGCTTCCGAATCGGGGGTTATTGCTTCACATCAGTTTCACGATAAACTGTTCAATTTTGAGGGAAAACGAGCGCACCATCTCATGACTCACCGCACCGACGTGGAGTGCATTGACCTCAATTCCAGTATTGAAAAAATCTACCGCGAACTTTCCCACGTGAAACACGCAAAAATTGTCTGTTATCGCACTTCGATTGACTGCATAGAAGGAATTATCGACATAACAGACTACTTCCGCTATCGCCTCGCGAACTCTTCTGAAAAATTGGAATCAATAATAACCAAGCCGGTTTTCGTGGGTGAAATGGTGGAAGCACAAAAACTGATTCCTCTCTTTCGCGATGAACAGATTCAATTTTGCGTTGTGCTCAATGAGTATGGCGGCTTTGAAGGGATCATTTCGCTTCACGATATTATAGAAGGCATTATCGGCGACATCCCCGATGAAGGGGAGAATGACAGTGAAGAGATTACCTTTCTGGAAGACGATTCTATTCAGGTCGAAGGCGACTCTTCCGTGGAGATTCTCCAAGACATTATTCCCAATTTAGAATTTCATTTTGATGAAATGGACTACTCCACCGTGGCGGGATTTGTCCTTGAACACTTGGCAGATCTCCCTGTGGTGGGCGACTCATTTGAATATCTTAATTTCAGATTTGAAGTTGTTGCCATGGATGAAAACAGAATTGAAACGATTACGATTACGCAATTAGTTGCGTAGATAGACAATATAGCTGGATTAATAACCTAAACAAAGTGGTGCACGATGAAAGTGAATATCACCGAAACGGTTCTTCGAGATGGAAATCAATCGCTTATTGCGACGCGACTTCCCATTTCTGATTTTGAATCGATTCTCGCAGAAATGGACGAAGCGGGATACTATTCCGTTGAGTGCTGGGGCGGAGCAACCTTTGACACCTGCTTGCGTTTTCTCAACGAAGATCCATGGGAACGCCTGCGGACACTGAAAAAGTATTTCAAAAAGACCAAACTGCAGATGCTTCTTCGCGGACAGAATCTCGTGGGCTACAAGCACTACTCCGATGACACGGTTCGCCGGTTTGTCACCAAAGCTGTGGAAAACGGGATTGATATTATCCGCTGTTTCGATGCGCTGAACGACTACCGCAATATCAAAACTGCCGTGGAATCGACGATCAAAGCGGGCGGTCATGCGCAGGGCGTAATCGCGTGGACGATCAGCCCGATTCACACTCAAGAAAAGTTCGTTGCCATGGGTAAAGAGCTGGAATCAATGGGTGTTCACTCCATCGCCGTAAAAGATATGGCGGGAATCATGGGGCCTCAGGAAGCGTTCGACCTGATCTCGGCGCTCAAAAAAAGTGTGACACTTCCGGTCTATCTTCACACTCACTCCACCACCGGATTGGCGCCAATGACCTATCTCAAGGCGGTCGAAGCGGGATGTGACGGGATCGATACGGCGATCGCATCGTTCTCCGGCGGAACATCTCAGCCCGCCACAGAATCGCTGGTCTACGCGCTGAAACAGTGTGGACACGAAACGACCGTGAACATGAACGTGCTGAAAAAGATCAACGACTATTTCAAACCCGTGCGCGATCGCTTTCTCAAGTCGGGCATTCTGGAACCGGTGGTTCTGGGAACTGACACAGACGCGCTGGTCTATCAGGTTCCCGGCGGAATGCTTTCAAATTTGGTGTCTCAGCTGAAATCACAGAACGCTCTGGACAAACTTGAAGCGGTTCTTATGGAAACGCCGAAAGTGCGCGAAGAGCTCGGTTGGCCACCACTGGTGACTCCGATGAGTCAGATGGTGGGAGTTCAGGCGGCGATGAACGTATTGCTCGGCGAGCGATACAAGAATGTTTCCAAAGAGGTAAAAGCCTATGTTCGCGGTGAATACGGAACAGCTCCGGGAACAATTGACGCTACAATTCAGTCAAAAATTCTCGGCGATGAACAGCCGATCACCGGTCCTTTTGCCGATTCAATCGCTCCGGAGTTCGATTCTGTGAAAACCGAACTGGGCGATCTGGCGAAATCCGACGAAGATGTGCTGTCACAGATTCTGTTCCCGCAGATTGCCGAACCGTATCTTCGCGACCGTGAAGAGCGTCGGGCAAATACCGTGACCTACACAATCACTCGGGTAAAGGAGTAGTCCATGAGTAGCGATTCTATAACGACCGATTCGATTCAGGCGATTGTTGACACGGTAAGCGCGGCGATGGCAACAGCGAGCGGGCCGATGACGATCAAGGATATGCTCGCCAAATACGAATCAGAAATCGTGATCGTCTTTGCGGTTCTGGTCTATGCGGTGATTCTGTTTAAGGTGTTCTCTCTGATAATCGGTGCGATTAAACAACACAATCAGCCGAAGAGCAATACTGTTTCTGAACCGACAGTTCACGTTGATTCTGGTGCAAATGCCGGATCAACCAAACTGATTGACGTGGATGAAAAAACCGCCGCTCAGATCATGGCTATCGTGGCTCACGAATCAGAAATTCCGGTAGATCAACTGATTTTCAAATCAATTAAAGCATTGTAGGAGGCATACAAATGAAATATATCGTTGCGATTAACAGCAAACAGTACGAAGTGGAAGTCGAACAGGGAACCGCCACGGTTCTGAAAACCGCCGATCTTGCCGCTCCTGTCGCCGCTTCAGTGTCACTTCCCGGATCACCAGTGAGTGCGCCAGTTCCTGTGGCTGCAACAGCCGTCACCGTAACCGGCGATGGGGAAAAAGTATCCGCTCCAATGCCCGGCGCAATTCTCGCCGTAAAAGTAACGGTCGGTCAGATGGTGAAAAAAGGCGATGTCATGGTCGTTCTCGAAGCGATGAAAATGGAAAATGATGTGGTTGCACCCTGTGATGGCATGGTGGAATATACCGTTGCCAAAGGTGCTCAGGTTCAGGTCGGCGAACTTCTCGCCGTGATCAAGTAAGGGGATTTCAATGGAAGAACTCCTTCAAGGATTT
>JAIFMU010000080.1 GCA_020048285.1 bacterium | reverse complement strand
ACGGACGACTTTTTCTACTGTTTTTAAATTTAGTTTTTCCATGCCCTAAAATATATCAATGTGTGCCATATTTGGGGCGCGACTTAATATAAATACACCTTTCTTAGATTGAGCAACAGCTAATGCACCCACGAATTTTTGAATATCTTCACGACCAATTGTGCTCTTCGTATCATATCGCTTAGCTTGTATGTATATCCTTCCGAGACCAAGTACGTCTTCTTTAATAACCCCGTCGATTCCTTTGTCGTTAGAATATTGGGTAACAGTTCCAGAGGATTTGATTTCTCCTCCATATCCCATTTTTTGTAGAAGTGAAACCACAAGTCGTTCAAATTCCCGAGGTGATTTCGAAAGTATTGCTTGAATGATTTCTGAATAGATAGATTTCTGTATCTCTTGAAATGAGCGATAAAGACTCTCTTGAGGAGTTAGTGATTGCTCTTCTTCTGTATCAGTATTTACTTGTGGCTCAGGAATGTTTTCAAAAAGTTCAATCGAGTCAATTTTTGATTTTTTATTCACCGCTTCTTTTATTGGAAAGCGGATATAAGTTTGAAGCGTGCTGACTTTAAGGCCGAGTGAAGTTGAACTGTATGTTCCTTTTTTAAGTCGTTCGATCAGTCATGAGTTATACAGGTAACTTAGTGCCCATGATATTCTGTCGGCAAATATTTTGCCATTTCCAGACTCATACTCGAGGGAAATTTCTTTATCAGTAAGCCCCATCAATTTTGCAAGAAGTGGCTCAAAGACTTTTTTTCTGAATCGATTCCGTAACAGACAGTTCTTTGAGTAACGGCATAAAAATGTCATCATAACGAGGCATTGTCATAGTAAATTCTTTGAAATATTATTCATTGAAAACACGATCGGTGTAATTGATAGTAAACCAAAATATCTTTCGTATATTCCCCTCTGTTCCACGTGAAACATCCCTTCTCAAAAAAACGATCGCAGAAACTATTTTAGCATCAACAAAGGATGTTAAAAATGAAATATGATATCGTAGTGGTCGGAGGCGGACACGCGGGGGTCGAAGCAGCAGTTGGCGCTTCGAAACATGGCCTGTCAGTTCTCATGGTGACTTCAAACATAGAGTTCATCGGTGAGATGCCGTGCAACCCCGCGGTTGGCGGCGTTGCAAAAGGAAATATCGTTCGGGAGATCGATGCACTTGGCGGAGCGATGGCTCAACTGACCGACAAAGCAGGAATCCAATTCCGCATGCTCAACCGAAGCAAAGGGGTAGCCGTTTGGGGGCCTCGCGCTCAGACCGACCGGTTCCTCTATCGCAAACTTGCTCGCGAATTTGTCGAATCAATTCCCAATGTGTCGATTCTTCAGGACATGGTAACGGATATTGCCACCGAAAACGGCGTGGTAAAAGGGATCAAAACAGAAACGGGCATCGAAGTTGAATCTACTGCGGTGATTATTACCACGGGAACATTCCTCAACGGACTGGCGCACATCGGTGAAAAAACCGTTGTCTGCGGAAGAAGGGGAGAACTGGCTTCGACAGACCTAAGTGGGTCGATTCAATCGTTGGGTATCAAAGCAGGACGCCTTAAAACCGGAACGCCTGCTCGAATCGACAAAAAGAGCATCGATTTTTCTCAACTCACGGTTCAGCACGGCGATGCAAACCCACAACCGTTTTCGTACTTCACTGATTTTCCGGTCGAAAACAAAGTGACCTGCTGGGAACTTCGTTCGCAGATGGCGACTCACGATATTATCCGCGCAAACCTTCACCGTTCGCCGATCTACGGACTTGGATCTATCGATGGGATAGGGCCGCGTTACTGTCCCTCAATTGAAGACAAGGTTATGCGGTTCGGCGACCGCACCGGCCATCCGCTGTTCCTCGAACCAGAAGGTCTTGATCGTCCGGAGATGTACCTTAACGGATTCTCAACGAGCTTGCCCGTTGAAGTTCAGTACGAAATGATTCGTTCACTTCCGGGGTTTGCCAATGCGGTTATTCTCAAGCCTGCCTACGCGATTGAATACGACTATTTCCTTCCGACGCAACTCTACCCATCTTTAGAATCACGAGTTGTGGCAGGACTCTATTTTGCAGGCCAAGTGAACGGAACCTCAGGCTACGAAGAAGCGGCAGGTCAAGGACTTATGGCAGGGGTTAATGCTTCGCTAAAAATTACCGGCAAAGAACCGTTCATTCTTGGGCGCGATGAAGCGTATCTCGGTGTTCTTATTGACGATCTTGTCACCAAAGGAACAGAAGAGCCGTATCGCATGTTTACGTCGCGTGCAGAATATCGTTTAATACTTCGCCAAGACAACTGCGATGAACGTCTTATGCCTAAAGCTCACGCCTGTGGTTTAATCACCGATGAACAACTTGCTCGTCGTGAAGCGGTGTGGCTCGTGAAAGAACAGCTGAAACAGCAGATCGCTGACATTGTAATAACAAAAGAGCAATGGGAATCACTGGGCAAGAGCGAACTAAAAGAGAACTCTCGCGCAGATAAAATTCTCAAGCGCCCCGAAGCACAACTTACAGATTTAGTGACACTTGGGCTGATTGACATTTCAAATATTCACCCGGCAATAGTTCTCACCGCCGAAGCAGATATCAAGTATGAAGGCTTCGTAAAAAAGCAGGAAGAGACCATTGTTCGCATGAAAAGGCTAGAGTCGACTTTAATTCCAGAGACACTCGACTACGATAAAGTTGAAGGACTGCTTCTTGAGTCAAGACAGAAACTTAAGGCGATTAGACCCCTGTCCGTAGCGCAGGCATCGCGCATATCAGGAGTTAATCCCGCTGACATATCTGTCCTTCTTATATATTTAAGTAAACCGCAAAACTAATGTTCCACGTGAAACAAGGTGGTAATGTGAGCAGAGATCTTGCAAAGCACGATGCAATCGCAAAAAAAGACTATCAGCAAAAAGAGCTCGAACGGCTTGGGCTGACCCCTGAAGAAGAGCAGTACGATCAGATCGTCATGTTTTTCTGCATGATCTACGATGAAGTAGAAAAAAACGGAATTCTTCCGGCAAAAGACAAAGGGCAGTATTTCTTGAAATACTTCTGCGATTCCATTCAACCCCTTCTTCTCTTTGGATTCAAGAACGGTTCACGTTACCTTGACATCGCAGCGGGAGTTGGGTTTCCTTCAATTCCTACGGCTATTTTCCGCCCAGACCTCCTTATGACTCTCGTTGAAGAAAACGACGCGAAACGCGCGTTCCTCGACGAAATGGTTGAAGAATTGAAACTAACCAACGTAACAGTTGTAGCTTCAATTGATAAAGTAGAAGGAAAGTTTGAAAATGCTGTTCAGCGCGATTGTGGCACTCTCATGGATTTCACTCGCAAAGCTCGTGGATTTATGGAATCAGATGGACGCCTCTATACGTTTAGAACACCTCATTTTGAAGAAGAACTTTCTGAAATCACGATGAACAAAGAAGCCGAAGGTGTTTGTGTCAGCGAAATTGCGGAGTATGATTTGGCTAATCAAATCTACGGAATGAATCTCGTGGCTTTTGAACTCTACGTCTGATTGGTGATCTCATGAGAATTATCGCAGTATCAAATCAAAAAGGGGGAGTGGGTAAAACCACTACTGCCGTGAATCTCGCCGCCTGTCTCGGTGCCTGTGAAAAACGGACACTGCTGATTGATATGGATGCTCAGGGGAATGCAACCACCGGCGTAGGAATCAGCAAAGACGAAGTAGAAATCTCGATCTACGATGTTCTTACCGCTGAAGAGGGTGGGATAACGATCAATGATGCTATCGTTAATGTTGAACATATAAAGTATCTCGACATCGTACCTGCGGACGTAAATCTTGCGGGAATCGAAATCGAATTAGTGAACGTAATGGCTCGTGAACAAAAACTTCGCCAAGCCTTAGCTAAACTCGATCGCGAATACGATTTCATCATTATCGATTCACCTCCCTCGCTTGGATTGGTGACGATCAATATCATGACGGCCACAGATACGGTTCTCGTACCGATTCAGTGTGAATATTACGCACTGGAAGGGTTGGCGGAACTGTTGAATACTATCCGTCTCGTACAGAAAAATCTCAATCCTCGCCTTTCAATCGAAGGTGCTTTGATGACAATGTACGATCAGCGGCTGAATCTTTCCCGTCAGGTTGTCGAAGAGGTAAAAAGCTATTTCACCGGTCGGGTATTTGAAAGCCTGATCCCGCGAAATGTGAAACTTTCCGAAGCGCCTTCATTTGGGAAACCTATTATTAACTACGATATTATGTCAACAGGGTCTGTTAGTTATATGAATCTTGCAAAAGAGATTATCGAACATGACAACGAACGGAGTGCTCAATGAATACAAAAAGAAAAAGCGCACTCGGAAAAGGGCTCTCGAGTCTGTTGTCTGTTGATCCAATGGAAAACCTTCGCGGGGAACCATCTGTTGAAACGATAGTTCGCGAAATTCCACTGGAACTTCCTCTTGCGGCAATCGAACCAAACCCGTTTCAACCGCGCATCGATTTCCATGCGGAAGAGTTGAAAGAACTGGCTGAAAGCATTGCAAAACAGGGGCTCATGCAACCGATCGCAGTCCGCAAAGTTTCCGATGATAACTACCAGATAATCTCTGGAGAGCGCCGATTCCGCGCGTTTCATCTTCTGAAAAAAGAGTCAATCCCCGTGGTTGTGCTCGAAGATATCGACGATGTGCGCATGTTGGAAATGGCTCTTGTGGAAAACATTCAGCGCGAAAATCTCAACGAGATCGAAACGGCACTGTCCTATCAGCGTCTTTTGTTTGAATGTGGTCTGTCACATCAGCAACTATCAGAACAAGTTGGAAAAAGTCGCAGCTCGATCACCAATCTCCTTCGCCTGCTCAAACTCCCCGAATCAATTCAGGGAATGGTTCGAGACGGCAAACTTTCCATGGGGCACGCTCGAGCTCTTCTCTCTTTTGGTGGAGACGGCAAAAAACAGGAGCAAGTGGCAAAGCAGGTTGTTTCCGAAGGACTTTCCGTTCGTTCAGTGGAAAAGCTGGCAAATCCATCGAATAAAATTAAAGAAGAGCCTGTTTCTGAACCTGTTGCGCAACCGGTTCACTTTGTAGAACTCGCCGATCAATGGCAGAATCGCATCGGTCTCGGAATCAGCGTCAAAAGCGGTAAAAATGGCGCAGGAAAAGTGGAAATCAAATTTGCCTGTGAAGAAGAGTTGCAATTGATCAGCGAACTTTTCGGATCGTTCCGCAATGGCTGAATCGAAAAACTCACGGGGATACCGGATTATTGTCGCATCGCTGGACGGTGCAGAGAGTAAGACGATCGCCGTGGGGCCTCTGCGGTTCAAACTCATCATAACCTCACTTGTTTTTATCCTCATCTCATTTATCGCGGCGATACTTTTATGGGGAACCGTGATTTTCACAAAATCTCAAAATACCGTTCTTCGCCGCGAACTAATGCGCGTCAGTGAACAGGCAGCCCGCGTCTCTCTCATTGAAAAAAATATGGTTGAAATCGACCGCTATGTTCAATATATCAGAAAAGCACTGGCACTCACCGGCGATTCCGTACCACCAGCTCTTGAAGAGTTCATGACCAATGATTCCCTGAAAAGTACCTACGAAACATCGGCTGATTCCCTTGATTTTGCTAATATTCCGAACATTGTCCCCACTGATGGTTGGGTGAGTCGCGAATTTAGCGAAAAAGAAGAGCATTTGGGAATCGACTACGCAGCTTCCGTAGGAACGATCATTCGTTCCCCTGCGAAAGGTGTTGTTTCATCTGTGGGATTTGATGATTTCTATGGAAATACGTTGAATATTGATCACGAAAACGGCTTTGTCACCCGCTTTGCTCACTGCAATGAATCAATAGTAAAAAAAGGTGATCGCGTCAATCGCGGAGACACCATTGCCACGGTTGGAAATACCGGAAAAGCGACGAGTGGGCCCCATCTCCATTACGAAATAATTCGCGATGGAAAGCCGGAAGATCCGCGTCTCTACATTTTGAAAGGATTGGAATAATGCTTGCAGGAAATGATAAACACGCTAAAGGAAGTATGACTCATATCGGCCCGGGATGTTCATTTCAGGGGAATATCGATGTGCCGCATGATCTCTTTATCTACGGTGATTTCACGGGAAACATCGTTTGTAAGGGTAACATCTCTCTTGGCACCAAAGCGACAATTACCGGAAATATCAACGCAAAATCGGCGGTGATTGGCGGCAAAATCGAAGGAGATCTCATCTGTTCGGGAACTATCGAACTGGAATCGTCGGCACAACTGATCGGCGATCTCTCAGCGCGCGAATTGATCATTCACAAAGGCGCTCAATTCCGCGGAAAAAGCTCCATGGGTGAATCAGAAGGAAACTAGATAACATCTTTTTAACGAATACACAAGGGGAGTTCTAGAGGACTTCCTTTTTTATAATCAACCACAACTGTAATGAGGTTTACATGTTCAGACGTTTCCGCCAGAACCGTATCGATGAAAAAACCCGCCGAATTCACCGCGAAACAACTTTATCCATAGCCGATTTTATCCTCCCTCTTTTCATCGTCGAAGGAACGGGTATCTGCGAAGAGTTGAACTCCATGCCAGAAGTGTATCACCTTTCTGTCGATCAGATTGAACCCTATCTTCGGCCTCTCATCGAAGCCGGACTTGAAACGCTACTCCTCTTTGGCGTTCCTTCAGAAAAGGGAATTGAACAGGCGTGGGATCAAAACGGCGTGGTTCAACAGGCAATTCGTTCGATCAAAGAGAATTTCTCCGATCTCGGCGTAATCTGCGATGTCTGTATCTGTTCATTTACCCAATCAGGGCACTGTCACGTGGGCGACAACGACAAAACGATCGAAATACTGTCTCAAATCGCACTCAGTTATGCCGAATCTGGCGCCGATGCCGTGGCGCCTTCGGATATGATGGACGGTCGTGTGCTTTATATGCGCAAAGTGCTCGATGCGGCAGCATTTTCTACACCGATTATCAGTTATGCCGCGAAATTCGCCTCGGGATTTTACGGGCCGTTCCGATCCGCCGCCGATTGCGCACCTCAAGAAGGTGATCGCAAGGGGTATCAGATGGATTTCTGCAACGGAAACGAAGCGCAAGAGGAGATATTCACCGATATCGAAGAAGGCGCCGCCGGAATTATCGTCAAACCGGCCATGACCTATCTGGATGTGGTCAATCGCGCAAAACAGAGCAGCGAAAACCGCTATCCGATTATCGCCTATAACGTGAGCGGTGAGTATATGCTTCTTCGCAATGGAGTGGACAACGGTATTATTGCCGATTCGGTGATCTGGGAATCGCTCATTGCCATGAAACGAGCTGGTTCTGATCGTATTATCTCCTACTTTGTGCCGTGGTTCATTCGGAATCAGGAACGATTTTTATGATATCCTTTCGCCCACTACCACGCGAACAGTTCGAAACGTACCTGCAGCGGCGTTCAGAAAGCTACGCCGATGAATGTATTCGATCGGGATTTTGGAAAGCTGAAGGAGCGATCGAACGGGCGCAAAACTATATCAGAACTCTTCTTCCCCTCGGAACTGACACGCCGAACAATCAGATCGTAGAAATTATAGAATCGGATCAGATTGTTGGCGTGTTGTGGTTTGTCATTCACGATCAGATGGGCGAACCGTCCATCTGGGTGCATCACATCGAAATTTATCCCGAATTTCGCCGTCGCGGCTATGCAAAACAGGCCTTGGCGAAACTAGAACAAGTGGCAAAATCAAATGACATTGCATCGATCGGCCTACACGTCTTTGCCTTCAACAGTGAAGCTCAAGCGCTTTACCAATCACTGGGCTATAGTGTTCCGGGAATAAATATGATTAAGCGATTAAGAAAAATTACACAAGGATAAGGCAAGAAAAAAGATGGATTGGACAAAAGGAGAAAAACGAAAAGCCCGGGAAATCTACGAAAAAGGGCGCCTTCGAGAACTTCACGCACTGGTGGAACAATTCAAAACCGATGTGTCGACGTTGCATAGTTCCGACGATGATTCTATCGATAAAATGTGGGAAATTGTTCACACATTGGCGAAAAAACAGACACTTTTGGAACGAAAATTTCACTTTACAGAGTCGCGTATTGAGGAGATTTTGGGAAGAATGATTGTCGAAGAGTGGATTTCAGAAAATGAAATTGATTCGTTGGATCAAATCTACCGCGATCAGATCCACCGGTGGGCGGAGATTCTCAGATCAGATCGCTGATTATGTACTGATACAGTTCTGTCTACAATAGTAGAAACAAAGAAAAAAAAATCACTTGTTTTGAGGATTGGCACAACAATTGTTTTTATGAAAAAAAACGAATTGATAATCCAACAAGGAGAATTATAATGGCTACAGTTACATTCCAAGGCACACCGTTCAACACCGTAAGCGAACTTCCTGCGGTTGGTTCACAGGCTCCTGATTTCACTGTGGTAAAGGGCGACCTTTCCGAAGCGAAACTGTCAGATTATGCGGGCAAAAAATTGATTCTCAATATTTTCCCTTCCATTGACACCGGAACCTGTGCTACTTCTGTACGCACATTCAACAAAGAAGCAGGCGCTCTTGCAAATACAAAAGTACTCTGTGTTTCAGCTGACCTTCCTTTTGCGGCAGGCCGTTTCTGTGGTGCTGAAGGTATCGAAAACGTTGAAACCGGTTCGACCTTCCGTTCATCATTCGGCAAAGATTACGGCGTTCAGTTCGCTGATGGTTCTGTTCTTTCAGGACTTCAGTCTCGTTCGGTTGTCGTAATCGATGAATCAGGTAAAGTACTGTATACTGAACAGGTTGCAGAAACCGTAAACGAACCGAACTACGCCGCAGCTCTCGCCGCAGCGAAATAAGTTAAATCTATTCCTCCGGATAGTCAAAAGGGTGATTCGTACCAGCGAATCACCCTTTTTTTAAAATCCATGTTGAAAAAAATACTACAGAAAGAGGTTTCCTTTGATCACAATATTGAGATTATCCTAAAATCCGCAGTTGCATCTTGAATTTCATTCTAACACTATATCATCTTTAGAACTACACCAAATACTCCTTTCACCCAATAGGTGA
>JAIFMU010000125.1 GCA_020048285.1 bacterium | reverse complement strand
ACTTGTATTGGTAGATGGCTACGTTGTTTTTGGGCGTGCCGGTGCCCCGTAGACAGACGGTACTCCGTCGTTGTCGAGGAAATGCAGAGCGCGATTTAACCTCACCGTCGCGTGCTGCCGGGGCTTCGCAAGCTCGGTGCTGAAATACAGCACGCCTTAGGCCCCCTCTTCCCGCTTAAGTGAGACAGAAAGCTGGTTTTCGTTGTCGAAGACATCCTTTAGGACACGCGGTCACGCCCGCCGGTAGCCTTTCACGTGTCCGCCGTAAAAGAATGTTATTCAACAACCTTGATACTATACACGATGAAGATGGAGCGAAGGTAAGTCCGTGTGAAGGGCGCTTGCGACCAAGAAAGCCGCTGGGACAGGAAGCGGTTTGGAAGGAAGACCGGCACCGGCCGCGAACTGCGGCATTGGTTTTAGCTGCGGAAAATAGGTTAAAGACTCTTTTAATTATTGCCGTAGGTTTTTTAACCGTTAAAGCATGGCGATGTGAATGCAATAATGTTTAAGAAATGGACCAAGTGGAATGACATTTTCGAAGAGTCGAGAAAGCAGACATGCGATCATTCTTGTTCTGGAATTACCACAAGCATTGAGATTAGTTCGCTTGATTTTTCAGATTGAACCGCTTCCCAAAGGCCCCGTTTAAGAGAAAGAGCTGTTGATTTTCGGTTTTGCCATCGACCAAAGTGACGATCCAATTGAATTTCATGGAGAGATTTTCTGTTTGCACCGGATAGAACACGAGATCAAGTTCGCCAAACTGTTTCGTATTGTAGAACGGCGCCCCGTTATCGAGCGAATGAGAATACTTATCCGCAAAAATTTCTCGATACACCTTTCCACCCAATCCCCATTTGTGAAAAATGATTCGCCCGGTCACCTGAGCGCCGATAGGATTATTCCACGACTCTTCACGCGTTTCGTGATCAGCCGAAGCGATTAGTTCAGCAGTTGCGCGAATTGTATCGATCTGACTTAGCGAAGTGTCATTGTAGGAAAAAATCAAATGAGCGCCACTGTTTTCGCGAATCGCATCGTGTTCTTCAATGGCTCGACTGGCGATATGGCGATAGTGGACATACTGTTCAATCCCCATTTTCCCGAACCGTTCTTTCCCCGAAAGGCCCACAAAAAAGGATTCGTGTGTCGATTCACTCTGCCGACCATCCCAGTCAACCCAGGCAGAAATGGCTCCGCGGGCAAAGGTATAGCGAAAGTCAAACCCTTCGATATGTGAACGATAGGCGGTAAAGCGAGAATCAAAAAAAAGAGGAGAGAAGAGGAGATTAGTCCGCGGAAATGATCCAAAAAGGAGGCGCCCCCCCTTTGTTCCGTTGTAGATGTAGAACAGAATTGGATCAGCGACCCACTTTTCCACCGGCGACCCAAACTCTTGAAGCCACGTCAATCCGGCGGTAAATTGATTTTGCCCTGAACCAAACGTAGCTGTTCCGGTTTCGCGAAGACCAAAAATGGTTCCATCGTCGGCAAAGGCGTTAAAATATTCACGATTGTCCACAATTCCCTGAACGGTCAGGTTAAGTTCTGCCGAAGAGAGTGAAAGTGCCATGATCAACAGAAGATAGGGCCATTTCATACAAACCTACTCTTCAATAAGATGCAAAAGTTTTAGTCTACTGGTAATCGCGCCCCGTGTCCGGCCAAGTGTGTCGGCAATCATCCGCGGTGGCGTTCCTTTTTTAAATTCACTTTTGAGAAACTCTTCGTCAGACTTGCTCCAGAAAGTACCCGCAGAACCGGGTTTCTCACGCGGCTCGCTCCCTTTCGGTTCACGCGTTTTTCGTTCTCGTTTCGGTTGAGCTGACCGCTCCCCCGCCGATCGCCAGAACCACTCTTTGCGCGAAGCCGCCGCATCGAGTTTTTCCATCGAATCAGAATCGCGAATCAATTTGATCGAATGGCGCATTGGCTGTTTGAACGATTCCGGCACGCACTCTTTGGGGAGATGCAACCGTTGTTTTGCTCGGGTAATCGCCACGTACAGCAAGTTTACTTCTTCGGCGAGTTCTTCCGGCGTGCGGTCGGGATCTTCCTTAAAGACGTGAATCATTTTTTCATGAGTAAAGTCTCCGCAGAGAAAAACTTCGTCGTACTCCAACCCTTTGCACCGGTGAACCGTAGAAAAACAGCAGTCTGCAGTGTGGCGCATTTCGGGTTCAACGTGCCGTTTACGCAAGAGTGCAATCAGCGACGGCAGTGCTTTTCCGTGTTTGTTCACCAGATCGATCGACCGGGTCAACTGCGTTTCTCCCGTTCGCTTTGAATACTCCTTGAGCTCTTCAAGATCGACACATCGTTTCACCATCTCATTGCGAATAAACTCTTTTTTCCCATTGAACAAGTTGAGTACATCCGACAGCGAACCTTCTTCATCGCCAAACAAGTACGAATTGATATGCCCCTCGAACCAAATTTTGTAGTTCTCCCCTTTAGATTTCACCAACGAAATCGCTTCAGCCAAGAGGGAAATATTGGTTCGACCGATAACCGCCCGGGTTTTGATCGGCACTTCCGCTGTAGGTTCAGTTCCGCGAAGGACAATTTGAGGCATAGGCATAAAATGGCGCTTGGTTCGCACCGTTTCTATCGCGAGATCGGCGATGAGTTGGGGGAAACGGAAACTTTGAGTGAGCGTATACTGAGGATAGTCAAAAAGTTCCATGGAATTAACCGCGTGACGCCACCGATAGATCTGCTGATGAGAATCACCGACTACTACGCGCACGGCGTGATTCTGCGCTTTTACAATCGCCACCATCACCGGAGAAGCATCTTGAGCTTCGTCAAAGAGAATCGTATCGAACGAGAGTTGTGGGTTGTCGAGTTGAAAAAGTTTGAGATAAAAATCGTGAGAACAGACGATCTGCCGCTTGTGCATCGCCGCAAGATATTGCCGCGTATGAAGCTCCAACAGATCGTAGTGATGATCAATCCGCTTCAATTCAGCCGGATCTTTAATGTATTTGCGATAGTCTATTTCTGATACTTTTTGCGCTGTGGAGTTGCAAAAAAGTGAAGCAAAATGTTGCACGTGAGTGGCGGTAACAAAATGATCGGGAATGAGATGCTGATCGGGAAAGAGAAACTGAGCGATCATCAATGGTGAATGAAATCCAATTTCAAAGCCATAGCGCCGAACCACACCGCGAAACGCCAATGAGTGCGCAGTTTCGACGGTGACATTGTTCACGCCCGCTTCGGCGAACTTGCGAATTGCTTCGTCCTTGACCGATTTATTAAAAGCGAGATAGAGAATGCGCATCGAAGGGTGACGAGATTTTGCGTAGGCCACGAGCGTGGTCGTTTTTCCGGATCCCGCCACGGCGTTGATACGAATATTCCCTGTCGTGGAAAGAATCGCCTGCTGTTCATCTGTTAGTTTAATCATTAGCACTAGTTTGCCATAGTTGACGATTCATTTTTCAACTGATTACAAGAGAAAAACGAACCGAACCTACTATTTCTTTTTACCTTTGCTCTGCTTTTTTTTGCGGTTTTCCATGATTTCATACTGATTGAGCAACGTCGTCAGCGAACTCAGTGGCGCCACCTGCTCTACCACTAATTCGTACTCGTCTTTTGATAGGCGAATCTCGTCAATCGGTTTTGGAAGGAGTTTCTGAATTTCCGCCAGCGCCCCTTTTTCTTCGGTGCTGACAAACGAAAGGGCCGATCCCTTGTTAAACCCGCGACCGGTACGCCCCACGCGGTGAACGTAGTTTTCAGGTTTTTCGGGAAGGTCGTAGTTAATCACGTACGTCACGTCGGGAATGTCAATACCGCGAGCGGTCACATCGGTAGCCACAAGAATTTTGAACTCATTTTCCCGGAACCGATTTAGCACCTTGATTCGTTCAATCTGATCTTTTTCACCGTGAATCGCTTCAGCAGTAATTCCCACTCGTTCCATCGCTTTAACAACTCGTTCTGCGCGAACGCGGGTGCGAACAAATACGACGAGTTTGTCTTCCGTGTGGTCGTTGATAAATCGTTCGAGAAAAAACCGTTTGTCATCCATTTCCACGAACATTTTAAAGTGAGTAACATTTTTCGACACGGGATCTTCCGGTGAAAGTTGAATGCGAATTGCATTGCTTTTCACCTGCGAATACGCCAGTTTCTTAATCTCGTCATCAATGGTAGCCGAAAAAAAGAGGGTCTGATGTTTTTTAGGAAGCATCATCTTGATATAATCGATATCTTTTTCAAATCCGTACTTGAGCATCTGGTCCGCTTCATCGATCACCAGCGTTTCAACCTTTTTGACATCAATCACTTCCTGCTTGATCAGATCGAACATTCTACCCGGTGTGGCAATGAGAATATCGATGCCGTTTTCAAGGCGATTGATCTGTGAATCCTGTTCAACACCGCCAAAGAGTGCGAAAATATTTGTCTTAGAGTGCTTTGAAAGTTGACCAAACACTTTTCCGATCTGAGCGGCGAGTTCTCGTGTGGGAACCATGACGATCGCCCGAATTCCGGTGGAACGATTGCTCGATTTTGTGCGGTGGATCCGGTCGATCAAAGGAATTGCAAATGCGGCAGTCTTGCCGGTTCCAGTCTGAGCGATGGCGAGGACATCTTCATTGCTCATGATCGAAGGTATTGATTTGAATTGAATATCTGTTGGACGAACATACCCGTTTGACTTGAGATTTTCTTTGATCAGATCAGATATGTTGTATTTATCAAATTTCATGGGAGCTCCTTTTTCCGGGTGAAGTATATAATAAGGTAGTATTAAAAGGTGAATTGTTTAAAAAACTGCTTGCAGTTCTTATCCAATTCGTTTTATATTAATACCATTCTCAGGGGATATAGCTCAGCTGGGAGAGCACAACGCTGGCAGCGTTGGGGTCAGGGGTTCGAACCCCCTTATCTCCACCATTTTTTTAGAAGGTAGCAAACATATTTTTGCTACCTTCTTTCATTTACTAACCAATGATATTCAGGTAGATACCGTTAGTACAACAGGTAGCCGCAGGTCTTGACCAATTCCTAATTTCTCCAAAGGGATACCCTCTCATTTTTGTAGCCAGTGGAAAACATTTTCACATGCCACCATTTCCACCGAGCAAAAGCCTATCATCCGTCAGAATTCCCCTTGCACATTTCGTGTTACAATGTCATAATTATGAATCAATTAGAAGATTGAAAGAAATAGCATTTCATTGTTTATTCTGAATCTTCTCGCTGCGTTTCATATTATTTTGAAACAATGAGCCGAAATATCCATCTAAAAGGTGAACCTCTATGAGTGATCTAAACAACGTCCTGACCGAAAACCAAGTATCAGAACTTCTTGCCGGATCGATGAAAGATCCCTTCTCGCTTCTCGGAATGCACACGAATGAAAAAGGCATTACCGTCAGAACTATTCAGCACGGTGCGGTCAGTGTTGCCATTCGCGAACGAGGCAACGACGAAATACTCGAAGAGATGACCCGCGTCACCGATGCGATTTTCACCTGCCGGATTCCCCGCCGGAAAAAACATTTCAAGTATGAGTTAGTTATTACTTACGACAACGGATTCCAAAAAATCATTGCCGATCCATACTCGTTCCTTCCTGTTCTCACCGAAGAGGACACGTACCTTTTCAATGAAGGTAATCACCACTACATCTATAACAAAATGGGATCGCACGTTATCGAACACGATGGCGTAAAAGGAACTCACTTTGCCGTGTGGGCACCGAGTGCTCAGCGTGTTTCAGTGGTAGGAAATTTCAACTGTTTCGATGGTCGCCAACATCCAATGCGTATGCTTGGAAGTTCAGGCGTGTGGGAAATTTTCATTCCCGGCGTGTATGAAGGCGAAGTGTACAAATATGAAATCAAAAAAGGCGGAACCGGCCATCTCGTTCTAAAAACTGACCCATACGGTTCTAAACAGGAACCGTTCCCGAATTTCGGATCGATCGTGACCAACGTGGATCGTTTCCAGTGGAGCGATTCCGAATGGGTGAAACGCAGAAGCGTCACCGATGTTCACGCTCAGCCAGTGTCGATCTACGAACTTCACCTCGGATCATGGCGTAAAGCCGGCCCCGATGAAGAGGGCGACTATCTCACTTACCGCGAAATCGCCGAACAGCTGGTTCCATACATCCATGAAATGAACTACACGCACGTTGAACTCATGCCGGTGCAGGAACATCCGTTTGTGCCAAGCTGGGGATATCAGGTGGGTGGATTCTACGCGGTGAACCATCGCTTTGGATCGCCGGAAGATTTCCAGTGGTTTATCGACTATCTTCACGCGAACAATATCGCCGTTATTCTCGACTGGGTACCGGGACATTTCCCGAAAGATGAACATGTTCTGTCGTACTTCGATGGTTCACATCTCTACGAACACTCCGATCCTCGCGAAGGCGAACATAAAGATTGGGGAACGCTGATTTTCAACTACGGTCGTCACGAAGTGAAAAACTTCCTTGTGGCGAACGCGGTGTACTGGATCGAAAAGTTCCACATTGATGGTATCCGTATCGATGCGGTGGCTTCGATGCTCTACCGCAACTACAGTCGTGAAGAGGGCGAATGGATCCCGAACCGTCACGGCAGTCACGAAAATCTTGAAGCAATCGCGTTCCTTCAGCAGGTGAACACCGTAATTCACGACCAGTTCCCGGGAGTTATGACTATTGCCGAAGAGTCTACGGCGTTCCCTGGCGTAACCTATCCGATCAACGAAGGCGGACTTGGGTTCGACTACAAATGGAACATGGGTTGGATGCACGACACACTTGACTATTTCGAACAGGATCCGATCAACCGCAAATACCATCAGGGCGACCTGACCTTTACGCTCTGGTACGGGTTCAGCGAAAAGTTTATGCTTGTGCTTTCTCACGATGAAGTTGTTCACGGCAAGAAATCACTTCTGGAAAAAATGCCCGGTGATGACTGGCAGAAGTTCGCGAACCTTCGCCTTCTGTATACTTATATGTACGGACATCCGGGTAAAAAGCTTGTGTTCCAAGGCGGGGAGTTCGGTCAGCGTCACGAATGGTATGAAAAACGGTCCATCGACTGGAATCTTCTTGACACCTCGGTGAACGGGCCATTCCACAAGGGTGTTCACGATATGATGAAAGATCTGAACAAACTCTACAAAAATGAACCGGCTCTTTGGGAAGCGGATCTTACTCACGAAGGATTTACGTGGATCGATTACAATGACCGTGATGCAGGAGTTCTTTCGTTCATGCGTCATCGCAAGGATGGCTCGGACAAACTTCTGTTTGTCTGCAACATGACTCCGGTGATTCGTGACAAGTACCTTCTTGGAGTGCCGTTCGATGGTTCACTCGAAGAGATCTTTAACTCCAACGCTTCGCAGTACGGCGGCGAAGGAACCGGTAATTTCGGTGGAACCATGATCGAAAAGATCGCTCACCACGGAAAGAATCAGTCCGTTCGACTTGATCTTCCACCTCTGGCAGTGACGATTTTTAGAGTTCATGAGAAGAAATAGTTTCTCATACATGATTTGATTTTGTAATCGGGCAGGAACTTCCTGCCCTATTTCTATCTCTCCTCGAACTGTAATCGGGTATATTTCATACAAACAAAACACGGGAGTATTCCAACATGACACCATCAATTCTTGCGGATAGTTCACTGAACAGAATCAAAGAGATATTGATTGAAACAGTCCATCCGAAACAGATCATTCTTTTCGGATCACGAGCTCGTGGCGATTTTCATTCTGAAAGTGATTATGATCTTCTTCTTGTGCTTGACTCCTGCGAAAATGAACGAACAATCACTCGTACCTGTTATCGAACACTCCTATCTCAAAACATTGCGACTCCGATAGATCTAATTGCAGTCTCATCTGAAAAATTAAAATCACATGAGAATTCACTCGCGTCGGTCTATGCATCTGCGATTCGCGAAGGTGTTACCATTTATGGATGAAACAGTTCGTGAATGGCTCTTTCGAGCGAAGAGTAGTTTGAATCTTGCCAAATCACATACAGAAAATGTGTGCAATGAAGATTTAGCGTATCAAGCGCAACAGGCAGTCGAAAAAGCAATAAAAGCATTGTGGTTGTTCTATAAAAAAGAACCACTTCGCACTCATAATCTCGGAGCACTACTTATTCGTGCCCGTGAATTCTGTGAAATCCCCTACGAACTTGATGCCATTGTCGATCTTACCGATTACGCTGTTCAAACCCGATATCCCGGCGAATATTGTCCCGTTTCAAAAGAAGAACTTTCGGATGCCATTGAAATTGCGGAGTCGGCTCTTGGCTGGATTGAAAAACATATTACATCACTCTCCTGAAATCCGAAACGAACTGCTCACAGGAAATTTGTAATCGGGCAGGAATCTACAAACAAACGTAGGAAATGCAATTGACTGACAGCAACTACAACTGTGCACAATGCGGTAACAAACTTGATATATACGAGTACAATCAGAAAGAAATCGGCATTGTTTGTGATTCATGTATGAGCGGAAAGAAGCCAACTAAGAAGATCGACTCACTAATCTCAGAGTTACGTAATGCCGTTGTTGAATATGAAAATACGTGGAGTCAAGGATTTCAACTTCTAACATTGATTGTCACTATAATTACAATTGGCATTGGAGTGACTCTTTTCTTCACTGGAACTCCATTTTTAAATGCCTTCCTTATTCCAATTTTCACAATTATCTTCTTACTGCTCATTTTTCGGACTGAAAAATTTACGGTCTATGAAAAACAGGTTAGATTTGGCAATACACTCTTTGAAAAACAAGAAATTGATCACATTGAGATCGGTTTCTCTGGTAAGCTCAAACATGCACGACGAACCGCTGTTTTTTTGTACTAAAAGATGGAACTCGGATTCCTGTACGATTGTCATTTTTGTTTAACAAAACACTAGAATTAGAAATAATAAAACTTGGAAAGTGCATGTATAAAGATCGTGTATAACAAGATATTGGGAACATGGAAAAGCAAAGGGAAAACACTCCCGTTCATGGTTTCAGTTCAGTAATCGTTTAGCAAATCCTGTTACCGTTATCCCGATTGTTCCTGTAGGTCAGACCCGATGTGGTCTGACCTTTTTGCGATAACGGTAATATCGCATTCATTTTGAAATCTGTGTTCTTCACAACACGGAGATTTAAATACCTTTATAAATATCCCTCAGTCAGCCCACATCGGGGCCGACCTACAAGAACGGAATGTCTGTTCATTCAATATTCATCTGACACCTAAACGACCACGGGGATCACTGATCATATATGTCTGACACCAAAACTCACGTGAGGAAAGTGAAATCCATGTAGATTGAACAGAGAATCATCACATAAAATATTCTGATAGCTAGGAATTTTCATTCTAAACTCGTTTGACTACGTTCTAAACTCGTTTGACTACGTTCTAAACTCGTTTGACTACATTCTAAACTCGTTTGACT
>JAIFMU010000248.1 GCA_020048285.1 bacterium | reverse complement strand
TACTCTATATGGCGATTTCAGCACAGAAATGATCAATTCCGACATATTGCCAAATCAAATTTCGCCTCAGGATGGATCGTAGAATCAAATACTATCCCAACTCACTCTACTTTAAAAATGTGGCACACCTTATTTTAATATACTGGTATAGAAATACAAATCGTAAGGAAATATAATGAACGTAGTAGTAATTGGATCTGGTCTTGGTGGACTCTCAGCAGGAGCATTCCTTGCCAAAGCGGGACATCACGTCACCGTCCTTGAAAAGCATTATCGCATCGGCGGTTATGCCCATAATTTCAAACGCAAAGAGTTCGTTTTTGAATCGGGAATCCATTCGGTACCTTTCCGTGATGGTGGTGTTCTTCGTGGACTGCTTGAACAGCTCGGTGTTAGTGATCAAATCGAAACAGTTGAGTTCCCTGAAATGTATCGAGTTGTTTCACCTGATGGGGAATATGTTATGCCGGCTCGCAAAGAAGATGCAAAAAAGTATCTCCTCGAAACATTCCCTCACGAAGAAAAAGGGCTGAAACAGTTCTTTTCTGATTTGGACAAGCTGCATGACAATATGTTCACGCTCTTTACCGAAGACAAACGCGGCTATCGCGATGAAGATATGGAGTTCATGGCGACATTTCATAACCGTTCGTACGAAGAGTATCTTTCTAAACTGATCACAGATCCAAAACTGCTCAATTTCTTTTATGGTCAGTGGCCTTATGTGGGTGTTACTCCTGACGAAGGTGGAAACTTATTCCTTCAGATGCTCTATGCAACTCACTTTTTTGATGGCTCATTTACCATCAAAGGTGGATTTGCAAAACTAGCTGAAGCTCTTGCTTCGGTGATCACATCACGCGGTGGTGAAGTAAAAATGCGAACCGAAGTCACCGGAATTACTTGTGACGGAAAAACGGTGACGGGTGTAGTTACAGCAAAAGGTGAAACGTATCCTTGTGACTATCTCGTATCTAACATTTCACCAGAAATTGTTCATGAACGTCTTCTTCCTGAAGAGGCACGAAGTAAACGTTGGATTCGACGTTTGAACACGCTTCAGCCGTCGCTCTCTTCGGTAATTGTCTACCTCGGTATGAAACCAACCTTCCGTAAAATTATCGAGGGTCGCGTAGTGTTCTGGTATCGCGATGCAGACCAGCGCAAAGTTTACGAAAGAATAATTAAAAAAGAGCCATACAATGGCGACCATCTCGTGGTACTCAATACCGTTGAAGATATTGCAGCCCCTGCGTTGACACTTATGACATTCGCTCGTCAGGATGCTTCGGATAATTGGCAAGAACAAAAAATGATGGATGCAGAGAAGATTATCGATGTTCTCGAAGAGATGTACCCTGGCATTCGCGAAGAGATTCTTTTTATGGAAGTGGGTTCACCGGACACAATGGTTCGATTTACTGACAATAGAGGCGGATCAATCTACGGTTTTGAAAATTCAAAAGATATGTACAAAGAAGCAAAAATGCCACCATTGACACATATCACCAATATGTATCAGGCTGGTCACTGGGGACGCCCGGGATGCGGCGTTTTCAACGTTGTAACTAATGGTTACACTGTTGCCAAAGAAATGCTGGAAAAATTCGAAACTGTTGAATAATCCGATTATACAACTCTTTCGTACATGGCGAATCAAAAGGTTCGCCATTTTTTATAAAAACTATAGAAATGAAGATCGATTTGGTGTATTTTACATATTCCATTGTAACCAATAAATAGGAGGAATCGATGGACTATACTTGGATGTTTTACAAAGATCATGAAAATGTAAATGCGCTTCTTGCTTTTTGGGAAGATAAAATTCTTGAAAACCCTGAAGAGTTGATTCGTCAAATCGAAGGTGAAATGAACGCTTCACTTGTGCACGAAGGTAATAACCAGAACGGCCGTTCGCTTGTGGCAATGTCAGCTCTTGGTGGTATTATCGCAGGCCTTGAAGCGGTTCGTGCCGAGTGCGTTCGTGCAATTGAAATGCGTAATTCAATGAGCGACTATTTCGTAGCTTAATTGTAATCTTCAAATTCGTACTGCCTATGAATGTTCGATTTTAAAAAAAAAGCCTCAGGATACTCTCCTGAGGCTTTTTTATATTTAGACAAGACACTTTACTGAGCATGTCCATTGCGAACAATCCACGGTTTGTGAATATCCGGAATATCATCGAGAAGATGGCGAGTCACCGCGGTTTTCGGAGTCAACGCAACTTCGTCAGGAGTTCCCTGTTCAACAATCTGTCCATCATCAACGATGAAAATACGGTCAGATACGTAGTACGCAAGACCGATATCGTGAGTAATGAAAATGATCGTCATGTTGAGCTCTTCCTTGAGTTTCATAAGATAATCAAGAATATTAGCACGAACACAGGCATCAACCATTGATGTAGCTTCATCAGCAATAAGCACTTTCGGTTTCAGAGCGAAAATACGTGCAAGAAGCATACGCTGCATCTGTCCGCCTGAAAGTTCAAAAGGAAATTTCCCTTCAAGCTCAGAAGGCTGAACGTTTACCGCAAGAAGAGCATCGTCAACACGCTTTTTTACTTCAGCTTTCGATGGTTTTTTGTAAAACACATTGAAAGAGTCTTCGAGCTGTTCCCGAATCGTATAGAACTGATTGAACGCCGAGAACGGATCTTGGAAGATCGGCTGAACATCCTGCCAGTGGTCACGCTGATTGGTGATCTTCTTACCACGGTAGAGGAATTCCCCTTTTGTAGGCTGAAGGAAACCAAGCATATGTTTCGCAAGAACAGATTTCCCACAGGCTGATCCACCAACGAGAGTAACAATTTCACCCTCTTTGATCTGGAAGTTCATTCCTTTAAGAGCTGTACAGAGTGTTTTACCGTGGCCGAACTCTTTGACCAGATTTTTTCCTTCAAAAATGATTTCATTATTCGGCATAATCACACCTCACCTGACGATCTCCGACAATGCGGATCTCCATTTTTTTCGTTTTACAATCTTCCTTGGCATATTTACAACGTGGTGCAAAACGACACCCGATGATTTCATTTCCAAGGAACGGCGGAGCACCTTCGATAGCTTCAGGTTTTTTACCGCGAGCACCCTCTTCAGCGGAAAGCATCGCACTCATGAGAGCTTTCGTGTAGGGGTGACGTGGATCAAACACGAGCTGTTCTGACGTACCCATTTCAACAATTTCACCGGCATACATAACGCAAATGCGGTCTGCAACGTGGCGAAGAAGTGGAAGTTCATGGGTAATGAAAATCATCGTAGAGAAGACTTTCTTTTCCAGAAGATCGAATATCATACCGATAACCTGTTTCTGCGTGGTTACGTCCAGAGCAGAAGTCGGTTCGTCGGCGATTACCATTTTCGGATTGAGAAGAGTTGAGATACCGATTACTGAACGCTGACGTTCACCGGCGGTAAGCTGAACAGGATAAGAGTTCAGAACTCGTGCTGTATCCATACCGAGAAGTTCAAAACGTTTGAAAATTCGTTCGTACATCTCTTTCTTTTTCGCTTTTTTACCTTCGTGAGAGACAATTACGTCCATCGCGAGATCTTTGATACGACGGGTTGGGTTCAATGCATTGAACGCACCTTGAGGAATCATTGATACTTTACGAGAAAGAATATTTTCACGAATATCCTGCGGAGTACGATTCATCAAAGGATCACCTTCAACAAATACATCGCCCTGACTTGGGTAGAGAGGTGGAATACAGAGTCCCATAAGTCCGCTTACCAAAGTCGTTTTACCACATCCTGATTCACCGGCAATACCGAGAATCTCTCCTTCTTCGAGTTCAAAAGAGACGTCAGATACGGCGTGCACTTTTGAACCAAAGCGAGTGAGGTAGTGAAGCGAAAGATTTTTTACTTCAAAAAGAGCCATTACTATCTCCTATTTCCGAAGAGCCGGGTTGAAGACACCCTCCATGGAGGTATTCAGAGTGTAAAGCGAGAATACAATTGACGTAATCAGCATTGAAGCTGGAATAAACGCCCACCATACACCGTCGCCGAGTGCTTCGTTTTTCATCGCATCGTTCATGATGTTACCAAGTGAAATCGAGTCGTATGGTCCAAGGCCGAGCATTGAAATACTCGCTTCCTGAAGAATACCCGACGCAACCTGAATGATAAATACCATGAAGATATACGAAAGAAGATAGGGAAGAATATGTTTGGTCAAGATCGTAAAGGTGTTTGCACCGTTTACGCGAGCCAAATTGATATGTTCCGAACTTTTCAGAGAAGAGGTCTGAGCACGAACAGAACGAGTTGTCCATGTCCATGTAGTAAGACCAATAATCAGAGCGATAAGTTCAAGTGAACGACCTTCTTCGAGTGATGCAGAGATCAAAAGAAGAACAACAAATGATGGAATAACCAGAACCAGGTTTGTCACCATGTTGATTATATCATCAAGAAGTCCACCTTTATAGCCGGCATACACTCCGAGGAATGTTCCGAGCGTTGTCGCAATCGTTCCCGCCATAAATCCAACATAGAGCGAGTTTTTCAGACCAGAGATAAGCATAGAGAGCATATCGCGTCCAAGATGGTCAGCTCCGAGAATCAAACCTGCGCCGGGATTCTGATAGGGAAGATTTACCGATTCGGTGTTAATCGTAAAGATAAACGGTCCGAAGATGGCAAGTCCAATAGTCAAAAGGAAAAGTCCGCTTCCAAATACGAAGGTCGGTTCCTTAAGTAGATTTTTTAGAATTTTCATCGTTTATGCTCCTGTTCTTCCGGCTTTTACACGCGGGTCAAAGAAACCGATAAGAATATCAACGGTAAAGTTCGCTATCAACACAGTCACAGAAACAATAAGGGCTGCTCCCTGAATCAGGGGATAGTCATTGTTCTGCGCAGCCGAAAGAAGTGCCATACCGAGACCAGGATACGAGAAGATCATCTCTGTAATAAGTGCTCCACCAATCATGACCCCAAGCATCAGCGCAAGACCCGTAAGTTGAGGAAGCATAGCATTTCTGAAGATATACAGCAGAATTTTATTTTCTTTGATACCAAGTGTTTTCGCATACTTTACGTAGCCTGTTCCCAATTCGTAGATACCCATTGTACGCATACCGGTCGCCTGACCAGAAGCAAACACTGGGAAAATTGAGAAGAATGGAAGTACGTAGAAATACGCAGCACTTGAAATAAACGCCCAAGTAAATCCAGGGATTACGTCAATCGCATATCCGCCAGAAGACGGGAAGAACCGGAACGTTTCTGAAAATAGGTACACGAGAATCATACCTACTGCAAAGAACGGAATCGAGTTCATAAGAAGTGCACACGGGAAAAGAACCTTGTCAAAGAGTCCGCGTTTATAAGCAGCAAGGGCTCCAAGGAGGTTACCCACGATCCAGCCAATAACAATAGTTGGAAACTGAAGTGCCAATGTCCATGGAATTGCCTGAGCAACAATTTCATTTACCTTTTTAGGATATTTCACAAACGATGTACCGAGGTCACCGTGAAGAACCATCCAGAGATATTTGAAATACTGTTTTACAAGAGGAGTCCGAATCGGCTCAAAACGTTCGATGTCATTTCTTTTTTCGATCGTGTTAAGAACCTGATCGGCAATGACAACATCAACAGATGCCGAAGCGATTGCACTACCAACCGTCACCGCTTCTGGAACAGGTGTATGCCCTTCGCCGTTTACGAACAGTTTCAGATCACCATTTTTTGAAACCACATAAGGCGATTTGCCTTCAATGGTAGAAACAGGTCCACCGAATGCACTGTTCAGATCATTCGCTTTAACGCTGTATACTTTATTGTTCATTGAAACAGTGATTCCCTTGAGACTCTTTAGTTCTTCAAGAGTAAGGGCATTTTTTACTGTTTCTCCAAACAGGTCACCATCCCAAACAGAAGTATCGCTCATTTCAAAGCCATCAAGCGTTTTTGTCGCAAGAATTGGAAGAATCGATGATTTCAGAGCTGCAGCATCGGTAATTTCAATGGTTGCAGTCCAAAAACTTTTCTGTTCATTCACAGTAAGAAGTTTTTTATCATTTAACTGTTTGAAAGTGATTGGAGCTCCATCCTTTGTCATGAGCATCGCACCGTTGTCGGTAACAATGGTCTTTTCAAGGTCAACGAGTCCAAACTCTTTCATGTAAGAAACTTCTTTGTCACGAGCTTGCTGGTCATTAAGACCTTTCTGCTTACTCATAATCAGGTCGATCGGGTCTGCACCAAATCGAGGAAGAAAGAAGTTAATGGTAATCGCGACAAGGAATGTTAGGAAATACCAAACACTTCGCTGAAGGATAAAAAGTAAAGTCGGATAATTTTTCAGCATTATTTACCCTCTTTTGCTGGTTTGATTTCCCATAACATCTTGGTTCCCGCACCCGCAACCGGCATATGCGGTGGAGCGTAAGGGTTTTTAGCTGTCGGGAAATTGGTCCAATGTTTTGTATTGAATTCATAGAACTCTTCAGGACGATATAGAAGTGGCAGTGTTGGCTGCTCTTCCATAAAGATGCGGTTCAGCTCTGCAATTGACCGACGAACTTCAACAGAGTCTGAAGAAAGCGGGATCAAGTGAAGAAGACTGTCAATTGAACGAATATATCCAGGCTGATTCGGGTTGTTGAATCGACCGATGTTTTCATACATCTTTTCGCCAACTGGTTTCCAGTTTGCAGCAGACATGATCTTTTCGAAACGTGCCCACGGCATAGAAGCTGACAGCTTTGCCATCGGAGTATCCATGAACAGATCAAAATCACAGGTGTTCTGCGCTGGCCAATACTGAGATGCATCAACAAATCCTTCGCGAACGTCGATACCTGCATCACGCATTGATTTCACTGCAAGACGGATAATTGATTCGAAGTCAGACCAACCTGCAGGAGATTTGATAAAGAGCGAAGGCATTTTTTTGCCTTTTGAGTCTTTAACATAGAGCAGATTTTTGTAGACTGGCTTTCCATCTTTTCCAACAATAGTGTCTTCGAAAACAGAAGTAAATCCACCTTTTTTCAGTTCCGCACGAGCCGCTGCGATATCAAAACGGGTTGCTCCGTATTGTTTCACTGCATTTGCATCGAAATAGGTCGATTCTGCAGAGAATGGCAAGATCAAACCAGACTGAATTTCGGTAGTATACCCAGACACGGCCAAGTTGCGAATATTTTCATAGTCGATTGAAAGCGCCATTGCACGACGATAGTATTTGCTATTAAGCGGTTCTTTTGTCGTATTGATAATAAACATGGGAATCGAACCTGGTTTAAAATACGGCAGAGAGTCATACCAACACCCGACCGATTTCTTGCGCCAAATACGAGGCATATAGTTACTTGAAATATCAAGTGTTCCATGTTTCAACGCATTTGAAGAGTGTTCATTACCTTTGTAAATTGGGTGAATAATATACTCAGGCTGAGGTTTTCTACCTCCGCGAAGAGCTTCATTACCCCAATAGGTTTCATTGCGTTTCAAAACGATTTTTTCGTTTGAATAGGCAAAGAGGTTGTAAGGACCAGAAACGACCTGTGGCCGCCCCATGACATCGCCAGAAGCAAAAGCACCGACTCCGCCTGCAGCTTTGATCAACGGTTCAAACACGTGCTTAGGCCAAATTGGCACACTTGAAATAAAGTCTACAAGTGCAAAGGGATTGTTGCGATTTGCTTTATCTACGTGAAGCGTCACACGTTCTTCACCGTTGAGAGTATCAACGGTAATTTTGCTCATGTAACCACTAACATAGGAGCAAGGAGCATCTGAGTTGTTGAGGTTGAGTTCATAAGTGAACTTAACGTCAGCAGCTGTGAGCGGTTTACCATCGCTCCATTTTGCCTTAGGATTGAGAATAACCGAAACGAAATCGTTATTCTTCTGATCGAGACGACCAAGAAGTGGCTCGAGCTGTCCAGTCATGGAGTTGAATGTAGTCAGCTGTTCGTACATGAGATTGAACTCTGCGCGAATCGGCCAGTCAGGCCAGCCGTTCATAGGATTGAAAGAATACGGCTCACCCCACTGGAATCCCACGAGATAGAGTGTCTTTTCCCGTGGGAAAGACTTCAACGCAGCTTCCTGCATTTCACCAGCAGCACCCGCTTCGGCCTTTTCCAAAGCCTTAATCATCGCATCTGTAAGTGTCGTACCAGAACTGGCACTCTCTTTCTTACAGGAAACCATGCTGATCACGATGGTTCCAGCCATTACCAGCTGAGCAAGTTTTTTCATAACCACTCTGCTCCCTTCTGCAACATACATGTAGCTCCCTTTATAAATGGTCACACATCTCCAGCTGAATTCGTGCTGGAGCGCAGTTTGTGGGCGAAAATACATTCTGCATCATTTCTACAAAAACAAAATTGGCTATCTAGAAAATATTGTGGACAAATCTCACTAGCTCGATCTCCATCAACGTGTAATCACCCCTTTTACACAGCGGTAAATGCAATGATCGCACTCGTTACTATTCCCAAAATACCGGAAATTGCAAACGCCACAGCTCGTTTTGCGTGAGCTGTACGTTTTTCTTGCGCCTTTTCAAATTCGCTATCGCCTTCGGTTTTTCCCGCGAACGTATCTTTCAGATGAAGATAATAGTGAC
The DNA here is from genome assembly GCA_020048285.1 of bacterium. GTDB lineage: Bacteria > Fibrobacterota > Chitinivibrionia > Chitinivibrionales > Chitinivibrionaceae > JAIFMU01. The sequence goes on along the minus strand of JAIFMU010000248.1, from coordinate 568 downwards.
GGCGTGACTTCGAAACCAATGCCGATATTGAACCAGCGCAAAAAACAATTGTCGAGACGAGAAAAAGTGCATCGTTCCAACTGCGCACCATTCCAGTATTGGGAAACAGCGCACTCACAACGGTTGTTATAATAGTAATCAACACAATTCCCACAGCGGCGACAATCAAGTTTTCTCGTCCCAACCTCATAGATTCCTCCCTATTTTTTCACACAAAATCGGATCAAATATAGCTCATTCCAACAAGATTCACTCTATGAGTGTGATTTCGCTCTTGTACCGACGAATGCCGAAATCGTATACTATCTATATTGAATCTATCAATTCCAATAATTAGGAGTAATTAATGAATTCACCACGTGAGCGAATCGCAGCGTCAGCACGACGAATTGCAATTATCTGTTCTTTGCTTCCTTCTCTTTTGCACGCAGCCCCTTCAGTGATAACCGGTGTGGGTTCAGACGAAGAAACTGCCGTAGCAACAGCTCTCAAAGAAGCTGTTCGACGTGAACTTGTCCAAATTATGGGCGAATCAAACTACACAAAAAACAGCCAATTACTTGAATCG
>JAIFMU010000235.1 GCA_020048285.1 bacterium | reverse complement strand
AGTTTCTTGGCGTAGGAACCGTAAAACTACAATAGGGAAACCCCTCATTTCTCTTTTATACCATTTGCCGTTTTGGACAGGAATGCAGTTAACCAATAAAAAAAGGCCGATCACTCGGCTTTTTTTACACTCTCTCTATTGGATTAGTACTCCCCAAACTCATCGCCAAAGGGGATAAGATCGCGCCCTGCCGTTGCCTTTGGTTTCGGTGTGGTTTTTGTCGGTGATTGTGTCGATCCCTTTTTTGCCGCCGGTGTATGTGCACTTTGCGGGGCCACACTTTTGGGAGCAGGCTTAGCTGAACCGGGTTGAACCGGTATCTGCTTTTTGGCAGTTTCTGGAGCTGCCAGTGCCGCCTGCCGTTGGGTGATTTGTTGTTTGTGGTCCAACGTGGAACTATTTTTCATCGCTAGCTGCGGTGAAACGGTTCTATGGGAAACACTCTGCCGTTGTGGCACTGGAGTAATCAGTTTGTTCATTGGTCGTGAAACTGGTTGCTGAGGTCGGATCGGTGGCACCGGTGATGTGCGCGGAACTTCTTGATCTGCTACACGGGAATCTCCAAAAATACTACTCAGTTCATGGCTGAGAGTTGCCACCCGTTCAGCCAAAGCGGTCACTTCACGGGATAAGTGGCGGCTCTCTTCGGCTTTCTCTTTCGAAACGTCGGAAATCGATTCGAGTTCTGCCGTACTGGCGGTGATCTCTTGGGTTCCCGAAGATTGTTCTACCGCCGCCGCGGAAATCTCTTTTACTAAGTAGCCCACTTGCGAAGAACTGGCAACGATTTTTTCAATGGCACTCTGCATGGTATTGGTCAGTGCAACTCCACTGCGCGCACTCGATTGAGCATTTGAAATGAGATTTGCCGTATTTTTTGCCGCTTGAGCTGATCGTTGTGCAAGATTGCGCACCTCTTCGGCCACCACTGCGAATCCCTTGCCGTATTCACCCGCGCGAGCTGCTTCCACGGCTGCATTCAGCGCGAGTAGATTTGTTTGAAACGCGATTTCGTCGATCTCTTTGACAATTTTTGCGGTGCTGTCCGAGTTGACCTTGATTGCCTCGATCGCCTTGGAGAGTTCTATGATTGAATTTTTCCCGTCGGCAATATTCGAAGCCGTTTCACACATTAATGCATCGGCCTGCAGTGCATTATCTGCGGTGGTTTTGGTCATCGATGAGATCGATTCGAGTTGTGCTGAAATTTTGCCGATGTTGTTCGACTGAACTGCCGTGTTCTCTGCTAATTTTTCACTGAGATGGGTAATATCTGTCGATTCGCGCACAATCGACTGTGACTCTTGGGTGAGTTTCAGTGCGATAACTCCTATCGATTTCGCCATGCTTCTGCGGATGAACAAAACTGAAATAACAATAGAGATTATCATGAGAATGAAAAGGGTGAGCGCTGCTGCTGTAAATGCTTTGGAGAAGAGAATCAACAATACAAAGGGAACGATACTTGAAGTGGTAAATGAAATGGCGAGTTGTGAATTGAACGAAATTTTGGATTGCATAGATTCTCCTGATTGATGCATAGATTGTTACGAGAATCTATTGTACCGTTCGGGAAGCAGTAAGGGCAATAAAAAAATGCCGAATTTCTCCGGCACTTTAACTGTTCGATGTTGTTGAATCCTAGTACACTTGCGCAGGTTTCTTTTTCCACGCTTTTCCACCGCTCGTGGTAAAGCTAAATTTGAAAAAATTCTCCTTGTAATCGGGAAGGATTTCACTGCGCCGCGCTCCGCCTTCGAATGCGATATCTACGAGTCCTGATGTTCCTAGTGGAAGACCAAGTCCTGCATTAAGAGCAAATTCGAAATCTCCTTCAACAGGGAGTTGCGAGAAACGAACACCGCCACTGTAGCGCATTTTTTCGAAATAGCGAGGAGAAAGTAGTTCCGGTGCGGGAATAAACTGAGCACCAACTGAAGCGGAAAGCGCATTTTGGTAGGTTGTATAGAAAACCGATTTCGGTGCATCTGTCCACGCTTGTTCCCACATCTCCATGGAAGCATCTGCCGCTACGACAAGTTTTTCTGAAGCTTTATAAGACACACCCACGCCACCACTCGGCGGAAGTTGCAGTGTATAGGTCTCTGTTGCTGGAGCATTTGCGTGAATTGATTTTGAAATAAACGAATTCGAGACCTTTGACTTGCTGCTGTCAATGTCGAGGACGGTGGTTTTCAATGTAACATCGCCAGAGAAATTATAGGTCGCATTGACGCCATAGCTTACTTTGCCGATAGTCCCAGAAATCCCCCCGCGAATCGCATTTCCCGCCTGCTTGATATCGAGCGAATCGCTCGTTCCGCCAAAGTTGTTGATCTTCGTAACGCGGCTATCTTCAACTGAATAATAAAATCTGCGATAGGAAATACCTGGACGAACCATTTTCAATGCTGAATGTCCCCAACCTGCTTCCCAGATGGTAATCCCACTTTTGCGATTAAAACCGGTCCATCCGGTGATTGAATCGTTCGTAATGGGATTGCGAGCTAAAATGCCTTCTGCACTTTTATAGTAGTAGTCATTTCCGCGCTCTTTTGAAAATCCGACTCCCACGGTTCCTACTGGTCCGAGAGGAAAAGCAAATCCAACCAAGTCGGGAACAACTCGCAGAAAATCATTTTGCAAATCGTTCTGTTTGATCCGATTGTAATCGATTGAAAGTTTCAGAGTATACACGGACTGATTGATATTCCCCAAGTTCCCCGGGGTGTGAGCCATGAGAAGGTAAGGATCTTCCATGCCGATTCCTGCTCCGCCCAAACGAGACGCGAGTCCTGTTTTGGTCGATGAAAGACCGCCGGGATATTTCAACCCAAAAAGAGATTGTGCGGATACCAATGCCACAGAGGTAAGGAGTGCTATTCCAGTTGCTTTATTCACGTTTTACTCCTAATTCTGTTTGTTTTGAACTATGTAGGTAAACTGGTACTCATTTGTTGCATCGATAGCGACGCGTCCCATTTCACCACCGTCGATCCACAGATAGAGATAGGTGTCCGGTGTTGGCGTTGATTCGCCATATCGCTGATCAACAAGGAAATCGGTAATATCCAATTTGATATATGCCGAATCTTGATGATAGGTGACACTTTTGCTCTTTTTCGCGGGAGTCGCAAGCAATTCGCCGTTCAGTTGTTTTGCTCCATGAAGCATATAGCGGATAGTGATGGTCGAATCGCGATAGGCAGGAATTACTGCTTTCGACACAGGAATCTGAACCGTGCTAAAGAGAATGCTCTGATATTTTGCAACATTCATCATCTGCCAGAACGATGCTGTGTTCATTTTCAAGCGAACAAATTGCTCCAGTCCACCGGACATGGTTGGTTCGGTTCCGGTCAATCCTGTCGATTTGTTAAACACCGTCATAGTTGAACGTTTGGGCGAGATAGTTAACGTATCTTTCGCTGTTCCTTTGTGACCGATAATGCGAAGTGTGGCACCTGCCATGTGGAACAGGGGGTCGGTTCCCGCGGTGATGTTTTTGAGAATAATGTTCAACGTGTCGAGTGCCGCCGGGTCGAAAGTGTCCTTGCCGGTATAAGCGCGACTGAATACAATGTTTTCAACCTTTTTTACTCCGCTCTGATAAACAGTGTTGCTCGTATAGACGCGAACGGTGTCAGTAATTGTATAGAATGAATCTACTGATGTGCCATATTCTTTAACAGTATCCCTCAGCGTTACCGTTGGTTTCGGATACTTGATTGTGTCCTCGTACGAAACTGAAACGATCTCTGCGCCGTTTCTTGATACATCTGTTTTTGAACTGTGGAACACTGTGTCGTTCACTGTTACGCCGCTGACGGTACGAGTGCGGAAGAATTTCTGAGTTGAGACATCTCCCACAAGAACGGGAACGGTCGAATCGGCAGATTCGCTAAATCCCGTGAACAGAGTGTGGTGGCGAACAGAACTTTCTTGAAATTTCAACGTGTCCGTCTTAGCCAGAAGAATTGGCTTTACACTTGTTGAATCAACCGTTTGTGTTCCATTTTTCCATGTAACTTTAGTCGTTTTAACAGTGTCGACATAACTTGAGACAAGCGAACCATTGATTTTTGTGAGCCACGCGGTATCAGCCCCCGTTCCCTTTTTCTTGTAGAAGTGGAACGGCAGATCTACGGTATGACGCGATACATTTCCCGGAATTAACACATTCTGCATCACATGACGTTTGGTCGTGTCTAATTGAGTTGAATCGGCTACAAACAGTCCCGTGGAGAGTTCCAAGTTGTAATACTCTTCGGAGTGTTTTTTGTGAGAAATGGCAAATGTCAACGCCGTAGTAACCGAGTCTTTTCCACTTTTGAGAAGTGAATCGACGTAGTGAGCAGGCGAATGAGTTTGTATCGTGGTATCGATAGTTCCGCCAGAGAGCGTGTCCAGTGTCAGTTTTGGAACAAAGGTGAGATAGCCAAATGACTCTTCACCCTGAAACTGCCCAACCACGACTTCGCCTTGAATGCCGCCGTTGCGAGCGAGCGAATCTGTGTAGCGGTGAAGTCTGGAGAGCGGATCGGTGATACCGAGTAGCTCTTCGCCAGAGGGAATGTACTTTTCGGTATAAAAGGTACCATCATAGGCGATTGCTGAAGAATCGAGCTCGCCGATGACGTCACTTCCGAGGGGGGATGTGCGATCAAATCGATTACACGATGAGATCGCAAGGAGTGCGGTGATAAACAGTGTTGCTTTACTTGAATGTTTCATTGACTAATGTACCTCTTCCACAGTCGAGATTTAATTCCGTTGAAAATACCTCTCTGTGGAAGTGCTGTCAATCAGCTTCGGACTATTCTGCCGATTGAAGTCCCATGAATACAAAGAGAGTGGCTGTAGCACCCAATCCGAGCAGTGCAAAAAAGAGCTGCTGAATCGGCGTATCATGCTGTATACGTTCAACACTTTCATATCCGGGAAGTTTTAATTTCTTTTCAAATGCTTTGTCTTGGTTAAGTTTAATACTTTCGCCGTTGATTTTGAGACTTACTGCATTGGGGATTGTTCCGCGGAACTTATAGTGGCGTGAAGTAGTAAAGGCTTCGCGCCCCATAATTGAATCGTTCATGTCGATAATTTCATCAGCTCCGGTGTAGAGCACGATCGCTTCGAGAGTATCTTTTGAATTATCTGGATTAATCGTCACTAGGGCAAGTGCATTGCGGTCGTCTTTCAGCATGAACTTATGAGAAAATTCACCTCGTTCGTTCGTGGAAATTGCGGTGGAATCGAGGAATAATTTTACCACCGGATCGGCGATTCCCACAAGGGTGAATGGTCGGTTCGGTGATACGGCAAAGAGTGTATCCTTGAATGGATCCGCCAAAGTTACAGCCTCTTTTTTGGTCACAAGAACAGAATCGACACTGCTCCAGAGAGAACGAAATCCCGGAGCATTTTCTGCCTGAATTTTATAATACCACACGCCGGGAACTGAGGCGAACTGGATGTTCGTATCGGCGGTGACTACCTCTTTCAGATTGGTACTGAACGATGGCGAAGTGCTCAGCATATAGCGAAATGTTTCTCCTGATTTGTTCCAATTGATCGCCGTTGAAGTGCCGGGGATCAGAGCGATTGTGTCGGCGCTGGCAATTTTGGGTGCTGACGGAAGTTTTGTTGTGACAATGGTCGAAGATCCGTTGAGTACGGCAATCCCTTCCATTGAGTTACATGCCTTTTTCCCAAAGGGCGATTGAACTGCTCCTGTGCCTGAAAAAACAGACACGAAAAGTGAACTGCGTTTTTCAAGCTGAATTGCACCATTTCCATTAATAATTATTGAACTTTTCAGCGAAGTAAACTGAGGAGCTACTTCGTCGGAAGATCGACGATTGATCTGTATCGCTCCGTTGAGTACGACTATTTTTTTGTCGGCGATCGTGATCAAAGTGTTTCTGTCGAGGTCGATGGATGTTCCGGTTCCGTAGGAGAGTCGCGCAAAGCCCGATTCGCCCACGAGGATCGAATCACCCTGTTGAAGCTGAGTTGTCGATTTGTTTGAAAAAGTGCACTGTTCGGTTTCCACCACGTTGAGCACCAGAGGTATCTCTTTTTTTTGCATCCGTTTCACCACGATTTCTGCACGGCGATTCAGGCGGCGACCTTCGGTGGTGACTGTGAGAATATGGTAGTTGTGCGCTGCTGTTCCGCGGATAGCGATGCGATCAGCAGAAATGTTTTTTGCCTTTCTGATAAAGGCTGCCACGGTTTCGGCGCGGCGTTGAGCGAGAAGTGTATCGAGAGATTCGTCGCTACTTTGATCAATAAATCCGGTGATTACGATTGATTCATTTGACTTGTTGAGCGTTTCTGCATCAAGCGTAGCGATGAGCGACGTGAGTTTTTTTTCTGCATCTGCCGAAAGCGAAGCACTTCCTTTGTCGAAAAGAATGTTTCCATAGAACGGTGCCGCGGTGAGTGTCATTGCCAGTGAAAAAATGGCTAAGGTTGACTTGATTAGCTGTTTCATGGATTGCTCCCCATAGAAATTGATGTTTGTTCCCCTACCATAGTATCATGAACAGCTTTGGGTGGCAATAAAAAGATTGGGCTGTTTCAAATGAAACAGCCCAATCTCATTTTAATCCATAGTTACAGAATTAGCGCACATTAACACCCACAGTTTTGATAAACTGTTTCGTGATAACTCGACTCTTTTCACCTTCGTCTGTTTCTACTGATGCATCGATTGCCAGAAGGTAACTTCCTGCTCCGACAGGGCGGCCTGTTTTGTTGCGACCATTCCACACTGCGATCCCTGCAAGATTTCCACCCTCTTTTGTTCCGAACACAAAGTCGAACTTATCAGAAACCATATTACCGGTTTGGTCAAGGATCTGAGCTGTTGCAGAGTGTTTACCCGTTGGTGAAAGTGGCCCCGTTGCTTCGACTACAAATGCCACACCTGATTTCTCATCGATTCCATTGTCGCTGAAACGGTAGTGATCTCTCATGCGGGAATCAAGTTCCGCTGCTGTCACACGATCGTCCTCATCTCTTGTCAACACGAGCGGCTGAGGGAAAATAAGAATGCGTAGTTCGATTCCGTAATCCAATGAAACACGGATCGGGGCCCATACGCTCATCTCCTGAGCATTTCCAACTGAGTCGTATACTGCAAGATTCCGTTCGATACGAATTGAATCACCATCTACCACATAATCGATCGACTGATTGGTCACCAAGAAACGGTTCTCTTTTGCATCATTCGTGAGATCCATGGTGAACGGCGAAGTAACGCTTACATCGTAGAATCCAAACGGATGTGAAGCACCGATTGCAGGCACTTGTTTCACCGGTTCAGAGTAGAGCACAGTGAGAATAGTATCAATGCCACCGGTTGAACGGGTTTCAATTTGGTACCAAGCCGAGTTAATCACCGGAGCGATACCATCAAGAATTTTCAATCCGGATATTTTCCCGATTGTTCCACCGTTGATCGAACTGATACTACCCGCGGTCGAAAGAGTGTCTTCAACAGAAACCGCTGTAGAAACTTTTCCAGTAGTTGCGCTGTCTGTTACGTTGAGTACACAACCGTTCGAATCAGAAACGATCGATACAAATTTCAATCCGCGTGGAAGAATCAATCCTGACGCAAGACCAGCAAGCAGTGTCGAATCGGAAATTGATGTTCCCGTAGCAGAAGTCAATTTGATCTGATCGATCTTACCGTCCGCAATGCTGCTGGTATCGCGATAGATCGCCGAAGCAATGTTATTCTCAAAGACGAATGGACGGCGGATGTTGTTAGGATTTACCTGAACATTGATACCGTCGGAAACCGCTCCGAGTACATTTACGAAGATCGAGTCGTTTGGCGCGATAGCCAAAGTCGACGCTGGTAGAGCAAAGGTGTAGCTTGTTCCCGTGGCAGGAGCAGTCGCTCCAACCGGTACGACTAACTCTTTTTTGTTGAGAATGAAACTGAACGGAACTTCGCTGTTCCACTGCATGGTTTCACTCATGGTAACGGTTAGAAGAGCATTGGCTCCCATGACCTGGTAGAATCCTGAAGCGACTACAGGAGCCGCGCTGTCTTTTATCGTAATGCTGTCATTCTGATTTCCAAAACCGCCGTGAACTATTGAAAGCTGCATAGTGCCAGCAGTTTTGTTCAACGTCGATGCAATCACGGGAATCACCACGATATTTTTCGCAGAAGCGGTTTCAAAGGTAGCCGTGCCCAGAACCGGTGCAGTGGCATCTGACCAGGTTGCAGCGAAGGATGTTTTGCTCAGATCAACCGTGTGATTAAACACTGCGCGGATTTGGTCAACTGTCCCGTCGGCGTTGAGGTCAAGATACGATGCAGTTTGAACTACCGGTGCCTTTGGAGCGATCACTACGGTCACAGTCGCTGTATCAAAATGAACGCCATCTGTTGCAACATAGGTGAACATATCGCTGTAGATTTCCGAACCGCTGTGTACATACTCAAATGTTCCGTCACTGGCAAGCGCGATCGAACCGGTTGTGGTCGAATCGAGAAGAGTTGCAGTAAGAACATCTTTGTCGAGATCGGCGTCATTCGAAAGTACCGACGATGCTCCACTGCGAAGAATCACCGCTTTGCCAGACTCGATCACATCGATTGTATCGTTGGCAGAGAGAGGCTTTTCATCATTCACATTTGATATCATAAGCTCTACAGTAATCGGACTTGAACTGTGTATTTCGGTTTCGTAGGTCGAAGAGTCAACCACGATATAGGTGAACGAATCCACCGCGAATTCAGTTCCCGCCGCATTTGGTTCGTAGGTAAACGATCCATCTGCAGAAAGAGTTACTTTCCCATTTTTCGCCTGTGTTCCGAATACTGCTTTCAAACGATTTTCAGAAACAGGAAGATCCGCGTCCACGTCGTTAGCAAGAACACCTGAATCTGCCGAAACGGTGAGTAGTACATTTTCTACTACCGGGTAGGAGTTGCGAACACCCTGGGCAGGAGTGTCGTTGCGGTTGAGAATTTTGATAACCACAGTTCCACTGATTGATGTGTCTGCATCGGAAGCGGTAAAGGTAATCTGATCATAGACACCATTGAGCACCGCCGGTTCTGCGCCGAGATGGGTGTAGATTACCGCATCAGTCGCTGAAGATGCCACTGTTCCCAGAGTTGTATTGCTGGAGAAATTGATCTTCGCAATTTCGCCGTCCGCATCGTTTACAAGAGCGCGAAGGTTAATCGTTGAAGATGATTTCCCTTCATATACAGAAATCGTATCAGCTGTGGCGATCACCGGAGTGTGGTCGTTCACCGGAGTGATCGTCACAAATACTGTGTCTTCTACGCGATTGCCTACGGTTGGATCATAACTGACCGTATCGGTAACAGTCACAACCACTGTATCGCGAAGAACCGCAGTCAGTTCAAGGTTTTTCGTGTGAACATAGGTGACAACACCGTATGCATCAACACTTGCTGAGCCATTGGTACCATTGGTCGCCGAATATTTCAGCGTTGTTTCCACATCGGCATCGCTGCTGTTGTTCAGAGAAACATTGACCTGATTTGTTCCTTTTTCAGATACTGATACAGAATCGTTCTTCGTTGTAATTTTGTTGTCATTCTTTTTGAGAATTTCAACGGTCACAACTTTCGGTGAACTTTTGAACACGCCATCGCTCACGGTATAGGTAAACTGATCCGCAAACACTTCATCGTTGAGGTTGTGTTTGTAACTGATCTTCATTGTGCCCGGAATTACCTTCGCCGTGCCAACTGATCCCTGTGTTACTTCTACGGTAAGAACATCCTGATCGGCATCGGTCACAATAGATGATAGATCGAGCGTATCTGTTTTACCCGCTGCCGAAGTGGTGTCGACGTTTTCGTCTACGGTCATGGTCAGATCAGTCGCGCCGGAAGGCGTGTTGTCGTTCAGACCGGTGATCGTGATCGTTACCTGATTGTTCACGCGGTGTGTCGCCGGTTTGTCATAGGTGACACTATCTGACGTTTCCACCGTGAACACATCAGTTTTGATCTCACCTTTTTTGAGCTGATCGGTTTTTGCCGGATCAACTACATAAAGGATTGATTTCTTATCCGCATCGAACTTGACTGTACCATAGGTAGGAACTGACGAAACGCCGGTAAGAACGATGTTGGTCGGTTCGGAAGGATACTGGTCAATATCAGTATCATTCGCATCGATAACAAGAATTTTTACTGAATCTTTTTCGTTTACCGAACCGGTGTTAGCTGCTATCACCTGTGTTTTTTCATTTCGAGGAGTGATCGTTAGATACACGGTTCCTTCAAAACTGGTCTTGGCCCCGGCATCTGAAACGGTATACGTAAATTTATCCGTAAAGAGTTCCACATCCTTGTGCTGGTAAGCAAACGTCCCATCGGCATTCAGGGTGAATGTACCACTGTGATTTACCGGTGCTGTCACGAGGGTAACCGTTGTAAGCGCGGGACCGGTATTGGCAACGCCGCCAACAGTTGCTTTGAGATCATTTGTTTTAACGTTGCCGTTAAATGTACCATCTTCGATAAGAGTGAAATTGTCATCTACTGCAATTGGTTTGTCTTTTGAACTCTGATCGAGATCAATAACTATCCATGCTTTTACACGATGGCGATTCACTGCATCGTACACCAGAGAGTCGAGCACCTGATATTCAAAACTGTCGCGAAGAGCAATTGCATTGATATCAGGGGTGTAGGTGTACTGGCTTTCAGAAAGCCAATTAACCGTTCCGTGAAGGGGGAGAATGGTAACACCTTTTTTCCCGCCAAGAGAGATCGTTGAATCTATTCCGGCAATATTCATAAGTGAAGGTTCATCGCTGTCGGCAATTGTAGGAAGCGGGATTGTCCTAGCTTTCCCGAATGGTACAGTTACCGTTTTCTTCGCCACAACCGGAATATTATCGTTCAATGTATCAATAACAACACTGTACGTTTCAGTGTCAGTTCCCTGAGCAGTTACCGGTGAACGCGAATCAGTCGCGGAAATCGAGAAACTTCCGGTGAACTGTTCCGTGGTGACCGCCGCATCAGTGTAGGTATAGCGAAGATAGGCCGAACCGATATTCGCCTTGTTCACTTTTAGCGTTGTCACATCGCCGGTGAAACTCGCTCCTCCGTAGCTGTCGTTGTTGGTAATTGTCAGTGTCACTTCATCGCCATCGGCAATATCGCCATCACTTAAAATCGAAGAAATCACCACTGAATCGCGGCTGCTCACCTGTTCTTTTACTGCAAATGATCTCTGTGCGAGAACCGGTGGGTTCTTGCTGAAATCGGGAATGATTTTGATCGTCAATACACCAGTTCCGGTATGCTTTGCTTCTCCATCATAGCCAAATGTCGTATCCTTTGTTGTATAGGTTACGGTAATAATAGAGTCTGCACCGATCGCATTGCCATCGTGAAGGTAGGTAACAACACCTTGGTCGGAGACTGTAGTGCCGGCGCGATGGCGTGCGGGAAGGATTGTAAAGTTCGTAATTGTAAGTCTATTCTCTGGGGTAAGCTGGTCTGCATCGGTATCGTTCGCGAGAACGTTCAAAGCAGTCACTGAACCACCGCGAGTACAGGTGGTAGATTCATTGTTGATCACTGCCGCATTGTCATTCAACTTTGTAATGGCAACAGTGATAGTTGCCGTTGCTTTGTTATTTCCTTTGTCCGTTACGGTGTAATCAACCGTTTCCAGGAATGGGAGTTCTTTGTCAGCAGTTGCGGTATACACGTAGGTCAGATTTGTTCCAAACAACGTGAACGTTCCGTGAAGACCGGTAGTTTTCGAAATCGCATAGGTCAGACCATCTTCCGGTGCATCGCTGTCAGAAGCGAGAAGGATCAGATTCTGTGTCGCTGTTCCTTCTGCTCCGGTTTTTTCTTTAACAGTAAGTGTTTTTGATGTCGCTGTTGGAATAGTGCTGTAGTTAGGCGTCACCAAAATTTTCACTGTCGCACTGTCAACTTTGTCATATGAGAAAGGAGACTTGCTAGTCGCTTTGTAAGAAATACTGTCATCGAGATAGTAGACAAACTGATCTTCGGTAGTTCCTGAAATGACACCGGCGGGATTATAGGTAAATGATCCGTCTCCATTCAGGGAAATAATACCACCTTTTGCAGTTGTCGGACTTCCCTTGAGAGATACGGTCATGACATTGCCGTTATTCGCTTCGGTAGGATGGCGGTCTGCATCGGTATCATTTTTCAGAATACCATCTGCCACTGAAAAACTCACCGCTGAAGTACCGCGCTGAACACTATAGCGTGTTCCGTCAGCTTTCGTTGAATCGTCGCTTGCATCAGCTTTGTTGTCATTGATCGGTTTGATCGCAACCGATACTGCTACCGCTGCTGATGTTCTTGTGCCATCTGTCAACGTAAATGTACCTGCATCGGTGAACGGCGATTCGTTCGATCCGGTGTGAGTATAAATGATGCTTTTTTTGTCTGAAGACATAGAGAAAGTTCCCTGTGTTCCACCTGATACGGAGGCAATCAGAAGAGCGTCGCCATCGGCATCGGTTCCGCTTACTGCGATTGAATTAGCTTCTCCTTCAAAAACCGTCGGAACTGTGGCTGCGTTTGCGACTGGTGTATTGTCATTCTGATTGACAATCGTCATGGTTACGCGAACCACCGAATCGTGATGTGCCGTGGTATACTCATAATCAGCTGTATCGCGAACCGTGTAATAGAACACTTCGCTGAAAGGTACCTCGGTAGCCGCTGGAGTCGTCCCGTCATTATACGTACACTGAGTTCCATTTGTCGCGACAGTGGCACCGCGAACTGAAACATAGCTAAGAGTGGTAGAAACGACCGAGTCTTTGCTTACACCAATGATTTTTTTGAGATTTGTTCCAAGGTCTGCATCAGGAGTGTCATTTGCAAGAACATCAATAGTTGCTGATGCACCTTCATTTACAGTTTGGGCATCCGGTTTCACTTGGAGTTTGTTGTCATTCCAAGGGGAAATACTGAATGAAATTGGGAGCGGCGCCCCTGTCAATGTACCATCGGTTGCAGTTGCTGTTGCTGTGAAACTTTGCTGAGTAGCAGTTTCGTAATCAGCACGGTAGCTTGATGTTGTTACAAGTTTGTTTGTACCTGGCTGTATTTCAAACCAAGCATCGCGAGCAGTGTTACCCGCATCTTTGATTGAAGAAACTTGATACGTGATCGGATTGTTTTGTTCATCCACCGCACTGAATGTCCCCACTGTCTGCACTGGTATACCAACATAATGCTCAATTGTGCGTTGGGCCGTGAATGCTAGATTTTTCGGTGCTGTATTATTGGGGTCATCGCTCACGATTGTCATTGTCCGTACTGTATCACCACCAAGTTTGATTTCAAATTTGGTTTTGTCATAAGACTGCGCATTTGAAAATTTGATACTGAATATCTCACCAGGTTCTTCATACTTCTCATCGTCGTAAATTTTAATAAAAAGTGTTTTTGCAGTTCCTTGTAGTACTAGCTTTTTCTCAATATCGCCTCCTGCAAAAGGTACTGTTCCACTAGTTGCAAACACTAAGCTGTCTTCTATTACTTTTACGGTTTTTCCTGCAATCGTGGAATCTTTGACATTCTTAACAAGAAGATCAAAGTCAATGGTTCCGTCATTAGCCCGGAGAATTGTGCGCCATAGGGTGTCCTGCACTGCATTGAAGGTGTTTGCATACACCACGTCTACAAGATTTGAGGTGCCCCGTTTTGCTGTTCCTTCGATAAATTCATAATCAAAGGAAGCCCACCCCCCTGTAGGAATTTTTTCGGATAGTGTCGCGACAATGGTTGTGTCTGAAGTTCGGTTTGTAAACAAGTTGTCAATGTTTTTTCTTGACGTTAAATCTTCGTAAAGTGTATCGGGTGGGGTAATAGAAATGTTAGATTGAATGAGCGGTTTGAAATCGATACCTATACCGCCATCAAATCCGTTTATGCTTACTTTCTTTTTCGAAAGAGCTTGCCCAACCAGTGATGATTGGTTGTTGAATGAAATATTGCCGTTAGGAGCAATAATTGTACCTACCATTTTTGACGTAGATATCATTGTGAAATCTGCTCCACCTGCATAGTAAATCAGAATTATGCTTTTATATTCACCATTAACATCAGGAGTGATTATAACTTTTGAGTTTGATCCAATCATAATTTTGTTGAAGGTGTATTCGCCTGCAGTGAGATATACTGTGATGTTTGACCCGATGTTTAGTTCGTTGTAAGTATTTGGACTGTATGTGCCAGCAGCAGTAATGTTGTTGGATGTAGCAACAAGGTTTGAATCTAGCGTAGGGAATGAAGGGGTGGGTGTATATACACTGCTGACCTTATTGGTATCTCCGGTAATTGCTTTGTAAGTTGTTGGTGTTAAAAGTGTGACGTAGTTAAGGGTGTCAGTGACCGTTGTTCCTTGCCATGTACCAGAGTATTCATTACAATATGTCTTTGTTTGTATCGTTAATTGGTCAGATGCATTAAGTTTGGCCGGTGTACCTACTTTGCCACTTTGTGGTGTTTTGCAGTTGCCTATAGCATCTATTCCGGCTTCGCCGTACAGTACATGGTTTAGTAGTTCAAGGTCTAGATTCTGTCCTCCCACTAAACTCACTCCTAGACATAACAGCCCGAGTAAAATCCCCTTCATTCTCATACGATTCCCCTTTTGTAGGATGTCTTAGATTTTTTATCTTTGTAATTCGAGAACAAAAGTCCCCGTGTGGTACCGTGAAAGGTACCGTTTCTCTTACTGGTATTCTACCATTAAAAAACAGTTTTGCACCTATTTGCTTCATTTTACTTGTCAAAAACACGTTTTACACTGATTTTTTCTATTTTTTTAAGTTAGTGCTGCCTATTTAAGCCAGTTTGTTGGAAAATCCAGAAAAGTGTTCCCGCGACCAAATGCAGTGTAAAGAAAAGTAAAGTTCAGTAAATTGTCAATTAAAATCTAAGCATCAGTTAAAAATGGAAAGCCTGTTTCGGTAAAGTTGAATGCGCTGTAATTGCTTGATATAGTAGGAACAGTCTTCTTGATCTTGGGAAAACGACAACTTTTCTTTCAAGGATATTTTTAGAAAAGAAAAAACAGAGATCATCCGGTGTAGGTTCCGGTTGTTGAATAGTGTCCCTGTTCTAAAGTGATCGTGAGTGATTGTGGCAAGTCGCAATGGGTGCTTTCTAAAATGCTAAGCGTATTTGAGAACAGGACTGTCTAGTCTATGATCTTGTAGTGTGAAGAGTTATCTGACGCTGGTTGACCGATCATTTTGGGCAGTTGACTACATTTATCACTCCACTCACACGAACCGGCCAGCTGCGTGATTCCTCTGCTCTTCCGCTGGATTACAACCCACTCCCGCTCGATTATAGATGTGGTGTGTAGTAACAGTCCTGCCACCTCCGGTCGGTGAGCTTGTCGACCGCTTCCCTTCGACAGGCTCAGGGGGCAAATCAGTCTCACCGCGGAGCAACAAGAGGTTTTGGGTGGATATTAAACGGGTTTGGGTATGAATTATTGCTCTACGGGGCAAAACTGATACCAATATCTAACCACGAAAAGCACGAAAACACGAAATAATACGCTTGTTTTCGCGCCTTTCGAGTTTTTCGTGGTTGTTATTGAGAGTTTCAAAAGTCTCATATTATTGCTCCGCGGGGCAAAACTGATACCAATTTCTAACCACGAAAGGCACAAAAAGCACGAAATAATTTTCTTGTTTTCGTGCCTTTCGAGTTTTTCGTGGTTGATATAGATGTTTTATAAAGTCTCATATTTGCCCCGCGAAGTAATAAGAACTTTTCCCGCTCGATTAAGAGATATTGGGTGCGGATTAA
>JAIFMU010000026.1 GCA_020048285.1 bacterium | reverse complement strand
TCCTTCATCTCATCGACGATTCGTTTCATATCACCATGATTTTCTTGGGTTTTGACTGCTTTTGTCACCGTTGCGGTCAACTGTTTGTTCAACTCTTCTTGCGCCGCCCGATTTGCAGCAGAACTCAACTCCTGCACCGCCTGAAGAAACGCATCGACCAAGATATCAGTGAGAGAATAATACTGGTGAATGATAAATGCCGTCAGGAAAAGATACCGACTCTTTTCGCGCTGCTTGATTTGAAAAAGTCGGGAATTAATAACTTGTTGCGCATAATATCGCACAGTTTCCGGGCTGAGATTGATCCGGTTTATGAGCTTTTGAAGCTTTCGGAATAGGAACTGAATATCTTCAAGATCTGCGGTGTTCCCTTGAATCTGACTAGTCTTGAGACTGAAATTGATCCGCTTTAAAAGGGTCAACTTATATCGCGCGTAAGGATCAACTATCGCGCGTAAGGATCAACCTTTTCATTCCCCTTTCGGCTCTTTTTGACCAGATCATCAAGAAGTTTCCTGTCGCGGGTGGTCATGTTTTGTTCAAACTGATCGATCAGAGCCGTTTCATATTGATAGAATCCATCGGTAATAAGCTGTACAATTGTCGTGTAGCCAGGTACTTCGATTCTATTCTCACGAAGATATTCAACGACTGCGTAAAACTGCATCCGCGGTTTTATTTGGCGGGAACAGAGGAACTGAATCTCTTCCTCTACCGCTTTTGTCGCGCCCGGGTTCATACCGTATGAGGCAAATCCCAACTGTTCAAGAATTTGTTGACGGTGGCGATCTTCGGTTCTTTCAGGGTAGTGTTCTTTTAAATCACCCGAAAAACCGATCTGAAGAAACCGGCAGATATACTGAATGTCTTTTGAATGGAATGTTTCCACCAAAAAGAATCGGCCAGTGTATATGAAGTACCCCAACTGGAGCATGAATCCAATTTTATTTGCCGGAGTATGAAGAGAATGAACGACTTTGCGACTCCACGATGTAAGCGCAAAGAGTTCACGTCGGACAAGATAGTCAAAATGTGGTGGTGTAGAAAACTCGATTATCTCCGAGCGGGTCAAGATTTTCATTGCTTATCCATATCGAATTAACGCTCGTTATTTAAGATTAAATGTTACTGTTAAATATGATCAGTATAGACAATATAGATTCATCTATTTTATGCTTGTATTTTACTTATTACCGATAAAGGGTAGTTTTTGACGGAGAATTCATGAAAACAATCGCCTACATTCGAGTTTCCACGACTCAACAGGATTTACAAAACCAAAAGCTGGAAATTTACACCTACGCTTCGAACAATCAAATCATGATCGATCATTTTATCGAAGTGGAAGTCTCTTCACAGCGAACTCCCAAAGAACGAAAAATTGAGCAACTTATGGCAGAATTGAAATCCGGTGATTCAGTAATAGTCAGCGAACTTTCACGACTCGGACGAAGTGTGGGCCAGATTATTCAGATAATTGATGCCTTTATCAAGCACGAGATCAAGTTCACTGCGATCAAAGAGGGAATCCGGGTCGAGGGAACGCAGGATCTTCAGACAAAAGTTATGGTGACACTTTTCGGATTGTTCGCAGAGATTGAACGAGACCTCATTTCGGAGCGAACAAAGCAGGGGTTGGCAGTTGCGAGAGAAAAAGGAAGAATGCTCGGGCGTCCGAAAGGCCGCGGACGGTCAAAAATTGATAAGCATAAAGAAGAGATCATGCACCTGTTGGAAAATGGAAGTACCAAAGTCTATATTTCAAAGAGAATTAACTGCTCGTATGCGGCTTTATACGTCTGGCTTCAGCATGAAGGCCTTTTGAATCATGGAAAGAGAAGTACCCATTAAATGTTTTGAAATGTTCCGAAAAATCT
Organism: bacterium; assembly: GCA_020048285.1. Classification (GTDB taxonomy): domain Bacteria; phylum Fibrobacterota; class Chitinivibrionia; order Chitinivibrionales; family Chitinivibrionaceae; genus JAIFMU01. Next base: position 7,401 of record JAIFMU010000026.1, on the reverse strand, counting down.
GCCAAAAACGAACACATATTTAAGCTATTAATAGCATGTTATAGAGGAAATGTGGCGGGATTCAGCTAAATATGCGATTTTGCCCATTGCCGGCAACGGGCACACTCGGCTGTCACCGTTATTGTGCCGCAGACCTTCCGTGGTTCTCCACCGCGCCCGAGACCGGTTTTTTTTGCTTTTACATAATGCCAGTTATCAAACAGCAGGGTGCCCCGCTTCGCGCCCTCCCATCTTATAACTGGCCATTATGTAAACTGGTAAAAGCCAAACCTGTCACTGGCAGATTTGGCTTTGATCCAGACCGCTGGTTCCGGTCGGAAGGAGGATGAAAAACGATGATTTGCGAGATGACAGAAAGAGATTCCGCACTTCATCCACTCGATTTTCCTTCCGGAAAACCGAGCAAACTTGGCGGTTTTTGAAACCATACACGACAGAAAAACCTAATCAGATATGTTGGTTTGACCTTCGGCAATCCACATAAACATTAGTCCTTCCGCCCCTGAACCTCTCGATCCAACATCCACCGAAAATCCCAATCCATCGGATTACACCCCACGCTATCTTATGCCTCCCATCTGGATGAATCAGCAGGTTTTTATCCTGATCGCAGTTCCGGTTGAATCTATTCCCATACCTCATCTGAGCAAACTGCCGGTAGGCACTCCAGCGGTTCACACACGGATTTTGTCTTTTCCCTGCCGCTGTCGCGTATCGGGTTTGCCGGAGATTTACCGCCAACCAGGACGGGAGGCGTAAAGATTCAGTGGGTAATTCCGATCTCGTTCTTCCCCCGAACTTCCCCTTTGCAAACCGGCCGAAGACCGCTCTGCTTGCAGAATCGCGGCTAACGGATGGAACGACCTAATGAGCAACCATAGAGGGGGCTTGAGGGGAATCGTAAAGGGGATCGGGGGAATCAATCAGTGGGCGATAGTCGGCAGGGGAAGTTTACTCCGGTGAAGGTGTGGGAGAAATGGAGCGGTGAGGTGATTGTGCGATGGGAGAGAAGAAGAGAAAGGTTCGGGGGTGAGCCCGAACCTTAAATTCATTAGGATATATGTCCTGTTCGTTTCACGACATAGTAGTTAGATATTATTCCATAAGTGTTTGCTAGCAGTATCAGAAATACCCATATCGCAATATTACGAAACACAAGAACCGATTTATACATGAAATTTCCATGCTCCATAGCAACATTTACTAACATGTCAATCTGCGAAGCAATTTGTTCTTTATCTCTTGCACCACAATTACCAATAGCTTTTGAAAGTTCTTGAGGATAAACTTCCTCTCTGGTATAAACAACAGCTCGTCTATTCATACCTGTAAGCCAAATTGCAATTATTCCACAAAAAATTGCATGAATGACATTTAGTATAACAATAAATTTTGTTAGCTTTCCCATTGCTTGCACTTCCTTACTTTTTAAACTTGTCTTTAATGAAACCTAAGGGGTCTGCAAAGAACTCAAATATATCTTTGTAGCGTTGTAAATCTTTAGGGTCATGTCCATAAGTAGTATCAGGACTAATCCCCGAAACACTATCACGATGCCTATTCTATTATATCATCAACCACCACCATTATTAGTGAGGGCTAGAGGGTTTCGGTGCCTACAAGACACACCAATTTTAGATCATTCGCGATTTGAGGATATTACCCAGTTGCCGAACTCTCGATCTTGTTTGTCCTAACACGTCGCAGTCTAGATATGAATTTTCACATCATACATTACAGATGGTGACATAACAATTCGTCAAAATGGAAGGACCTATAAACTCTGCATCTACCAGAGCCAATGGATCAAACGCCTTTTCATCTCACTGCAATTTTAATTCAGACAAGGTCTCCCCCTTTATATCAACAATTGCCGTTGTCAATGAATTATTTCTCATTATAATAAGCTTCTCATAATCAGCAGATACATCATACGTCTTGCCTACTTGCGGTAAACTTACAGGATTTCCTGAATTTCTAACAAAATCTACCAAAGGTTGAGCAACATACCCAAGCGTTTTATGTAGATAAAACACAAGTGTCGACCTGACTTCAATATTCATTCCCCAAACATTTCTATCACTTAAACTTCCGAGAGTATCGATAACACTACTCATCCAATTTGTCGAACACAATATACCGTTCTTTACAGATATATATTCATGCCTAGAGACATCTATGTAGAAGGGATTATCTATATCTGTGACGACAACAGTATCAAACTGCAAATCATAAAGACAATTTTGTTTTGAATCATTGGAAAACAGATAAGCATATCTTCCCCAAAACAATCGCCCCGTTGCTGATGTGGTCACTAAATACTTTTCGATTTTTCGATTTTTACCTGTCGAAATATTGATAACCCAAGTAGCTTCGTTATCTGTGAAAAGTACAATAGTATCACTCACATTCAACAAATGTGATGCTGGATGTTCAGAACTTATGTTACCCGCAAAAACTGTTTTCACTCTACTCGAGTTTATATCATACTGAAATATTCGATACTGAAAGTTTCGCATCTTACCTTCAGGCGACCAACCATTATCAACAACAGCTTCATCATAATCGAATTGTAATGTTACAACAGTGGTATCATCTATAAATCGTGCATCTTTAATCTCTGCACGATGATTCCACTCTACCTTATCATTATTGCAAGACACGAGACAAAAACATGCAACAACAAAGTTCAACAACTTAAACATTATCCTCCAATTAATACACTGACCACTGATCCGAAATTTCATCCTGCAAAATCATCCGTATCCCGCCCCATGCTTGACGTTCACCTTCCCATGCACCGAAAGGAGTATACCCATGCCGGCCTGTGAAATCACCGCCCATTGCGGTCAACATCTTAGGTTCCACACTGGGCAAGATTACGGGGTTTACTACCGTAGAATCCTCTACAGAGGCATCAAAAACATAATGCACAAGTTCTTCTTGATTACCCAACAGGTCGTATAGACCATACGGATTTGGCTTAAGGAGAGCTGAAGGGGCTGCCGTTTGATCATTGTAGGCATAGCCGATCCAACCATATTCAAGAGCTACAGATCTGTCAAAAAGATCAGTAGCCCAAAAGTATGTAGTTTGATATCCGCCACGGTATGCATAAATCCATTCTGATGAAAATGGCAGGCGAAACCCTTTGGCATTAAGGTTCATTCGAACATTATGAAGATCTATTTCATAGGAGAATTTGCTATCAGTCTTGGACAACGAATCATACACATACACCGTATCTAACCCATAGTATTGGCTACGACGATTGCATAGATAAAGTGCAGTTCCGACATTCACCGAAATAGGAGCATTGAGATTTTCAGTTTCTGGATGCCAAGGTAGATTATCAAGTGAGGTCAGCGCGTTATACCAATATCCATTAAGTTCTACTGTGTCCATGAAATAATTATAGGTAAGAGAACAACGAGCAGAGCCAATTTTTCCGGGTGTACCATATTCATTTCGTTTCACAGTGGCCAATTGATCTTCGCGCGCCCCCAAAACAAACGAGTATCCTTTGGCAAAAATCTTCCTCATTCCATAAGCATTGTATTCACGCTGGGCACCATCCCACGAGGCACTATCTCGAGGTGTAAGCGGTTTCACAGGAACAACTGGTGTGCCTACGGGATCCTCTGTATTGTTACAAGAAACAACTAGAAGGGACAAGAAACACAAAAGCAATTTAATAAGAAAATTATGAGCGGGCATTCGGAATTCCATTGTGAGTGTACATAAAAGAAGGCAAAGGCTTTACACGAAAAGCAAGTGTGTATTTCTAAAAAAATAGACTCGCGCAATATATAATGAATTTCTCGATATTTCAATACAATAAAAGTGCCCAACTTATTCAAAACTTACGCGCCAAACTCAAAGCTTCGAACCACTCATAAAACCATCGTTTACGCAACGATTTTGAAAAGGGACTGAAAAGTCCCTTTTCTTCGTCAAAACCGTTTATTTTTCCGTTGATATTTCAAAGTAGTTTAACTACTCCCCTACTTACCTTTAAACAACGGTTGCACAATGGCAGAAATTGGATATGTTCGCGTTTCCACGAATGAACAAGATACGGCACTTCAGCGGGATTCACTGGCAAAGTGTGAAAAGATATTTGAAGATGTAATCAGCGGGGCCGAACGGAACCGCCCAGGACTCGAAGAGTGCCTGGCGTACCTTCGCAAAGGCGACACGCTTGTCGTGTGGCGATTGGATCGACTCGGAAGATCGCTTCGCGATTTGATAGACCGGATCGCCGAATTGGAAGCGCGGGGCGTAGGGTTTCGTTCAATTACCGAACAGATTGATACGACCAGTTCCGGAGGAAAACTTGTTTTCCACATTTTCGGGGCAATGGCGGAATTTGAGCGGAATTTGATTTCAGAACGGACAAAGGCCGGTTTGGAAGCAGCGCGTAAGCGCGGGCGAGTTGGCGGGAGAAAGCGGAAGCTTTCACCGGAACAAGTGGCGACAGTTCGGAAGTTGTACGCGGAGAAAGAGAAAAGCCTTGCGGAGATTGGGGAGTTGTTCGGGGTGAGCAAGTGGACGATTTACGGGGCGGTGAAACGACCAAGCGATTAAAAGACGAAACGACAAAAAAGGAATGAGCCGGAGGCTCACGGGAAGCGTTACCATCCGGAGACTGGTGAAGAGTAAAAATAAAACCCGTTGGAATCAGAAGATTATCCGATACTACGGATTGATATCGTGGCGCGAAGACCGCGGGCAGATCGCTACTCGTATGCACCCTGGCGATGTTTTATGTCAACAATAACCACGAGTACCTTTTCGTCTTCGATGAGATAAAACAGACGATAATTTCCGATTCGATAGCGATAATAGCCTTCAAGATCGCCTTTCAGCTTTTTAATGTTCGTGCCGAACGCGGGAGTTTCACGCAGTTGAGGGTACACAACATCGACAATCTTTTTATAAATTTTCGGATCAATTTTCTTTTTAACTTTTTCAAATGTTTTGGTTTCGGCAATCTGAAAGTTAGACAATGGAGTAGTCCCCGTTTTTCAGATCCACCAAGCCACTTTTCAGGTTAGAAACAAGTTCGGCATCACCGAGAATTTCATCCATCTCAGCACTTTCAACATACTGCGACGATGTAAGAAACTGCATCGTTGCATATTCAATAAAGTTTGAAATGTTCCGCTTTTGTCCGGCGGCAGCATTTTTGATAATCTGATAAAACGAATCATCCACTCGCATTGTCACGGTTTTCATAGAACCTCCATTAATACATTTGCTACAAAATGTATTCAATTTTATTCAAAGTGTCAACAAATGTTTTTTATTGAGGTTGTAACAGGAGCAAAGCGTAGAGAATGGGGGCACGGAGAGCAATTGGAGGATACGAGAGCCTTACTACAACACTACCTCAGTCACAACTATTACAACATGCATAAAAAACAGATTAGAAAACAGATAAGAACAACCACATGTATTTATGTCTCACCGCAGCTAACGGAGCAAAAGGATCCGGGTTTATTCGGACGGGCACGAGCTGATGAACGGTAGACTTTGAATTACAATATGCAAAGAAGTATTTCAAGTAGCAAGTGCTACAATAACCAAGCATTACGATTTTCGGGCGTATGTTTTCACTTAACATCTGTTTTTGAACGAGTTCCGCGATTACCCCTATAGTCACATCGTGTTCATTATATCACAAAAACAATCCCCGAATCTCATCATTACTTAGTTCACTGATCCATGTTTCGCCAGTTGAAACGCTGAGGTCGGAGAGTTCCTGTTTCACCTGAATCATCGAATTGATCTTCTCTTCGAAGCTGTTTCTTGTGATTAAACGATGAACAAAGACGTTCTTTTTCTGCCCGATTCGGAACGCTCGGTCGGTTGCCTGATTTTCAACTGCGGGGTTGAACCAGAGATCGTAGTGGACCACATTGGATGCGGCAGTGAGATTCAATCCTGTTCCGGCGGCCTTAAGCGACAGTATAAAGATAGGGTAGCGGTCGGAATTTTGGAAGAGATTCACCGCCTCTTCGCGCTTTTCACGACTCATAGAACCGGTCAGGGTCAGCGGAACCGTATGTAATTTCTGCTCGATTATCTCTTGAAGAATCGCGATCATTTCAGTGTACTGTGAAAAAACCAGTACTTTTTCACGTCGTTCGAGCATCGATTCCAGAAGGGTCAACAGAAGTTCTGCTTTGCCTGACAGTTCCGCATCGGACGGGTGGGACGCATCATAATTTCGCGGGTGATTGCAGATCTGCTTCAGCCCGATAATCAATTTGAAAATCATTCCTTTGCGTTCGATTCCTTCGAGAGAGTCCAGTTCCTTAAGCGAAGTTTCAACCAAACTTTGGTAGAGCGAAGCTTGTTTCACAGAATGAACCGCGTATTCGTCGATGACAATTTTGTCCGGAAGATCGCTGATAATGGTTTTGTCGGTCTTGAGTCGGCGAAGCATAAATGGTGCGGTGATCATTTTTAGTTGAGCAATTTTGTCGTGATCCTTGCGAATTTCGATATCTTTGGCAAACTCATTTTTGAAATGGCTCAGCGTTTTCAAATACTTTGGAATAGCAAAATCGAAAATTGACCAGAATTCAGAAAGATTGTTTTCAACCGGCGTTCCACTTAACGCAATGCGGAAATCTGCCTTGATTTTCTTCACCGCCTTAGTCGTTTTGGTATCGGGATTCTTGATCGCCTGAGCTTCGTCGATGATCAAACAACTGATTTTCTGTTTTGAAAAAATGAGTTCATCGCGAGCAACCAGTGAATAAGTGGTGATTACAATATCGGAATGTTCAGAAAATTCCCGTGCCGATCCGTGATAGATCGACCATTTCAGCGAAGGTGCAAAACGGTTGAGTTCTGCTCCCCAGTTGGTGAGAAGTGTCATCGGAGCAACGATCAGAACTGTGTCTGAAATCAGCCCGAGATCTTTCATCTGAAGAATCGTGGCGATTGTCTGAATCGTTTTACCCAGTCCCATATCGTCTGCTAAAATCGTTCCAAATCCATTTTTCAGATTATTCACCGCCCACTGAAATCCGCGAATTTGGTACGGTCGAAGTGTCGCGTTCAAATTTGTCGGAACGGGGTAGGGGAGAGCTTGTGTAAGCGAATCAAGGTGGAACTTCGTGGATTCATCGACGATCAGTTCGTTTTTCAGATTCGCCTGAATCAAATCAAACGCAGAAAGTTCTTCCCGTTTGGATAGATCTGCAAAAATCCGTTTCGCTTCTTCGGCAGAGACTCTCACAAACTGATTATTAAATTCGATCAGTTCACTTCCCGAAGCTACCAGTTTTTGAAATTCTGCAACCGAAATAATCGTGTCTCCAATCGCAATATTCCACTGATATTCAAGGAGTTTGTTGAGAGACAGGAAGCTGGTCAAACTTTTAGCTG
>JAIFMU010000233.1 GCA_020048285.1 bacterium | reverse complement strand
ACTATTACGAAGTTCATGCAGGCGTTCGAAAGTGAACACAAAGTTGGTATCTATTTTTTCAGAACCACGGTGTTTCTGAATCAGCGGTGGGGAACTTCTTCAGTTATCAAATACGATGATCCAAAATACAAATTTCCCGTGGGACTTCGTGCGTATGGTAATTACAGTTTCAAAATTTCAAGTCCCGAAGAGTTCTTTGTAAATATTGTCGGTGGCGGCTCTGATTTTACTACCGATCGATTCCGTGATGTTATGGGCAGTCGCCTGATTCAGCCGCTCACGGACTATCTTGCCGAGTGTAAGTATTCATACTCTGAAATCGATTCAAATCGTGAAGAGATTGCTGCGGGACTTACTGCGAAAACGGAACCTCTCTTCAAAGCACTTGGGTTCGATATGTCCGATTTCCGAATTGAAGGGACATCGTTTGACGAAGAGACGATGAAACGGATCAATCGGATTGCTGATATGACTGCAGAATCTCAAGCTGCCCAGGCTGTTGGTCTTAACTATGCGCAAATGCAGCAGCTTGAAGCGATGCGCGAAGCTGCTCGCAATGAAGGCGGTGCTGCAGGTGTAGGCATGGGTTTAGGCGCGGGAATGGGATTTGGAAATATGATGGCTGGTGCCATGGGTGCAGGAGCTATGGGGATGGGGAGTCCAATGCAATCTACAGCCCCTGTTGCTCCTGTCGCTGAAGATCCTATGGCAAGTTTGACAAAATTAAAGCAACTACTAGACAATGGACTTATTACACAGGTTGAATTCGATACTAAAAAAACTGAAATACTGTCTAGGTTATAAGAATAGAAATAAAAAAGGAACCCTCGATAGAAGGTTCCTTTTTTATTGTTCGATAGAACGAATTAACCGCGAATTGAAGCTACAACAGCTTTAAACGCTACTGGTTCATGCACTGCAAGGTGAGCAAGTGCTTTGCGGTTGAGTTCAACTCCAGCAAGACCCATTTTAGAAATGAATGTTGAGTAGTTCATCTGATTTTCAGTAACTTCGCGAACAGCCGCATTGATACGAAGGATCCAAAGGGCACGGAAATGACGTTTTTTCTGACGACGGTCGCGGTATGCATATACGCCAGCCCGCCAGAAAGCGTCGCTTGCAGTTTTAATCGCATTTTTACCTTTACCGAAGTAACCTTTGTTTGAACGAAGGATACGTTTTCTTCTTTCGCGTGATGCAACTCTATTTTTAGCTCTTGGCATTTCTTATCTCCTCTAAACCTTACGCGTTCAGCATAGCTTTAATTTTTTTCATCTGAGTCGAGTGAACAAGTGCACTCTTACGAAGATTGCGTTTACGTTTTGAACTCTTAGTTGTAAGAATGTGGTTACCGAACGCTTTACTTCTTTTTACTTTACCGGTTCCGGTAAGTTTGAAACGTTTTTTTACACCGCTTCTAGTCTTGATTTTTGGCATTTCAAGTCTCCTGTATCAATTAATAGAATTTTATTCTTCTTCATCTTCTGATTCTTCAAATTCATCGCCATCGTTTTCCATTGGTGGAAGCGGTTTGCTTATACCATGGATTTTTTCCCAAGCTTTTACTTTTGCCTTATCAGAAACATAGTTGCTGATCATATTTCGGCCTTCCATAACAAACTTGCGTTCAGCGCTAGCAAGTTGGCTTAAATCAGCATCTACTCGCTCCATAATTGCAAGACCAAGTTCTTTATAGACGATTTCACGTCCGCGGAAAACAAGGGTTACTTTTACGCGATTTCCTCTGATTAAGAAATCAACAGCATGTTTCATTTTAAAATCATAGTCATGCTTATCAGTTTTGAGGTGCAGTTTAATTTCTTTATTCTGAACCTTAACCTGCTTCTTTTTAGACTCTTTTGCTTTCTTTGCTTTTTCATATTTGAACTTTCCGTAGTCCATAATACGACAAACAGGTGGCTGAGCCGCTGCTGCAATTTCCACAAGATCAAGTTCTTTTTCTTCAGCCATGAGTAAAGCTGCTGAACTGCTCATTAAGCCAAGATCTTCACCATCTGCTGAAATAACGCGTATTTCAGCATCCCGAATCATGTCATTAATTCGAGTGTCGTCTAATTCTCTTTGAGGCAGGCCTCTAAATTTTCTTGCGATACTAATCCTCCAGGTTTAGTAACTTATTCTTCGTATGCTTTTTTATTGATAATCTGGTCATTCAGAAGTGCAATAAATGCATCAACTGTCAGAACTCCAAGGTCACCTTTTTTGTGAAGTCGAACCGATACCGATCCAGCTTCCATCTCTTTTTCACCCACTACAGCCATGTACGGAACCTTGTGTGTTTCCGCATCACGGATTTTGTACCCAACTTTTTCGCTGCGGTAATCCATTTCTGCACGGATCCCCGAAGCACGGAGCTTTTTAGTAACTTCTTCTGCAAATCCATTGAACTTGTCAGAAATAGTCATAACTTTTACCTGAACCGGTGACATCCACAGAGGCATAAAGCCAGCGTAATGTTCAATCATGATCCCGATAAAACGTTCCATCGAACCAAGAAGTGCGCGGTGAATCATCACCGGAGTCTTTTTGGTACCGTCTGAATCTGCATATTCAAGATCGAATCGTTTTGGCATCGAGAAATCGAGCTGAATTGTTCCACACTGCCAACTGCGTTTCAGAGAATCACGAATATGGAAGTCAATTTTTGGCCCGTAGAACGCGCCATCACCAGGGTTAAGCTTGTACTTAATTCCTTTGTGATCAAGAACATTCTGAAGAGCTTTTTCTGCAACATCCCACACTTCGAGATCGCCGATGAACTTGTCTGGGCGAGTTGAGAGTTCAATGAAGAAGTCATTGAATCCCATTGTTTTATATACTGAGAAAATGAAATCGATGACATCGTTGATTTCAGGTTCAATCTGTTCAGGTGTACAGAAAATATGCGCGTCATCCTGAGTGAACTGACGTACGCGGAACAAACCGTGCATCGCAGAACTTTTTTCATGACGGTGAACAAGTCCAAATTCGAAATTACGAATCGGAAGGTCACGGTAAGAACGAGGCGAGTTCTTAAAGATAAGAAGTCCGCCGGGGCAGTTCATCGGTTTAATCGCATGAGCTTTATCATCAATAGAAACAAAGTACATATTCTCTTGGTATTTGTCCCAGTGACCACTGCGATGCCAAAGTTCTTCATTCAAGATCACAGGAGTACGAACTTCATCGTAGTTCCGTTTAAAATGTTCCTGGCGACTGTAGTTCGCAACTTCATTATAAATGATTGAACCTTTTGCATGCCAAAACGGAAAGCCAAGGCCTTCGTCGTGGAACGAAAAGAGATCAAGTTCTTTACCAAGTTTACGGTGATCACGTTTTTTCGCTTCTTCAAGAAGATGCAGGTACTCTTCGAGATCTTTCTTTTTTGGGAAAGATACGCCGTAGATTCGCTGAAGCATTTTCTTGGTAACATCGCCGCGCCAGTAAGCACCCGCAACACTGAGCAGTTTTACCGCTTTTATGACACCTGTGTTCGGAACGTGAGGTCCTCGACACATGTCACTCCATGAACCACATGAATAAAAAGACGGATCACCTTCGATGTCATTCAAAAGTTCAACTTTATATGTTTCACCCTGAGCTGCAAACTGTTTTTCAGCTTCGTCACGATTCATTTCAGATCGAACAAAAGGTTTCTTTTCTGAAACTATACGAGCGATTTCAGCTTCGATTTTTGCAAGATCATCAGGTGTAAACGGAGTTTCTTTGTCGAAATCGTAGTAGAAACCAGCTTCTATTGAAGGGCCTATTGTGATTTTTGTACCTGGATACAGATTCTGAACCGCTTCCGCTAGAATATGTGCAGAAGAGTGCCAGAAGACAGACTTACCTTCTGCATCGTCAAATGTCAGTATAGCAAGAGTGTCACCGTCAGAAAGTGGACGGTTTAAGTCGACAACAATATCATTAACTTTAGCTGCGAGCGCATTTTGTGCAAGGCCACGACTGATAGCTGAAGCTGCATCGAATGCAGTTGCGCCATCGTCGAGCGTAAGCTCACTGCCATTTGGCAAATAAACTTTCATACTCATTCCAATACTGTAAGAATTTCCCGTTTGTGTGCGGAATTATCTAATTGACGAAGATAGGAACTGCACTTTGTAATATTCGTCTTTCGACGCGACTCATAGGTGGACAGTGAACCATGGAGTCTGTAAGTAAAGTGGTGGGTGATACTGGGTTCGAACCAGCGACCTCTACAATGTCAATGTAGCGCTCTAACCAACTGAGCTAATCTCCCATGCCAACGGTGCAAAAATAGTGTGCGATTCTTTTTTTTGCAAGGGGAAATTACAACGAAGTGAGATTCGCTGAATCGAGTTGAGGCTTGTTGATCGGATTTGATATGTTTTTGGCAATCCATTGGTACTCTTCGTATCCGCCGGAAATTCCTGAAGTTTTACATGCTGACTCGCGAGCCGATGTGTAATTCACCTGCGCCGCATCGCTCAACGCTTTGTCTTTGTTGTTTATTGAGTCAGCGTAAATAGCTGCAATTGAATCGAGTTGGGGGTTTGCCGCATCCCAAAATTTCGCCTGAAGGTACGTCACTTGACCATTCTCGTTGGGCTTGAATGGCGATGCCGTTGCTGTTGGTGCTGGTGGAGTTGTCGGTGCTGCTGTTTCTGCTGGTACTTCTTTTTTAGCACCGCATCCTACGAGTGCCAATAGGGCTACTGTTGAGAAAAGAGAAATTCTGTTCATCGGTATTCCTTTCAATTGGTATATTTTCACTTACAAATGTACATTGTACATATGAAGAATGTCAACGGTGATTGGGGTTTGTAGTGTCTTCAGGTCATGTTCCTAAAAAGAAGTTCGGTCAAAATTTCCTTACCGTCCCTTACTATGTAGAAAAAATTGTCGATTCAGTTCCAGCGAAATCCGGTGACGTAGTTGTTGAAATAGGCCCAGGCAAAGGGGCTCTCAGTTCGTATTTGGTCAAAAGGGATTTTGATTTCACAATGATTGAGATGGACAGTGATGTAATTCCTTATCTCAAGGGAAAACTGGGGGACAGCCGATACAAGGTTATTAATGGCGATGCAGTAGCATTTGATTATGCCTCTCTTGGTGAATCATATCATGCAGTGGGGAATCTTCCGTATAATGTTGCTTCGCACATAATCAAAAATATTCTTTTAACTGCTCCGCTTGTGAAAAGTGCTACGTTCATGGTTCAAAAAGAGGTGGCAGAGCGGATCTGTGCATCTGCTGGCGGTAAAGATATCGGTTTCCTTTCGATCCTTTGTGGCTATTTTGGGAAACCGGAAAAGTTGTTTGATGTTCCTCCTGGTGCATTTTTCCCAAAACCTAAAGTGGTTTCGTCGGTATTTCGAATTTGTCTTGACTCTCATTATTTTGATCGTTTGTCTAAAGAAAACTGGTTGCCGTTTTTTGACTTTGTGTCAAAAGCCTATTCTACTCGTCGGAAAAAACTGACGAATAATATTCAAGTTGTGGCAGGTGGCAAACAAAGTGCTGAAGATGCTCTAGTTAAAATCGGAGTGTCCCCGGATGTTCGTCCTGAAGAGCTCTCTGTAGACAATTGGGTTGATTTGTATGTTGAATTGCTAGGTGGTTCAAATGGTTAGTGCTGTTTCGTATACGCGTTTAACGCTGGCGCTCGATATTGTTAAAAAAATTGGCGATGGTCCGTATGTCGGGTATCACGAATTAGGGATCATTAAGCAGCGTATTAGTCTTGGTGACACAATTACGATCACTAATGCTGAAACGATGGGCATCTCTTGCAATCGTCCAGAAGTACCTCTTGATCAGCACAATATCTGTTGGAAAGCTGTCGAGATTGTTCAGCGCGAATCGGGGATTCGGGACATGGTTCACGTGGATATAAACAAGGTGATACCTGTTCAGGGTGGATTGGCAGGGGGGAGCACGAATGCTGCCACTGTGTTGAATCTGCTTGATTCCCTTTGGTCTTTGGGTATATCTTTTGAAGACAAGGTGCGTATGGGGAGAGAGTTGGGTATGGATGTTCCATTCTATTTCACGAGTGGTTCCGCCTTTGACTCAGAAGCTACAGGAGTTCTTGAAGAGTTTTCTCATGACATGAAACTTTACTTTCTTCTAGTGGTGCCTCCCTTTGGTGTTTCTACTGCAGATGCATATAAAAATATTAAGTATGATGCCGTTGGGAAAAAGTGTGAAAAAACTTTTCAGCTTCGCGATGCATTAATGAAAAAAAATTATGTAGAACTGGTTAGTTTGATACATAATGACTTTGAACTCTCTGTTTTTCCGCAAAATCCACCGTTGGTGGCTATTCGCAATCAGATTTTGCAAGCCGGTGCAGATGCATCTTTTATGTCGGGGTCTGGCTCGACAATGGTAGGAGTTTTTTCCTCTTTAGCAAAAATTAATGAAATTTCACATTTATTTTCAAATTGCATGGTTGTTGAATCTCTATGAGTGAAAAATGTAAATCGAATTGATAAAAATATGCAAATCTAGAATCTCTGTTGTAGATTAGTCTCAGAAATGATCTTATCAGATCGCAGTAATGACAAAAGCGAAGGAGTAGCAATTGTTTATGAAAAAGATTCCTGTCTTCATGGTTGTTTTAGTAATAATGGCGCAGTTGGCTGCCGTTGTAGTGGGCAAAGAGTTGACCGAAGAAGAGAAAGCAAAAAAGAAACAAGAAATTCTTGAGCAGATCAGAAAAGTACAACAGCAAAAAACAGATGCCGAAGCTAAGATAGGCGCCGCGCAGCCACAAACCGCTTCAGTTGAAGAGGTTATTGCTAGATACGAACAGTATCTTACTAAAAATTGCGTTGGTCAAGTAAATGAGCGTTGTGCAGATGCTCTTTTCTCCGTGAGCAAGCTCTACTACAATAAGGCACAGGATGATTTCGTTAAATCGCAAGAGCTTTACGAACAGGCAATGATGAAGTATCAGAAAAACCCTGTCGGTAAAGAACCGGTTTCGCCTGCGCCTAATTATACTAAGGCTATGGATGGTTACAAACGGGCTATAAAAGAGTACCCTACTTCAAAATTGGTTGGAGAAGCGTATTATCAAGTTGGTAATATCTACTATCTCCGCGGCGAAATTGACAAATCACTTGAATCATATAAACAACTTGTGACTGTTGCGCCAACTGATGTTCGCGCTGCTGCTGCTCATTATCGTCTTGCAGAGCTTTATTTTACTGAGCGTGACTTTGCGAATGCGCTTAAGCATCTCAATAGTATCAATCCTGCTCACTTGAATGACGCCACAAAAGAGATGGCTCATTTCAGACTTGCAGAAGTTTTCTATAATCGTGGTGAGTATGATAAAGCTGCTGAATATTTCGGACAATACATTGACAAATGTGACCGTCTTGAGTTTCCAAAGCGCGACCTTCGCCCTGAAGCGATGGAGTATCTTGCTGTCTGTTTCTCTGACATGGATAACGGAGCTCAAAAGGCACTTGATTATTTTGCTTCGATGGGGAAACGGACCTATGAAGATACTGTGACGTATGCCGTTGGTATGAAAAACTATGATCATGGTCAGTATGAAGCTGCCGTTCTTGCCCTCACAAGAGCGATTGAAAAGTTCCCTAATTATGAAGATGCCCCTCGTGCTCAGTCGAATATTGTGAACAGCTTTGTTATTCGCAAGAAAAATGAAGATGCGGCAAAAGCGCGTGAAAAATTGGTTGACGTTTATGGCAAGACTGGTGTTTGGGCTCAGAAAAATGCGTCAAACAAAGTCGCCGTAGCTAAGGCTGATCTTGAAGCTCGCAAAGCGCTTGGACAGATCGCAATTTACTATCACTCGATGGCGATGTCTTCTAAAGAGCCAGAAAAGAAAAGTGCGTGGTATGCAGAAGCTCTAAAACGCTATGAGCAGTTTATTCAGAACTATCCTGAGGACAAATGGGCGACCTATGAATATCACTACAATGCGGCAGAAGCTTATAGTACCCTTGGTCAGTTTGAAAAAGCGGCTCAATTCTATGATTTTGTAGCATCTGCAAATCTTGCAACGTATCCAGCTTTCAAATCTGATGTTGACACGATTGGCCTTTCCCAGGAAGAACAGGAACGTGTCAAGAAAGAGAAAAAAGCTTCTCCTGTCGATATTTCGCAGATGGATGCTGGTTTCAATGCGATCGTTGCACTTGATACGCTTCGCAAAATTCAGATCAAAAGTGGTAATCTCACAGGAGCTGCTGCATTCCAGGTACCTGCAACGCAGAAGTTCCTTGGTTATGCTCGTGCATTCCAAACGAAATTCCCAAAAAGTCCTAATGCTGCAGACGTTTTGCTTTTGGCTGCGGATGTGTCTTTTAGTGGAGAAGACTATACGACGACTATTTCAGAGTGTGATAAAGTAATTATCCAGTATAGCTCGGCAAATAAAGACCTCTTTACTCGTGCTACAAAGCTGAAAGCAGATGCATATACCAAAAACAAACAGTACGATCTTGCTGTGGCAGCGTACGATTCGTTGATGGTTCGCACGGATAAAGCTAGCGAAGATTACAAAAAATATGTAGACCTTTCTGCGGGTGCGATTTTCCTCAAGGCTGATGGCTTGAGAACAGCAGGAAGCTATGCTGCTGCTGCAACAGCATTTATGGCTGTCTCTTCGAAGTATCCCGCAAGTGTTGTAGCAGAAAAAGCATGGTTTGAAGCTGCGGTTTCCTATGAAACAGCTGGTTCTACCGATGATGCGGCAAAAACATTTACTCAGCTTGCTACAAAATTCCCTGCGTCGAAGTTGATCCCGATGGCTTTTGGTCGCGCTGGTGAAAACTATGTGAAGGCTAAAAAATTCACCGAAGCTGGTGCTGTTATGGAATTGGCTGGTATTACGGTGAAAGATACCGCTTTTGCAATCGGGTCGTTCGCGAAAGCTGCAGAGTACTATAAAGAAGCGGGCGATAACAATAAATCTGGTGATGCGTTAGCCCTTGCGTACAAGTATTACCCAACAGCTCCAAATACACCGACAGCCCTTTATAATGCTGGTCAGGCGTATGAACGAGGTAAGAACTTCCAGAAAGCTATCGATGTGTATGGTATCTTAAGTACCAAGTATGCAGAAAATGAACTCGCTGCTGAAGGTGCGTACTCAATTGGTTTCTGTTACAAAGAGATGAATCGCAAGGATGAAATGGCTCAGGCTTTTGTTAGCTTTGCAACGAAATTCTCTGCAAGTAGATCAAAACAGATCGAAGCTCTGTTGCTTGCAACAGAAGCGTATATCGAGCTGAAAAAAATTACAGAAGCTGAAACTCATGTTGCAACAGCGACAAAAATC
>JAIFMU010000264.1 GCA_020048285.1 bacterium | reverse complement strand
CTCCAGCAAGGATCGCTAACTATTTCAAACACGAAAAGATTCTGTACGCGGGGGTATAAAACATGTCATATTTGCCCCGCGAAGCAATAGTTGCTGCGAGTAAATGTTTCACCATTGCTTTTTCCAATCTGAACAATGCCGTGTGAAGGTGAATAGTAGAGTTCCGAAACTGTAATTCTGCTGTTTTGTGTTGTCTGTTCCAGCGTAAAATGGCGAAGCACGGGATAGGTGGTCGAACCGATTGTGTGCGCGGTAACTGTATCTCCGGAATACCAGTGAAACAGACTGGAATTGATCTGGATAGATGAAGAGTACTGAGTGGCATTGCGCGGTGCAATGGTTATGATAATAGACAACTCTGGATCGCGCGAATGCAAATGGGCCTTGCGCAATTCTGTCGGTTGCGAAGGAGCAATAAGTGAAGGTTGATCCCGACTTGCACGAGTTGTTTTCGTAATTTCATACAGTGTGTCCACAGAGAGCCAAAAGGTATCTCCCGCAGAGTAGTGCATTTTGATTGAATCACCTTGTTTATAGGGAAGTTGTGCGCGATCGATAGAATCGAGCAGGGCTGGAGGAAGATCTTTGAGTGGTTCTTCCGGATCGGTACACCCTTGAGTGATCATAAAAACTGACAGTGCAAGGAGTGTTGCTACACATTCGCGCGCCAGAGAAGTTCTATTTTTTGCCATACTTTTACTGTTCGCTTTCATCGTGGTGAATCTCTTCCGGGGAACTCGTCTTTTTTCTTTTCCGGCGGGGAAGTGAAAAGGCGTAGCGCACAGTCTCTTCTTCGTCAAAGACAACGGGTGCGGCGTCGTGTATGAGCACCAAAATATCCCACAGTTGGTTGAATAGGCGAATGCGATCATTTTTATTATTCTGCCGTTTCTGTTTCACCTTTGTCTGTGCCTGGCGCGTTTCAACCAGGTGTTTGTAGGCGGTAGTGAGACGCTGTATCATTTGATCTGTGCATCCATGAACCATAAGTAGTGCTTTATATTGATCTACAAGGGCAACGACGCAGTCGGCAAACTCGAGCTGTTTTGCTTTTCGCGACTGTCGTTTTGCCGCTGTGCCAAAGCCGAATTGCTTTCGTATATCCGGTTCATGCGGGAATGCCTGTTCAACGATAAAACGAATAATGCGGAATGCCTTGGCAAACTCTTTTTCTGCGTGGATACATTTTTCTGTTGCCGCCATAAGTTCTGCGCGACTGTAGCTGTCCTCCCCCATGTGCTGAACGTGGTTGATCAAATCAAAAAATGTTTTACAGTGGTCGGTAGGAAATTGAATGGGAAGAACTGCATGAAACCGATGGTGTTCATTTTCATAGTAGACATACTTTTCTCGCAAAGCCGTTAGGAATGCTTGGTCTGAAATGTCATAGCTTCGTCGTATTGAATCAATCATACGAGGTACTCCCTCCATGTGGCGAAATATTGTTCATAACAAGTAGTATACTACCATAACTATATACAAAAGTATACATTTTTATTCAATTATATACATGTAATATAATAATTACTATCATATTTAAAAATGGAATATCAATAGTAAAATATATGTCATAAGTACTATAATTCATTGAATCGATATTAATATATTGTAGTATAGTTTTTACAGTAATGTAACACATTTGTAAAAAAGTAAATTTAGTATTTAAAATTATATGATATAAATATTAGTACGGATCATATCTTTTTATAAGCTGTATAGATTATTTATTACTTGTAATTCATATAAAATGATAGGTAATTAAAACTTTTAAAGTTGTTGTATTAATAATAATGTTTTGTCTGAATATTGCTATTTATTGAACTCTTATCTTATCTTCTATTCTGCTCTATAGATAGTAGTAAAAGTAGGTCAATAGATACTGATGATAAATTACTCATGTAGTTCTGTTTGAACTGTGCTTATTGTTCCAGTTTGAATGAGTGCGTATTTGACTCTGAGCCTATCATAGGATCGGTGGATATAGGCAATTCGATGAGTTCACCGGCGGCGGTGTAAGAGATATCTCGTTCACACCGGAAGAATACTAAGGGATTGGGAGAGTTCGACGCGAGCGATTGATCGGGTGAGAGAGTGTCATTGATAGGGTAAGTCCTCCGTATGTGCGATCATCTGGATGAGATTTGCCACTGGTGGTAGAGGTGGAAGCGGTTGTTTCTGATGTGTGTAATGGGATTGGTAGTAATTGTCGCGCAGAAAGTGCTAGTTCTGATGTGCGCAATTGAATGCGGTGATTAACGGTAATGTCCCCAAGGATAAAACTCTGTGTCCCGGTGGTAAGCGTGGTGTCTTCAACGTACATGGGGATCATGACTACAATTTTTTTCTTTGCGCGATCAATAGAGCCCGATGCGGTAGCGTAAGAGGTTCGCAGAGTGATTTCGGTTTGGTTTTTCTCATTCCATGTCAATTTTTTTTCGAGAGAGATTCCGCCGTTTTGAAAGGCGATGGTTCCATTTTGATAGCGATAGGCGTAGGGGCGAAAGAGTGTCCACGATGAAAATGGGTAAAAGTCGATATAGCCATTTTCGGATAAGGACGCTCGAAAGCGTTCGCCGAACAGTTCAACGCCGAAACTGTTTTTCTGTAGGTTCACCCGACCGGAAAGATGGTTGAACGGAATTGTTTCAAAACGGATAAATCGGTTCGTTTCAGATTTGCTGTCGTAGCATTCGAGTGCTCCTTTTCCCTGGCGATAGGTAACGTGCGACGAGAGTGCTTTAAAAGAACCGGTAAAAAATGTTTCATTGTATGCCACCGATAGATGTAGAGGCAAGGAGTTTTCTCCGGTGGTATACTCGGAAGGTTCAAGGCGAATGATTCCGCTTCCCACCGTTAGTGAACGCTTTTCCCCATGAACTCCAACGGCAGCAATCGAGGAGCGTTTGAGAATACTGTAAGGGAATGTGCGAAAATTTTCCGATCGTTCCATGGTGAGATTCGGAACAGCTACTGCTGTCGGCGATTGTTCAAGTGAAAGTGATCCGCAAAGTACGCGATGATTTAGTCGCAGTTCACCTTTGAGAAAGAGTGGAATACCGTAGGCTGTCGTAATTGGTGATAGAGATGTCATGGTGGTTGAGGTATCCCTGGTGAGTGTTGAACCAATGGCTTTTCCGACAGTTAATCCTGCCGCTATCGGTAATGACGGGGAGGTCCATGCTGAGAGGAGTGCTGTGGTCATAGGTTGTTCTAGAGAGATTCGCATATCGCCCTGTTTTTCTGTGGGGCGTGTAGTCTCAAATGTGCAGCGAGAGTAGTTGAGTGAAAATTGTACGCCACCATAGTTGCTCACCCGTGTCAAATCTGTCGCAATATCGAATCGATCAATCGAGGTACGGTGTTCAGTTCCGGAAGAGTCGGTCGATTTGATCTGTGCGAGAAGTTGATAGCTACTTTGTGCATTTACACTGCTTGATTCTGCAAAGAGAGTGGTTTTACCTTGTGATATTTTGTTGAATGAGACGAGCTCTTCAAGATAGGAGTGAGCGGAGATTGGTGAAATAAAAAAAAGCAGAGAGATGAATGCCTCTCTGCTTACAAGTCTAGAAACAGTTTGCCAAAACCTAGAGAGCATTGATAAGTTTATCAACCATTTTCTGCCAAGAATCACGCGTCATTCCCGGGAAAATGCCGTTGAATGTATAGTCGTTAAAGTAAGGGATTGTTCCTTCCATGTCGATTTCATCCCAGGTGAGTTCTGCACCGTTGTCTTTCAGGAGATAGAACGGGAAATCTTCCGAAGCGAGGTAGATATTCTTGTCGAAGAATTTATACTTTGGAAGAATCGTTTTCATATCCTGAATAGGATTGGTATAGAACTTTGAAAGATCTACCGTAAAGCTGATCGTTTCGGTTATTCCGTTCCCGCTGACTTTTTCAGTAACCGTATAGGGGCCAGTAATAACTTTTTCTGCAAAAGTAATCAGATTTGCCGGTGACGCAAAGTTTGCTGCCATTTCGGGAGAAATACCTTCTTCGCGCATATCCGCAGCGATATCGACCATTTCTGCATTCAAGTTGCTCAAATCGGTAAATCTCAGAACGTCATTTTCTGTGTTCTGGCCCTCTTCCTTCTTGAGCGCTTCGAGAGCACTGCGGAGTTTCACTGGGATAGCTTTGAGATCTGAATATGCCGTAGCGTGGTTTGCACGGCTTATAGACAGAAACTCCGGGCGTCCCATGTTGAATTTCATAAGATCGTACACATAGCCATCGAACTCGGTACCTGAATAGTTACTGAGATTGTCAATCCACGAATTGTCTTTTGCAACAGGATCGAGAATGTCGTAGTTGTACGCCGTATAGAGGTTCAGGGAGTGGCGAAGTGCGCGCACTGATGCATCGACGAGATAGAATTCTGCGACGTCAATTTTGAAAATTTCACCGTCGAAGGTGAGTTCCACTGATTTGTTCGCACTCATTGATTCAACCCGTTCAAGGGCGGTAATCACGTTGTTGATTTTCGGCATTACTTCAGATTCAACACAATCTTGAACGTAGCTGATCGTGGCAAAGCGCGGGAATGAGGGGGTGTCGGAAGCGCGAAGGATCATTTCAGGCGTGCGTGCCATCAATGACATAGAAAGGCCATCAACGCCATTTTCTTTATACGCATTAGAAAGTGCGCGACTTTTTGACCGCCCTTTGAAAATCTGTGAACAGATGCCGCGCACATTGTCACCTTTTTTGTAGGTTCCGCGTGAAGCACTGTTGTTATAGACGTAAATTTCCTCGACACCGCCCGTGGTGACATCAGATGGATATGAATCGAAGTACACTTCGAGCGAATCAACGAGTTTTTTGATCTTGGGACTTTTGTTGAGTGACATCATTTCGGCAACGATATAACCAATGTTGGCTTTCATGTCACCTGAAGCTGTGTATTTGTTCATGTCGGTAGCAATAGCAGAGAAATCAGTGGCCATCATCTCTGCTGTTGCATCATCGGCCTTGTCGATGGCTTCCATTTTTCCCATGAGTTCATCGAATTTTGCATCGATCTGTTTTTGTACTTCTGGGGTCACTTCGGTGATCTGGGTACCATTACCTGAAGAGGTTCCGGCATTGTCGACACATCCTGTGAGCATTACTGCGGTTGCGATTGCGGATGCACATACGAGGGTGCGCATTTTGGTCATAAGGTTCTCCTTAGAAATAATTATAAATAAAGAAACGTGTTCATATTTTTCAAGATTGTTGCCGTAGCTCGATGGATTTTACAATACTCGTTACGAATAAACGACATAAATGTTATGTGATTTCTCTTATATTTGCGATAATCAAGATATTCATAGATACTTTTCATAGA
Organism: bacterium; assembly: GCA_020048285.1. Classification (GTDB taxonomy): domain Bacteria; phylum Fibrobacterota; class Chitinivibrionia; order Chitinivibrionales; family Chitinivibrionaceae; genus JAIFMU01. The sequence continues at coordinate 4,048 of JAIFMU010000264.1, read as the reverse complement.
GTTTTTCCGTTCAATATCACGAATTTCAAAATGATTGTTTAAGATATCTGATAAGCTCATATTAATTTAAAATAAAGTTCTCGAAAATCCGACAGGTTCATTTAAAACTCAAAATCCAATTCAGTTTATCAGAATGAAATTCATTCCATATTTAGAAAACTTTTAATGCAATCGCGTATGTTTGTTTAGCAACTTATGAAAATCTACATCAGTAAGTGCCGTTTCTGTGTTTTTAAATAGGGTGTACGACGCAAAATACGACCACGAACTGTCATAAAATACTTAATTTTAGCTATTGTACAGCACGGACAAGATCGACCACACATATTTTTCTCCCCAAAGTGTTTTTCATTTAATACTAAGATTGATCACAATAATTACGGTGAAACTCTTACCTTTTTCACACTCATCCCATAGTGATTCATGAAATGGTAACAAAAAAGGCAGGCTATAAAGCATGTTTTGGAAGAACGACCAACCAAAACAAAGGATGCTTTATGAAACCTGCCAAACACAAATTTTCATTATTGATTCAAGTACTGTCTTTAATTCCTGCATATCTCATTTCAAAGCTTTCGTAAGAGTGTGGAGTTGACAAGAAAAGCCGCTTCTTTTCTCCTAGGAGTCATGTGCTTTTACTTGTTTACGGTCAACTTTCACGCAGCATTCGTTTGCACGATCTTTGTGATGGATTGGAAAATCATACCGTTCCGCTTGCCAAGATACGTTCGTGACACACCGCCGAGTCGAAACGGATTATCCCATGCAAATCGAAACCGCAACAGCGACTTGGCCGAAAAGTTGTTTTGGCAAGTTCTTTCACATCTTCAGTCTCGGCAACCCTTGTTTGGATATGGGAAATACAGATCAGTCATTCCTAAACGGATCAAAGGGATGATAAACATGATCGATTCAACAACGATTCAAGGGGTCGCAAACTGCATGGACTGGGCAAAACATCATCGCCGCTAAGCCGCTGTGAAATGTCGTATGCGACTTGGTATTCAAACATACCGTCCTCGCTTTGCCGTTGTTAAAGCTGCAAAAGTCATAATTCAACAGAGGTGCAAATCTATGTGTCGGAATGAAAATTGGTTAAATCGTAGTGTCTTACATGACGTATGTCGACTTAAAACACCTCTTTGAACTTCTTGGTCGCGGAATCATGTGGGTGAGTCGCATAAAGGACAATATGGCCTACAATGTTGTGGGACAGCATACCATTCCAAAAGGCCATATCCTGAAGATGATCTTATCGTATTGACGATCGCGAAAAGTCTGTGTCTTTATCCAAAAAAGCTTCGACGGGTAACTTTGATGGTTGAAGTGGACGGAAAAATGGTCGAAATGTCGTTCATGTCAAACAATATGGATTAGGTTCCAGAAACTGTTTGCGATTTTTATACATCCAGATGGGCTGTCGAAGTATTCTTTAAACAAATCGAGCAGAAATTGCAACTTGTAGACTTTCTCGGTCAAAATGAAAAAGCTGTTAAATGGTACATATGGTCAGCTTCTCTGACGTATGTACTAGTGATAGAGCGAATTTATTAGTAAATGGAAATACTCATTTTCCCGTTTATTCACGATGATTCGTGGTGTGCTCTGGAATCGCTATTACCTGTTCAAGCGCTTGGATACTTTCTGAGGGACAGCACTCGGACAGCTTCTTCGGACAACAGTCACTGTCGAGCAAATCTACATCCTAGGCCTTACGTCGAAAAATGTCAGGAAAAGGTATTTTGAAATGTTCGCCGTCCCTCTACTGTTTACTCGGGGGATTAGTAGGCTTTTACTGATTTTCGATTTTATGGGATGGATGTGTAAATGTTGTGTGATTTCTATTGAAGTACACGGCACTCGTGCAAATTCGTTCTGAAAATTTTGTGCATTATGAGACCCCGTTGTGTTGTGTCGTGTTTCGGTATTTGTGCCTATTACGAATGACGTGAGAAAAGTTTTACTGTATCAGCGAAAGAATTCGTTTGATAGAAAAGTCATACTTTTTCATCGCTGAGTTGTAGCTTTTTGAAAATGAACGAAAGGGTATTGAGTTCCAGTTCTCTTTGTTGAGCAGTTTCGTGTACGAAGCTCTGTTGTGAGAGGTCATCAATGCCATTTCCGTGTTGATGCGTGTTCCCGTTTTGGCGAAATCAAAGCCGTTGAGATAATCGTATACAACCACAAGCGCCCATGCTGCTTCCATGAATTGCCCACCGACTGTTGCGTGGATTTTTCCCTGTTGAATTGCCGCGATTCCTTCGTGAGACCAGTCTACTCCGCCGACCAATAGTGATTTCCCTGTTTTCTTTCCCAAAGCAGCAGCTGATTCCGATGCGGCGAGTGCCATACCATCACTGGCTGCCCAGATGACCGATGTTTCGGGGTATCGTTTCAGGAGCCCCGTTGTGACAGTTTTAGCCTTTGCCGGATCCCATTCTGCATAGACTATCTGTTTTAGAACCGCTTTGGGTGTTTCGCGGATCGCTTGCCGTAATCCCTGTTCTCTCGCTCGTGCAGGCCCGTTTCCGTGAGGTCCGTTGATCGCAACCACATGAATTTTGCCGTCTATCGCCGATGGTGCCTGGGCTATAAGTTTTTTTGCCAGAAGGTATCCTGCTTGAAAATCGTCGGGGATCATTTCGCCGATATAATGTGAGTATTTTTGCCGTGGTTTACCAACAGTGGAGTCGAGAATCGCCGCGTTCTCGATAAAGAGTGGCACGCCTTTACTCTGACACACTTTGATAATGTCCCGTCCATTCTCTTTTGCACTGAGAGCAATTACCGCATCGGGGCGATTTGGCTGTGTCAAGGCTGTTTCAATTTGCTTTGCGGTGATAAGGTGATTGCCATTTGACTCCACAATTTCGAGAGTTACGCCGAGCGATTTAGCGGCCATGCGCATGAATCCCACCGATGGACCAAAGAACATATCTTGTTCCGTTCGGGGGATTGCATACAGCACTTTGAGAGGTTTTTTTGGCGATGCTGCGGTGAATGTGGCCGCGAGTAGTGTGAATAAAATGAAAAGCTTCGTGCCGATTTGTTTCATCGTTGATCTCCCGCTCATGTTGCATACGGATTGAGATTGTATCCCTGTTTCCGTTTGTTGTTTCTTGCTATACAAATATCGAGAGATGAAGTCGTGCTCATTTTGCGTGAACTGTACTGTGAGTAATATACGAATTGAAAATGTAGAGTGGTAGATGTTCTTGATACTGTTGATTATACGAAGCAGTTTGTCGATTTGTTTTTGGTTGATTCATCATTTTTAGTGTTGTGATTATTCGTGATTCTGTTTTTTTGTTATGTGAAAGGGATGATATACAGAGAATAGTGGAGTGGCGGATACATTGTTTTTTAAAAATCTTGTTGAACTGGTATACATGATTTTTCTATATCTGTTCTCGTGTTTTTGCTTCTCGTGGATTCAGTAAGGAGCTGGGTGTGTTTGATATTCTGTTCTTTCTCTGTTGTGATTCTTGCAATTACTGTTCGTCGAGATGGAATAGCCTTCAATCTTTGTGATAGTTTTCTCTGATTGCTCAGTTCTAGATGGTTTGGCCACTTATTGTCGCGAATTTCGTTCTCTGTAGCGCTGTTTTTAATCGTATTTCATACCTTTACACTATAAGTTTGAACTTTTTTTCACAAATTTGTTATGGTAGCTGTTTTTTGTAGTGTTCTAATTTTAATAGATATACGATTATTTACGCTCTGTCTATCCGCACCTTTCGATAAAAAAGTATCTTAAGCTCAAAGCAATTGTAGTATATTTGACGTATCGATACATTTGTATCGATACGGTTTTATCTGGAGGCGTCGATGTCAAAAGAGATAACCGGAACTCCCCTTCCTTCTGTACGAAGAATGCCATCATATCTGAGAGTGCTCGACGAGATGAGAAAAGCGGGAAAAGAGTACGCATCGGCCACGGATATCGCCGAGGTTTTAAGCCTCACGGCGATACAGGTTCGCAAGGATCTGGCGATGACACCGGCAGAAGGGCGACCGAAAGTCGGTTTTGAAATCAACGAACTGCATC
>JAIFMU010000188.1 GCA_020048285.1 bacterium | reverse complement strand
AAAACGCTTGCACGGAAATTCCAGAAAATTGCATCTACTTCTGCGAACAAACTTGGGAAGACTATTGAGTTTAAATATTTGCATGATGCTCGCTTGTACCCTGAGTCAGTACTTTCTGAGTTGGATGAAGTGCTCCTTCATGTTATTCGCAATGCCGTTGACCATGGTGTTGAAACGGATGAAACTCGTGCAGAGTTGCAAAAAGGTCAGGGCGAAATTATCATGAATGTAGAATTTGATCAGGATAAACGCGTAATAACTATTTCAGATAACGGAAAAGGGATTGACCCTGCTATTATCGTTGCAAAAGCGATCGAAAAGGGAATTGTTTCTGCAGAACTTGCTAGTTCAATGAGTGATTCTGATAAAATTAACTTGATTTTTGCTAAAGGGTTTTCTACTGCATCAGAGGTGAGCCAAATTTCGGGTCGTGGTGTAGGTATGGATATTGTAAAAGCTAAAGTTGAAGAGTTGCATGGCGTTATCGAAATTTCTTCGATTGTGGGTAGTGGAACTACATTTACAATCACTATGCCAGTGTAGAAAAGAGGTTGAACGTGGATATCGTTAAAGAAACACTAAATTCGCTTCTAAGGGGTATTGCAGAAACGGCAAAGGAAACAGTTGAATCGTTTTTTATGATTGATGCCGAAGTTAAGGATGACTGGTCTGTTGAAGAACGTCTCTCTGGTGAATTTGATCATATCATAACGCTTGGATGTTCAAATTCTGACTACCAGGGGGTTATCATGGTCGCCTCAGAAGACGACCATGTAAGTGCTTTTTTCGAACAGAAAGACGAGCTAGTCGATATCTATGGTGAATTGGCAAATACATATTGCGGAATGTTGATGGATTGTCCTGGTGTGTCTGAACAATTTGGAGTTCTTTCGCAAGCTGTACCGATGTATGCTTCAAAGCGGGCCTTTTTCCCACGAGCGTGGGCTGTCACTGGAAAAGTATATGTTGGTGATAGTTGGATTCAGATTGGGTTTGCTGTACGTGGTTTTGCAATGATGATAAATAGATAGTAGGAGGTCCATATGGGTAAGAAAGTTATAGTAGTAGATGACTCGAAATTTTTGGTAAAACAGATTGTAGAATTTTTCGAAGCTGAAATGGGGTATGAAGTTGTTGCCACTGGTAATGATGGCAATGAGGCCGTTGAACTATACGAAAAGCATAAACCTGATTTAATCACTTTGGATATAACTATGCCGAATAAAGATGGTCAGCAAGCAATGGAAGAGATTATAACTAAATATCCAGCAGCTAATGTCGTGATGATCTCAGCTGTGCGGGGAGATACGATGCTCGAATGTATGTCATTTGGAGCAAAAGGATATGTAGAAAAACCGTTGAAATTTAAAGATGCCGAGTTTGTCTCTGATTTCAAATCTACTATAGAAGAAGTTTTTGAAGAATAATTGAGAGGTTCTCTATGAACGTATTGAATCGTGGATTGCGGGTTGGAGCGTGTTTGCTTACTATTGTTACATCCCAGACCTTTGCGGAGAACTTGTACGTATACTACCCGTCGACCCAGAAGTCAAATGTGGTGCAACAGAAGATACAAGGTGCAGCAGGTGATGTGACTGTTACGGTATTCGGAAAATACAGTGATTTTGCTATGAAAGCTACGGCTGATAAACCTGATGCTGTTCTCGTTAAAGGAGAAAAAACACAGGTTCTTCCTGGGTATACAGTTGCTCAGACTGCTTTGCGTTCTGGTGGAACACCTGAAAAGTATGTCCTCTTGTCTGTCGATAAGGCATTGGTGCCTGGTGAATTGACGGCTGCTATGACGATTGGTGTTGTTGACTACAACAGTCGAGAAGTGATGCAGGGGTTTGTAAGTGCCATGATAGGCAAAACCGCTAAAATTAAAAATGTAACTAAAGTTGAAGATTTGCTTCCTCTTTTAACATTTCAAATGGCTCAAGGTGTTATAATCGCCGAATCTGATTTGGCATTTTTTAAATCTAAATCGACACAGAATTTGGTGACAACTCCATTGAAAAGTTTTGGAAATGTCGCTATTGTTGCAACAAAAGGAGCTGCGGGTAAATCACTACAGGTGGCTAAGAAGCTAACTGAAATTATGCCCGGATTTATGGGGAGTGTTCAATGGAAAAATTAAATCGCAATTTCGTAAGAATGGTTTTTGTACTCATTTTGGCTAGTATAACCATTGCTGCTGCAAAACATAAATTGCTGATCATTAGAACCGCCGGCGAGAATTTTGAAGAGTCGAGAAATGGATTGTCATATGAGTTGGAAGCTGATTTTGAGATAATCGATTTCACTATCGACAAGACATTTTCCCCAGAGCAAATCGGTGCGAAAATGACCGAAGTCAATCCTCAGGTCGTAGTTTTAATGAACAATACGTCAGTTTCATTATACAAAAAATATCAGGCAACACTGCCTAATGAGAGTTTGAAGATTCCTACAGTTTCGCTCATGGCTATTTTAGTAAATGAGGCTATTGAAGGACTGGAAAATGCCACAGGTATTGGTTATGAAATTCCAATTGTAACAAGTAGCGTCAATTTGCGGTCAATCTTTGGCGCAGAAAAAATTAAGAAAATTGGTATTGTTCACAGAGCCTCTTTTTCTGAATTTGTAGAGACCAATAGAAAGTTCTGCAAAAATGAGAATATTGAATTAGCTACCTTGGTTCTTGAAAATGAGGGCATTGATGGCAAGTTGCAGGGTGCTTTAGAATCGGTGATAAAGCAGGGTGCAAATGCACTTTGGGTACCTGGTGACAATAAGCTTGTCAATAAAGAGTTGTTAACTTCTGTTTGGATCCCTTTTATACAGAAAAACAAAGTACCAATAATCGTTGGTGTAAAAAACCTTGTTGATCCCAAATTCTCGTTTGGTACTTATGCTGTTTTACCTGACCATTCCGCACTAGGGAGTCAGGCTGCAAGCATGGTTAACGATATTATGAACAATAGTTGGGTTGTAGAAGAAAATGGTGCTACCCAGCCGCCACTATCTGTCTATACAATTCTCAATCTGCCTGTAGCAAGAGATAAGTTTGGTATCACTACAGAGCAACTTGATGGTGTTGACCAACTTCTAGAATAGCTTTTTTCTTTTCTTATAATTAGGGAGTACTTTTAGAGGTGCTCCCTAATTATATACAAAGATTAGTACATTTAGTAGGCCTGTGGTTCGGTTTGTATAATAGCAATATAGGCATAGATTAAAAATTTTAATAGGTAGAGTGTTGTTTCGTTAGTGTTGCAATTTGCTATTTGAAATGATATACATACCTTTATGTGATTAAATGTGAGATAATTTTCATATTTGAGTGTATTGGTTGCTACCGAACTAATAGAACCGTAGAAATAATCTATAGTGCACTATTCTTTCTCAAAAAATATTTTCTGTGTGACCAATGTTTTCATTGTTAATGAGCACTTTTTTTAGGTTATGAGGTGTGGAATGTATTGAATTCCGTTCTTTTATCATCGTCCTCCAATACCTTTTTATGTACAGATTACCTGTTTCCCACCCTTGGGAATATCGATCAATGGAGCTGTCATCAGGACTTCAAGTGATGTATCATTCTAGAAGATACACCCATTCTGGTGAACCTTATTTTATGATTAAACTATTCTACCCCATTGATGTATGCAACTTTTTCTAGTGTTCCTGTGTAAGGGGAAAATACTGAGAGCACTTAAGGTAAACACTTCTTTACCCACTCAAAAGGATCCTTGGAGATGACCAACTTTTTATCACAAGCGGTTTCAAATACCTGTTTGCTTCGTGAAGATTTTGAAAATAGTATTAATATCCGCAGCGACTTCACTTTTCATCGACTTATGTTGCACATACGAATGGGAATTCTTCTGAATGTGAAACTTGCTCTTCTGTGCTATTGAACAGCATGAAAGTATGATTTCGAGCAGCTTATAGCCTTGTGTAAGCATTGCGTGTAATCGACTCAGACCTGTCTACATTCAGCGAGCAGTTAGCAACACTAGAAACTTTCGCCAATATACTTCCAGTTCCGAAGCAAAACAAAAAAGCCGCTCGCACCATTCGGTGACCTGTTACAGTTATTCTGACTGTGATCAAGAATACCTTGCCAATTACTACGTCCTCACAGGCTTTCTCGTACCGAATTTCAGAAATAACTGGCTGATCTTGGCCCAAGCTCTATCGCGGCATGTGTTAAAACTCTTTGGCAAGAAATGCCCTTCTCATCTCAGAACTTCTTACTTCAATTCCACACATTACTTTGAATATTTCGATGACTTTGCGCGTAGAAACAACGGCGATTTACATCAGAGCCAAGATATTCGAGTTGCCGCTTCGTCAGATTTTTTGCTCATACGGTTGAGCATGTAAAACCTGTTCGTACTGAAATACTACATTGGTCAGTTAATCCTGACTCGTCCAAATCTAAATGACCCATTTTGTGTGAGTGTTATAAACATTGATCAATAAAGCGGTTCTAAGAAATTACATTTCTTTGTTGTTGAAATAAAAGTAAATCAGTTGTTAGACAACAAAATATCTTGGCAACCTTTATCCACACAAAAGGTAAATTCAATTTACAGAAAGGAAAAAGTAGTTCAAAATAGACAGAATTACTTTTTTGTTGGTTCTTTACCCATGTTACGCATAAGGTTTATTTCCTTTTCTGTGAGCATTTTAGCGTCGCGTAGTTGACGGTAGCTCATAGGGAATTCGTTGTGCAAACCTTGGTAGAGAAGTTGAGCATTGCGCAATTTTATATCAACGGAACTAGATTCTATTTGATTCACTGCAATTGTTCTGTTTTCAATTTTTGATTTCCAAATATTGCCCCGTAAAAGTACCAAACCAATTATAAACATAACAAGTGCAATGATCCCAGTAATCGCAGAGGAAACCACAATGTCACTAGTATCACTGTTCTGGCGTTCAGCTTTTTGTCGAAGTGGTTTTAAAGAAGAATCAGGAGTGTTTACTAGAACAATCTTTCCGGCTTTATAGGCATCGTTAAGAGCTGTGTATACATGACATGAGGAGAAAAAAACAGAAGTGCAAATCTCAGAAACAGTTCGCGCGCCGTTAACATGAGCCACAGCATATAGTGCAAAGTTACTAACGGGATCATGCACTTGTTCAGGTGAAATAGAAATGTGGCTATCAAATATTGTATCTTCGGTTACAATTGAACCCAGAGTGCTTTCTTCATCACTTTTACGTGCGGACTCTAATAGGACGAAGTTGGCTGGAATCGCTAATGTGAGGAATTGGTCAGCTTCCATATTTGGTTTTGTGTCAAAAATGTAATTACCTTTTTTGACACTAAAAACGATACTTGTGATATCAATAATGCCACTTTGAACGATAATTGCCATCTCTTTTTGGTCAAGATATCCTTTTTTCAACAATTCATCGCTTAAAAGACGATTGTTGTTATGGAATGCGGTGTCTAGCTCTTTAATTTCCATGCCTGAATAGTTTTTAACCTGTTTCAGATAGATAAAGAGAAATCTGCGGATAGATTCAGATTCGCTACGAGCATTTACAACTTGACCATTTTTGAAAGAAATGACATAGCGGTTATCAGTGGTGACTACAATAAGTTCACCTGTCGCACTGTCCTGTTCGATAAGTAGAAAGATATTTGAAATATCAAATTCTGAAAGCGATCCACTAAAAGACATATTATTTCTTTCCTTTCAATATTCCAGGCAGAAGCGACCGAGTATTAATTAACGCAAATATCGCCCAATAAATAAGCGAAGGTGCTGTGAAAATCCAAGAAATATTTTGGGATAGTGTTGCAAATGAAGTTGGGTTTGCAGATGTTGCAAAAATTCCTAAGGAGTAGACGAGGAAGGTAATTGGCAAAAGAACAAAAATTCTTTTTTTACTTTTTGTTTTCAGAAAAAAATCGCGAGTTCCAGGGAAAACAATATCTGATAGATGCGCTTTAGTTAAAATAAGAATTCGCTTTGAGTCGGCTATCTTAATTTTTAAGGATGAGATAAGTGCTTCATTTGAAATATTCTGAAGTACTCCTTGGCACTCATTGCAAAAATCATTAGCCCGGCATTTTTTGCATACTGGTTTTCCACAGAGTACACATTCGCCCATTTTTTTCAACTGCATATGGGTGGGTACTATCAGTGATGAAATTATGTAGATTGCAATTACAATAGCTAAGCTTGCGAATACGGGGAGTCCCAAGAAAGTTGCACCCCAGAATGTGTTGATTGTTCCTTTGGGTGGTTTTGAGAAGAAGGCGAAGTTATCCCAAAATGTTTCTGGGGAAATTGCTCCTAGGAAATAATTTCTGTGCTCAGGCCATTCGCGTTCTCCAAAATAGTGAGAGTTTCTTTTGATAAATCCATTAATGATTCTCGGTGAAAGTTCTGCGGCTTTTGAAATAAAAGTGGCGCCATCAGATATTCCAACTTTTTCAAGATTGATTTGCCCGAAGTTGTAGTTTACCTGAGGTGAATTAGGGAAGGAGTCAATAGCATTTTTGAAAATGGTAAACGACTGCTCTGAATCGCCAAACGCATGGTAGATTGCTCCCGCAGCAAGAAGAACCTGTTCATTGTTTGGCCACAAAGTATGAGCTTGCCGAATTAGTGCGACTGCAGTTGCCATATCATTGCGCTTGTATTGAATAAGAGCCATTGACGTTAAATATAGCGCTTGTTCCTTTTTGGAAATTCCGGAAATTTCCGACATTGTTTTGATTTTGTTGTAGAGTGCAGGGGTTGGTTGGTTATAAAGCGCAGTTTCATAGATAATAAGAGGACTATTGTCAGAAAGGGCATGCCCAAATCTACTATCGACAATTCCTGATATGGGCGCTAACAAGAAGAGTACCGCTACAAATTTGGTGAAAATTGCATACCGTGGTTCCATTTGTACACGAAGTAGTAAGACGACAAGGAATATTAAAACAGGATAGATACCAAATACAGCAGCCACAATAATGAGCAATGTTGTAAAGAAAAATCTCATTCTGTAGGGTATGCTTAGAGGATACATGCATGTAAGCGGATGGATTGCTTTTGAATAGAAACGGACTAAGAGCATGAAGAAAAGAAAAAGAAAAAGTGTTGCACCGAATGTGAAAACTAAATGTAATGATTTTTGAACTATCCGCGCCTGTGTTTTCCAAGAGAAGCGTACATCATCTAAAAAATGCGAGTAGGCTGTAAAGAAATCAGTTGCAGAACCTTTAATAAAAAGTTCCGTAAAAGTTGGAACGTAGGAATCTTGTGAAAACCGTTTGGATTGTTTAAGACAATACGCAGCTACGTCGTAGCGGTGATGAATATTTTCGGATTCTGCGAGTAACTTAAGTTGTTCACTAAGAGCAGGAAGAACTTCTATACCTAATTCAAGAGCATGTTTTTCAATGATATCAAGGATTTTTGTTTGCTGTTCACGTTCATTTCTTTTGTGGAATTCAATAAACAGTCCCCAAAGTTCACCTATATTCGTTCCTGCCGCAGTAATAGCATTTTGATATGACTGTTGTTTGTCCGAATTCGTTTCCGCTTTAAGTAGGTAATACCAAGGAGATTGGGTGTCATTATTCGTTGAAAGCCGATTGCTGATTGTTTCTGGAGTAGGGTAGCCGTCACGCTGATAGTTGCCGAGTACACGTGTAAAGAGATCATCTCTCTCAGTTAGGGCCTTGCGAATTGCGTCATAATCTTGAATATCCTTGGTCGACGAGGAGAAGGACTGAGTTATTAGCAGTATAAGTATGAATACGATCTTATTACACATGGGGCACTACTTTTCTATAAGTATTACATATACTATTTAGACTCAATATATATGGCTCATTTATTTGAAGGGACTACAATATTGCGGAAAAATTGAGTTGTTGTGTTTGTTCATACGATTACCTGTTCCCAACATATTTTGTCTTAGAATATGTGGAAAGAGGTTGCATAGTGGATTTGAAAAAAGAAATATTTCAGGTGCTAAAAAATGCTCAAAATCAAGGAGTGTTATCGCGTGCATCAATTACCGTGGTAAACGCTCGCGGCGAAGTCGTTTCAGTATCTATTGGTGATCTGAGTGGCGAGCCGATATCAAACACGACCTTATTTGATGTTGCTTCAGTGACAAAAGCGATTCCCGTGTCAATTTTAGGGCTACTAGCCCTTGAATCTCACAAAGTGTCCCTCGAAACGCCATTGGTTGAGTTGATAGATTCCCTTGATTTAAAGTGTGCTTCTACGCCACGATTTAAACATCTTTTGACACAAACATTAGATTTTGGATTCTCGCTCGCATCTCTGAAAAGTGAACCTGCTGAAAAAGTGCTTACAGCAATTTTAAATGCCCCTCTCAATGTTGAGCCTGGTGAAAAGTTTTATTATTGTAACGCCACTTCAATTTTATTAGGACTTGCGTTAGAAAGTGTGTTTGGAGCTCCGCTTGATTTACTGGCACAAGAGTATGTTTTTCGCCCGCTTGATATGTCGTCCACCTGTTTTCGACCTAAGGTGGAGCTTCGTTCAAAGATTGTCCCAACTGAAATGTGCAATTGGCGTGGGAGAGCGATTCAGGGTGAGATTCACGATGAAAGTGCTTGGACGTTGAACTCGCTCTTTGTTCCTGGGGCTGCAGGGCTATTTTCAACAACTAGGGATTTAGGTATGTGTGTCTCTATGCTTGTTAATGATGGCGCGCCTCTCTTTCGATCGGGTTTTATTGCTTCATGTGCACAGAACCATATTCCTTATGCTACCGGTGGTGAAACGGGACTTGGATTTGAATTCAATCAGCAATATATGGGAGATAATCGATCATCCAAGACGATAGGGAAAACAGGCTTTACTGGATCTGTTATTGTTGCTGATCTTGCACGTAACTTTGGCTTTACTCTCTTGAGTGATTATACCTGGCCTCATCGAAAATCAAGCAAAGAAAGCATAATGGAACTAAGAAAAGTGTGTTCTGATATTGTGTGGAAATATGCAGATTCGCTAGTTTGAAGAGTCCTCTTTTTTCTTTTCTATTTCGCGCATAATTGCTTCACTTCGCTTTTGCTCTGCTGCTTTTCGAGAGTCGCGCATTTCATTCTGCATTTTTTTGATCCTTCCTGTACGTTTTGGATCTTGATGGGCAACTGCTGCGAGATCTGCGTTGTTGTGAAGGTGAGTGCCCGTTCTCATTGCATGCATATTGCGCATAATAGCAAGTGAATCTGCAGTAGCTCGAAGTGAGTCTGCTTTTTGTTCATCTGCAGTTTGAGTTCGATCGTTATCATTTTTGCATGCAGTAAAAAGGAATGTGCAGGACAGTAGTAATAGTAAATATCTCATATGTATTCTCCTCTTTACTGTAAAATAAAGAGGTTGCCCCAAAAGGGCAACCTCTTATTTGAAAATCTATCGAAAATTGATTACATGACGATCGACACCAGCTGGAAGAGCATTCAATTTGACATTGTTTGCGCCAGCCTGCAGATTTTGGCTTTCGATTGAGCGAACCATGCGACCGTTAGCGGTGAAAATTTCAACACTGTAAACACCGGCATTGGCAACATTAAGGTTTAATGTATTTGCATTCACTCCGTTAAGTTTAACAAAACTGTTTTTCCCTGTTACTAATCCTGCGATTGGAGTAGGAATAATTTTAGCGCCGTATGTCTTAATATTTTTCACTGTAAACTGAGCATCAAGAGCTTCTTCAGTTTTAAGGACGCGAATTGCCATTCCTGTCACTTTAGAAAGATCAGGAGCGGTCTGAGTTCCGATATCGTATTGGTTGTAATGGAACGCCCCAAGTGGGATTTTTCCTGAATTTACATCTTTGTTAAGGTTGTTCAGAAGAACTTCCCATGGTTTGTCGCCATCTACAAAGAGTTGAAGGGAAAGAGCCGTATTCGTTTTATAGTCAAGAGAAACATGGGTAAGACCAGCAAACTGTCCCATTCCTTCATAAGTGTTGAAGGTTGGGGAGTTTTCAAATCCTGCGGGGATTTTAACTGAAATATTGTTCAAGTCTCCTGTTACTTCAGTTGCAGAAGTTGTCGATTTATTTGATTCCGCCCAGTCGTTAAATGACCATTTCATGCCAGAATATGTATTTTCGGTTCCGACTTTCTCGCCAGTTTGATAGCCTTTGATAGCTTCAATAACTTCTTTTCCTGATTTGAATTTTGCGCCTTTGCCTTTGGCATAGGTTACAAAGTTCTCAAATGCCGTTTTACGTGTTTGCCATGTGTTCCAGTTTTGACTGATAACAAGACCGTATTTGTCCTTGTTAAAGTCAGAAGAAAGGGTTGCATAGTCGTACATTGGCGTAAAGTAGTCTGTATGACACCCGATGTGCATAGGAGCTTTGTTGCCTTTTAAACGCAAATCAAGAGAGTTTGCCAGTGTTTTTTCTACATGGTCGGCAGTCATACCCCAAAGAATGAACATGTTGAAATCAAATCCAGTGATTTTACCATGTTTGATAAAATCTTCTTTCGGTTCGATGTATTCATCTTTTGAAGCTGTTGCAATCTTGTTGTAGTTTTCCCATACATCGCCACGAATACCATCAGGCATAATCATGACATTCACAGGGTACTGCCAAAGTCCAGTTGGCATTGAGTCAACGGGAACATTTTCGCCGTTAGCTTTTTGAGTCCAAATGTTTGGTGTGCCATTGTCTGTCGTATAAGGCCAAACGAAGTTTGTGCCGTCCACGTTTTCTTCGTAGCCTTCTTCAAGACCACAGTCGTAGAGGTAGTTCTTTGCTTTCAATGCAAAGAAAAGGTTTGAATTGATTTCCAAGCGTGGCGCACGGAAACCTGACATCTGAGAAGTATATACGCTATTTTCTTTGGTTGGCTCTTCCCCTGCAGATACAATACCTTCCCAAGCTTTTTGTGAAAGTGCTTTTCCCGCATATGCTTTCCAACCCATGGTAAGTGCAGCGCCTTCAGACCCAAATTCAGTTGCTTCATCGAAATCACGTCCAAGTGCATCTTTTTTCACAGATCCGTCATCAAATCCTTCAGCCATGCCAAATTTTTCGAATACCGATTTTGGGTAGGGTGAGTTGGTTTCAATGTGGTCTATTGTGTGGTTACCGTGCTCGTGACCAGCGGCGATCATTTTTTTCACACCTTGAATCATGTACCCTTTTTGAACTCGAGTTCCATTAAGTCTGTCTGAGAAAATATCCTGTTCACGTCCGTTTGCTGCAGCAACGATCCAAGGTTTTCCTTCTGTAGTTCCATTGTTGTACGAACCGTATTTAGATTGACGGTTATTCCATTCTGGCCCCCATGTTGGAACGTACAGCCCTGCAATCATGTTGAATGTCATGTGGCCGCCACCAAGTTTGGCACCAAGAGTTTTGACTGCCCATGAAAGCCCCATTCCACCTTCGTTGATGTTCAGTGGATTTTTGGTTGCTCCATTGTCGTCTGTTCCGCCAACAGATGCTCGGTCAGCCCATGATATGGTTCCGGTTTTATACTCATACATAGTTCCGACTTCGCCAGAATAGCCATTGTCATCCCAAATGAATGATACAAGTTGATCTACTTCAGATGCTTTTTTGCCGCCAGGGATGGCTGATGATGGGAAACAGTAGTCAGCTGCGAAAGCTGTTCCAGCCATTACTGCGATAGCTGTTACTGCTAAAACGTTACGAAACATAGAATACTCCTCAAGTAAGGTATTTGTAGCGGGGTACTTTCCCGTTTGATACCACGAAATGTAGCACATAAATATGCTCATTGCCATGAAAAGTTCATCGTTGTGCTTATTGTTTCGGTGCTAGCTATATTCAAGCAGTCTGGAAAGAGAATGTTGAAATACTAACTGATCTGTCCACTTCAGGAATGAACAATAAAAAATGAGATTCTAGGAAAAAGTAAAGGGGGTTGGAGGAAAATGTAAACCTTCGCTTCGCTGTTTGTTTGTATTAAAATTCGATAATTCGTTGCATGGGTACATTTGAGTCGAAGTGGTGCTTTAGGGGATTGATTTCTGATACGCAGTCTGCGATTTCAATTAATTCTGGTGCAACATTTCTCCCGGTTACGATGATGTGCATCGCCTCTGGTTTTGACTGAAGTGTCTCTACGACATCGTTGATGTCGATTAGCTTGTCATTTATAGGATAGGTGATTTCGTCGAGAAGTAGAACCGCACAACAGTTTGACCTGATAATCTCTTTTGCTCGTGCCCAACCACTTTGTGCACAGTTGAGGTCTTTTTGCGGGTCGGTTGAGTCCCAGGTGAACCCATTGCCATGCTGCTGAATCTCTACTAGTTCAGGTGCTAATTTTTGTAGTGCCGTTATTTCACCGGTTGGTCGTTGTTTGATGAACTGGATGACTTCAGATTTTAATCCGTGTCCAACGGCGCGAAGGACCATCCCGAATGCGGCCGTTGTTTTGCCCTTGCCGTTGCCGGTGTTTATGAGGATTAGCCCTTTTTTCATGATGCCTTCTTTGAAATCGTAATTACATTATCATCGTGTTGGACGGTCATGCCTGGATAGATTTTTCGTTTTTTGCGCATTTCAACAATCGAATCGACTAGGATTTCACCTTCGAGGATCATTTCGCCTGCTATTCCTCCGGTAGGGGCTATATCCGCAAGCTTTAATAGTTTGTTTAGTTCGATGTATTCGCCAGTTATTTCTATTATCATTTCTTTTTCCTATAGGATACAATGTTGCGCATTCCCAATTCAGGGCGACTAAGATCTGTAACCGTGTGGGTAAAAGAATAGTTTTCCGCCCGGGATAAGCATTTCGAGCAGGTGCGACTTGAATTGCGGTTCGATTTTTACGGATCGCGAAACAATAACATCGAAACTTTCTGCGAAATGAAATGAAACCTCTTCGATTCTCCCGTGAACAAGTTCAACATTTTCAATGCCAATGTGCTCGCAAGCGTCAGCAAGCACTTCGAGCTTTTTGCGACGCGCATCGAGGAGATGGAATGTTGCCTCGGGAAAGATGATTGCCAATGGGATCCCCGGAAGTCCGCCGCCAGTTCCGAAATCGAGTACTGTTTCGCTCGTGAATGATGTGACATCCGTGAGAAGCAACGAATCGAGAAAGTGGTAGGTCCAATACTCTTCGGTTGGCATTTGGCGCGATATCAGATTGATTTTTGTGTTGATATCACATAGCCAGTCGAAATATGCTTGGAATTTTGTTTCTAATTCAGCAAAACGACTAGGGAAACGGTTTTGAATGTAGTCCATGAAAATTTTACGTTGATTCATTGTCAATCCTGTTGCAGTTTGTTTTATGCTGTCACAATATAAACTTAATCTGTATGCGAGAAAAGACGTGTAGTATATTATAAAGTCATGATGCGCTGTGCGCGTTGCTAAATTGCAGAAGATGGGGATTGTGCATGTTTCGAAGACGCGGTCGAAAATTAGGCGAAATTCTTTTATCTCAGGGGCTTGTTACTGAAGATCAGCTTCAAGAAGCGATGGTAGGTCAACGATCCTCGGGGAAAACACTCGGTTCAGTTCTGGTAGAATTGAATTTCATCTCCAGTGATGACCTCAGTATGATTCTCGGTGAACAAATAATGTTGACTAGTAATAAGAGGTTGGGAGAAGTTCTTGTTGATCAAGGACTTATTACTGAAGAACAGTTGCTTAAAGGGTTGGAGCATCAAAAGCAAAAGCGAATTAAGATCGGTGAAGCACTTGTCGATCTTGGCTTTATTTCCGAACAAAAATTAATTGATATACTGAGCGCTCAGCTTGATGTTCAGCACGTTATCGTGGAGAATATTAAAGTAAAGCCAGATTTGAAGTCGCTGTTTGCTATTGATTTGTGTAAGCAGTACAAAATTCTTCCTGTGTATGAAAGCAACGGCGTCATTACCATTGCGATGACTGATCCAAGCGACCTTCGCGTGCGTGACCATATTAAGTTCATGACCGGCAAGGATATCGATGCGGTAATTGCCTCTGAAAAAGAGATATTAAAAGCAATCGAACGGGTCTACAAAAGTAGTGGCCCTGATATGAACCAGCTTCTCGATGGCATGTCAGATGAAAAGACATCTCTTGAACTGGCGGCTGATCTCGAGGAGGAAGAGTCTCTTACTGATGATGAAGGTCAGCAGGTTGTCAAGGTTGTAAACTTCGTTTTGCATGATGCTGTTGAAAAGGGGTGTTCTGATATCCACTTTGAGCCGACAGATACGGGCTATTTGATCAAATATCGCGTCGATGGAGATTTGTCCGCTCAGCAGGAACTTCCACTTCACATGCGCCCCATGGTCATTTCTCGCCTTAAAATTCAGTGTGGTATGGATATTGCCGAAAAACGAAAACCTCAAGATGGGCGATTGAAAATTCGCCATCAGGGACGAAATGTAGACTTTCGAGTCAGTGCGTTTCCGGCTATGACGCGTCAAGCTATGAGTGAAAAGTTAGTACTTCGTATTATCGACTCTGATGGGAATAATTTCACGCTTCCACAACTCGGTCTTTCTAAAGAAACTATGGCGACGTTCGAGGAGTTGATTAAGCTTCCCGATGGAGTTATACTCGTTACCGGTCCCACCGGTTCTGGAAAGTCTTCTACGCTCTACGCAGGTCTTCGATTTGTAAATAATTATCACGAAAACAAAGAGTGTATTATTACGATGGAAGACCCGGTAGAGTCCAAAGTCGATGGTGTTACACAGGGGCAGATTAATCCCAAAGCAGGTTTTACCTTTGCGGCAGGAATGCGTTCGATTCTTCGGCAAGACCCTGATATTATTATGATTGGGGAAATGCGAGATACGGAAACGGCAGAAATGGCGATTCAAGCTGCGCTTACCGGTCACCTTGTGTTTTCCACGCTTCACACTAATGACTCACCCTCTGCATATACCCGCCTTTTTGATATGGGTGTGGCTCCCTATCTAGTATCAACTGCTATTCGTGGGATTATGGCACAGCGACTGATACGCAAATTGTGCCAACATTGCAAAGAACAGTATGATCCGGAGCCGGAAGTCCTTCAGAAAATCGGACTTCGCCAGGGGATTAAATTGTGGAGAGGAAAAGGGTGTTCAAAGTGCGACAATACCGGTTATAAAGGTCGACTTGGTCTGTATGAACTTCTTGTTCC